>CBIFVW010000217.1:0-5862 GCA_966186155.1 uncultured Sphingomonas sp.
CCGCGCGCTCGACCGGCAGCGCCGCGACCATGGCCTCGACTTCGGGAAAGTAGCGCGCGAGCGGCTTGCCCGATTTGGACATCAGCGCGACCTCCCTGCCGCGCTTGAACACCAGGCAGCGGAACCCGTCCCATTTGGGCTCGAACTGCCAGCCCTCCCCCTCGGGCAGCGCGGCCACGAGCTTCGCCTCCATCGGCTCCAGGCCGGGTTCGAGCTTCAGCGGCTGGCCCCGTCGAAGAACTGGATCTCGAGCTTGTCGAGGTCGATCCCGTCGGCGCAGCGCAGGTTGATCTCGACCACCGGCCCGTTCGGCCCCTGCCCCTCCGCGAAGGGCGCGATTCCGCATTCGCGGCAGAAATGATGATCGATCACGTGATGATTGAACTTGTAGGTCGCGACCGCCTCGCGCGGGGTGTGGAGCGTGAACTTGTCGGGCGAGGTGAAATGGTGGAGCGGCGCCTTGCGGCGGCAGATCGAGCAATTGCACGCCAGCGCCGTCGCGGGCGGATCCTCGTCGACGGTATAGGCGATCGCGCCGCAATGGCAGCTTCCGGTGAACGGCATCGGCTCCTCCTGACGTGTGGCAACGCGCAGCACAGCGCGGCGATCCTTGTTGCACGTGTTCCCCTTATGTTCTAGCCTTCCGCCATGCAGTCGGGCTTCGGATTCTACGGGCATGACGATCTCGCGCGGTGGCAGCGCGCACTGGCGCCGCTGCTCGGCCTGGTCGCGCAGCGGCCGCCGCGCCCGCCGATCGGCCAGCTGGTCAAGTCGATGATCAGCGGGCGCACCCGGGATGCCGTGTCGCTGGCCGCCTATGACCGGCTGGTCGCCGCCTGCGGTTCGCCGGCGGGCGTGCTGCGCGCCGGCCGGCGCCAGGTGCTCCGCTGCATCGCCGAGGTGACCCATGCCGAGGACAAGGCCGGCTATGTGATCGAAGCGCTCGGCCGGATCGCGGCGGAGCGGCGCAGCTTCGACCTCGGCTTCCTGGCGGCGATGCCGCTCGACGACGCGCTCGCCTGGCTCGAGCGGCTGCCGGGCGTCGGGCGCAAGATCGCGGCATCGACGCTCAACGCCAGCACGCTCGACCGGCCGGTGCTGATCGTCGACAGCCATGTGCTGCGCGTGCTCCAGCGGCTGGGCTTCGTCCGCCGCGGCGCCGAGGCGCGGACGGCGAGCGAGGCGGTCACCGCGGCGATGCCCGAATGGAAGGGCAGGGATTTCCTCGACTTCCACGTCGCCACCAAGCTGCTCGGCCAGACCCATTGTCGCTTCGAGGCGACCGACTGCGTCCGCTGCCCGCTCCGTGCCGATTGCCGCTCGCGCGCGTGTTGACAGCGGCGGCGCGCTTGCCGAGACGGGGAAGCGATGGGCGACGTCAAACTCCACCCGAGCTGGCTCGAACCGCTGCAAGGCGAGTTCGCCGATCCCTACATGGCGGCGCTCCGCCAGTTCCTCGTCGCCGAGAAGGCGGCGGGCAAGCGCATCTTCCCCGCCGGGAGCGAGTGGTTCCGCGCGCTGGACCTCACTCCGCTCGAGGACGTGCGCGTCGTGATCCTCGGCCAGGATCCCTATCATGGCGAGGGGCAGGCGCACGGCCTGTGCTTCTCGGTGCGCCCCGGCACGCGCATCCCGCCGAGCCTGGTCAACATCTACAAGGAGATGGAGGCCGATCTCGGCATCCCTCCGGCGCGGCACGGTTTCCTTGAGCATTGGGCGAAGCAGGGAGTGCTGCTGCTCAATGCGGTGCTGACCGTGCAGATGGGCATGGCCGCGTCGCACCAGGGGCGCGGCTGGGAGCGGTTCACCGACGCAGTGATCCGCCTGGTCAACGCGCGCGCCGAGCCGGTGGTGTTCCTGCTCTGGGGCAGCCATGCCCAGAAGAAGGCGGCGTTCGTCGATTCGACCGATCGCGGCGGGCGCCACCTCGTGCTCAAGGCGCCGCACCCCTCGCCGCTCTCGGCCCATTCCGGCTTTTTCGGCTGCCGGCATTTCTCCAAGGCGAACGAGTTCCTCAAGAGCCGGGGGCAGAAGCCGATCGACTGGGCGCTGCCGGCGCTCTGACCGCGAAGGACCAAGGATGAACGGCGGCGACGACGACTATGTGTACGACGAGGCCCGCGGCGAGTGGATCAGCGCCGCCGAGGCAGCCGCGGGCGGCCCCGGCGCCACGGCGCCCGGCGGCGATGGAGTCGAGGTGCGCGACGCGGTCGGCAATCTCCTCGCCGACGGCGACAGCGTGACCTTGGTCAAGGATCTCAAGGTCAAGGGCACCAGCCAGACGCTGAAGCGCGGCACCGTGATCAAGTCGATCCGCCTGACCGGCGACCCGCAGGAGATCGACTGCCGGTTCGAGGGCATCAAGGGACTGGTGCTGCGCGCCGAGTTCGTCCGCAAGCGCTGAGCCGGCCCGCGTCGGTCGTCAGTGGAACAGCTCGCCCTGGCGCGGCACGAGCGGCCAGCGGCCGAGCTCGACATGCCGGGTCTCGCCGACCGCACTGTAGATCAGCACGAAATCCCGGCTCTCCCAGGCGATCGCGTCGATCGGGGTGCTGAACGGCTCGCCGGCGCGATAGGCGAGCGTGACATGCGGGCTGAATTTCCAGTCGGACCGCAGCAGCCCGCCCTGCCGCATCGGCGCGGCGAGCGCGGCGTGCAGTGCCTTGATCCGGGCGCAGCTGCGGCTCGGGCGCAGCGCGTAGGAGCGGCGCGACGCCGCGAGGCGATCGAGCACCACCGGCACCGGCGCCTCGCCGACCGCGTCGCCGATCGCCTTGAGCCGGCGCTCGACCGCGCTGGGATAGCTCGCGAAATCGGCAGTGACGCCCATGGTGAGGTGCAGCCGGTCGTTGGCGACCGGCGATTGCGCGGCGGCCAGCGCATCGCGGTGCACCGCGATCAGCAGGCGATCCCGGCCGGTCGGCTGGAGCGCGAAGAAGAAGCGATGGACAGTCGGCACAGGCGGCACTCCCGATTCGATGTTCGCTTTATGTTCCACGCTGGAGCCGGAGTCGAATCGCCTGCTATAAGCGCGCGGGGGGCTGGAGGAGACGAGGGATGCGCAAGCTCGCGATCGGAATGGCACTGGCGGCGTCGGGTTGCTCCGACGGCGGCGAACCCGCGAACGGCGTGCTGCCGGCGGGGCCGGTGACCAACGCCAGCCAGGTCGCGGCGGACGCGGTTCCCGCCGAGCTGCGCGCGCTCGCCGAGAAGACCGTCCCCGGCATCACGATCGCCGAGGCCGAGCGCAAGGAGCGCGAGGGGCGCATCTATTACGACGTCGAGGGGACGAGGCCCGACGGCAGCGAAGTCGAGCTCGACATGCTCCAGGAGGGAGCCGCCTGGCGCGTCGTCGAGATCCAGCGCGACATCGCCTGGAGCGAGGCGCCACAGGCGGCGCGGGCCGCGGCGACCGCCAAGCCCGGCGCCTTCGCACCCGAGCGGGTGATCGAGAGCCGGCAGGAGGACGGCAGCGTGATCTACGAGCTCTTCGCCCCCGGCCGGAAGGACGAGCCCGCGATGGAAGTGCGGATGCAGGGCGGCAAGGCCGAAGTGCTGGGCGAGCGCTGGGCCCATTGACCAGCGTCACTCGGCCGAGAAGGTGACCGCCTCGATCTTGTTGCCGTCGGGATCGCGGACGAAGGCGCCGTAATAATGCGCGTCATATTCGGGGCGGAGGCCCGGCGGGCCGGCATCGGCGCCGCCGTTCGCCAGCGCCGCCCGGTAGAACGCGTCGACCATCGCGCGGTCCTCGGCGGCGAAGGCGACATGGACGCCGTTGCCGACGCTCGCCGGGTTGCCGTCGCTCGGCCGCTCGAGGCTGAAGAACAGCGTCGAAGTGCCGTAATCGACCGAGCCGTCGCGCAGGTTCAGCCGCCGCATGCCGAGCACCGCGAGCACCGGATCGTAAAAGGCCGCGGCCCGATCGGCGTCGCGCGTGCCGAGGGAGACATGGTGGAGCATGCCCCCGAGAACGCGTGGAGCCCGGGCGGGTTGCCCGCGCCCCCGCTCAGAAGGTGCCGGGCACGTCGCGCTGCGCCGGAGTCGGGCGCTCGGGCACCAGCGGCTCGCGGCCGCTGCGCAGCGCCAGCGTGGTCTGCCCGCCCGACGCGATCGGGGTGCAGGCGCGGCCGGCGAGGAAATCGAGCGCCACCTTGGTCGAGGTCTCGGCCGGATCGCCCATCGCATGGGCGAGATCGTCGCCCGCCTGGCAGGTCACGTCCATCTTGCTCGCGAGCCCGTTGTAATAGGCGCCCTGATGGTCGCGATTCTCGACCGCGAAGGCGATCACGCGCAGCCGGTCGTCGCAGGCCGACTTGTCGATCGCGATCTGGCCGACCGGCTTGCCATAGGTGTTGCCGCCGATCAGCGCCTCGTTGGCGCGCAGGTACGGCAGCATGCCGTTGATCGTCATCTCGCTCGCCGAGGCGGTGCCGCCGGTGCCGATGAAGGCGACGCGCGCCGGCGCGATCGACTGGGGCTGCGACGCGAAATAGCCGACCTTGTTGTTCGAGGCCTTTTCGGGGCGGAAGGTCGTATATTCGAACACGTCGGACGCCGTGCGGTTGGCGCCCATCAGATTGCCGAACAGCTCGGCGATCGAGACGAGCCCGCCGCCATTGTAGCGCAGATCGACGACGATGTTGGTGATGCCCGCGGCGCGGAACTGGGCGAAGGCGCTGCGCAGCGCGGGGTCCGCGGTGTCGATGAAGGTGCGCAGATTGACATAGCCGACCGGCTGGCCGCCATTGTCGAGCAGCTTGACGCCATAGCGGCTCGAGACCGGGGTGAGCGTATAGTCGGCCTTGGCGACGCTGACGTCGCGCGTGCCGGCGGCGTCGCGGATCTCGAGCACGCGCGTGGTGCCGGTGGTCGAGGGGCCCAGCGCGTCGACCACCGCCTGGGCGCCGCCCGCGGCGAACAGGTTGGCGACGGTCTGCTGGTTGGCGGCGGTGGTGCCGATCGCGAGGATCTCGGCGCCGCGATCGATCCCCGCGGCGAGCGCGGGCGCCCCCTCGAACGATTCGGCGACCCAGACCCGGCGCGCCGCGGCGTCATAGGACAGGCGGAAGCCGAAGCCCGCGCTCGAGCCCGAGCTGTAATAGGCATTCTCCTCCGCGATCGAAGTGAGATAAGTGAAATAGCGGTCCTTGCTCTGCGCGCGCGCCGTGGCGGTGAGCGCGTCGATATAGGCCTCGACGCTGGCATAGGGCGCGGGATCGAGGCTGGCGGGAAGCGTATCGGGAAAGAGATACCATTCCTTGAGAACCGAGAAGGCCCAGTTCTGCCGCTCGCGCAGCGTGCAGCCGGATCCCGTGGGCGTGGGCGTCGATCCGCCGCCGCCGGCCACGACCGAGCCGCTGCCGCCGCCGCTGCAGGCGGCGAGCGAAAGCGCCGCCGCCAGCGAGAGAAAGGCTCCGAAACGATGCTGGCCGGTCACGGGACTCCCCCTTCCACGTCAATGTCTTGATGCGCGAGGCTGACGCAGGTCGCGGCGGCGCGCAAGAGAAATGGCGGCCGGGCGATGTTGACGAAGTTGACACGAGATGGGGGGCGAAACGCCGCTCCCGGTGGAGGACAGGGGCCGGAGCGACGGGGACGCGACACCGAAGCGACACCCAAGCGACGCCGACGCGACAGGGACGCGACGGGGACGCGACGGGAATGCGGCGGGGATGCGCCACCTGCGCGACGGCGACGCGTCATCGAGGCGCCCTCGCCACGGCCTCGGCGAACGGGTCCGACATGCGGCGGGCGTGCAGCGCGAGCGCCTGGTCCCAGGCGCGATCGAACGGCGTGCCGGCGAGCCGCTGGCGCAGGCGATGCGCGCTCGACCGCGACATGCCCGCGGCGCGCGCCGCG
>CBIFVW010000218.1:0-5848 GCA_966186155.1 uncultured Sphingomonas sp.
ACGACCCGCGCCGCGTGCTTTCCTTCACCGTGCTGGCCGAGCTGGACGAAGCGTTGCGCGGCACGCACGCGCTGGCCGAGGCGACGCTGGCGCTGCTCGGCGGCGCGGCGCTGCCCGAAGCCGCGATCCGAGTCGACGGGTCGCAGCGCGGCGAGAGCTATGGCGTCCCGACCGAGGCGATGCGCGCGGCGGTGCGGCTGATGGCACGGACCGAGGGGCTGCTGCTCGATCCGGTCTATAGCGGCAAGGCCTTCGCAGGCGTGCTGGCGGGGCTCGCCGAGCGGCGGTTCGCGGGCGACGTGCTGTTCGTCATGACCGGCGGCACCCCGGGGCTGTTCGCCTACCAGCCGGCTTTTGCGTGAACTCATTCCTCCCCCGGAGGGGGAGGGGGACCGCCGGCGCAGCCGGTGGTGGAGGGGTAATCTCCGCGAGCGATGGCGCCCGCGGCGAGCTACCCCTCCGTCAGCCCTTCGGGCTGCCACCTCCCCCTCCGGGGGAGGATTAAATAGCCTCACCGATCCCCGATCCCACCCCCCGGGGAGGGAGGGGCTGCTCTAGGCCCCCAATATCCGCCGGTAGAGCGCGACGTACCGCTCCGCCATCGTCTCGACGGTGAAATGCCCGGCGACGTGCGCGCGGCACGCCGCGCGGTCGATCCCCGCCACCTGGCCCAGGGCCGTGATCGCCTCGCCCACCGAATCGACCAGGAACCCGGTCTCGCCGTGCCGGATCAGCTCGGGCATGCTCCCGCGGCGGATCGCGATCACCGGCGTGCCGCACGCCATCGCCTCGATCACCGACAGGCCGAAGGGTTCGTCGAAATTGATGAGGTGGAGCAGCGCCTGCGCCTTGCCGAGCGCGCGCAGCCGCGCCTCGCCGCCGACCGGGCCGTGATAGACGATGCGATCGTCGAGGAAGGGCTCCACGTCGCGGTCGAAATAGCCCTGGTCCTGGACGATGCCGTAGAGGTCGAGCCGGCGCCCCGTGGCGCGCGCGACTTCGATCGCCTCGGCCGCGCCCTTGTCCGGGTGCATGCGGCCGAAGAAGAGCAGGCCCTCGCCGCCGTCGGGCGCGAAGGGAAAGTCGTCGAGGCGGATGCCGTGGTGGATCGTCGCGGCGTATCTGAGCGCCGGATGCCGGTCGCTCTCGCTGATCGCGACATAATGCACCCGGTCCTCGTACGGCTTGTACATCGGCAGGATGCGCGGGGAGGAGAAGCCGTGGATCGTCGTCACCATCGGCGTCGCGACCAGCCGGGAAAAGGCGTGCGCGGGGAAATCGGCCTGGTTGTGGATGAGGTCGAACTCGCCCGCGCGCTCGAAGACGCGCGCAAGATGGGCGTATTCCCACACCTTGGCGTCGATCCCGGGGTCCTCCTCATAGCCCGCGGGCACCACGCCATCGAGCCTGCCCGCGGTGATCGAATCCAAGGTGGCGAAGAGCGTCACGTCGATGCCGCGCGCGACCAGCGCCTCGGTGAGCAGGCTCGTCACCAGCTCCCAGGGACCATAATGCCGCGGCGGGGTCCGCCACGCGATCGGCGCGAGCATCGCGATCTTCATGGCGCCAGGACATATCCTTCGTTGGGCCCGAGCAGCGCCGGGTCGGTGCCGCCCTGCGCGGCGAGGATCACATTATGGCCCTCGGCCCATTCGGGAATGGCGAAGGCCTGGGGGCTGGCGCCGAGGTTGAGCACCACGACCAGACGCTCCTCCCCCAGCCGGCGTTCCCAGGCGATGAGGTCGCCGGTGCAGTCGATCGGGTGATAGTCGCCGAGCGCCAGCGCCGGTCGTTCGTGGCGCAGGCGCAGCAGGCGCTGGGTCAGCCGCCACATCGAGCGCGAATCGCCGCGCTGCGCGGCGACGTTGCGCGCCGGCCAGTCGGCGTGGAGCGGGAGCCAGGGATCGGCGGTGCTGAACCCGGCATGGGCGCTCGCGTCCCAGGCCATCGGCGTGCGCACCGGATCGCGGCCCATGCCGATGCCGGGCTCGTTCAACTCGCGCGGGTCCTGGACGCGCTCGGGCGGGATGGCGACGTCCTCCATCCCGATCTCGTCGCCATAATAGAGGGTGGGCGTGCCGCGCAGCGTCAGCAGCAGCAGCATCGCGACGCGCGCCTGGTCGGGGCCGACCCGCGTCGCGATCCGCGGCCGGTCATGGTTGCCGAGCACCCAATTGGGCCAGCCGCCGGGCGGCAGCGCCGCCTCATAGTCCGCGATCATCCGCGCGATGCTCCGCGCGTTCCACTCGGCGCCGATCAGCTGGAAGTTGAAGGGCAGGTGCACCCCCGGCCGCTCCGCCGTGCCGTAATAGCCGACCAGCTGCGGCACCGGCAGGTAGATCTCGCCGATCAGCACGCGCGCGCCATATTCGTCGGCGATGCCGCGCATCTCGGCCGCGATGTCGTGAACCTCGGGCTGGTCGGTCGAATGGAGCTGGTGGACGGTCCTATATTCGGGGAGGCCCGGCCGCCATTCCGGGTTCGCCGGATTGTCGGGGAAGTCGGCATGCTTGACCATGTGCCAGAGCACGTCGATCCGGAACCCGTCGACGCCGCGCGCGAACCAGAAGCGCAGCACGTCCATCATCGCCGCGCGCACCTCGGGATTGCGCCAGTTGAGGTCGGGCTGCTCCTTCAGGAAGGCGTGGTAATAATATTGGCCGGTGGCCGCGTCCCACTCCCAGGCCGGGCCGCCGAAGTCGCTGATCCAGTTGTTGGGCGGGCCCCCGCCGGGCTTCGGATCGCGCCAGATGTACCAGTCGCGCTTGGGGTCGTCGCGGGAGGACCGGCTCGCCCGGAACCAGGGATGCTCGCTCGAACTATGGTTCGGTACCAGGTCGAGCAGCAGCTTGAGGCCGCGATCGTGCGCCGCGGCGAGCAGCGCGTCGAAGTCCTCGAGCGTCCCGAAGCGCGCGTCGATCCCGCAATAATCGGCGACGTCATAGCCGAAGTCCGCCATCGGCGAGGGGAAGATCGGCGAGATCCAGATCGCGTCCACGCCGAGGTCCTTGAGATCGTCGAGCCGCGCCTCGATCCCCTTCAGGTCGCCGATCCCGTCCCCGTTCGAATCCTGGAACGAGCGCGGATAGACCTGGTAGATCACCGCCGATTTCCACCAGTCGGTCACCGGAAGCGCTCCTTGGGCATGTGGGTGACCCGGCAGGCGAGATCGGCCTCGCCGCCCACGACGATATAATGATCGCCGGCATCGGCCACGCCGGTGGTGAAGGTCACCGGGGTCGGCAGGTACAGCTGGTGCGCGATGCCGGCGGTTAGCGCCGGATTCGCCTCGAGCAGCGGCACTTCGTCCTCGAGCCGCAGGATCCGGGACGGATCGTCGCGATCGAGCAGTGCCCAGAAGCTGCGATAGACCCCCACCGCGCCCAGCTTCTCGACGCCGTGATAGATCAGCATCCAGCCATCCGGGGTCAGCACCGGCTGGCTGCCGCCGCCGATCCGCTGCGTGCTGCTCGTCCCCTTGCGCGCGCGGATGCCGGGGGTGTCGAGCGGCTTCCAATGGAGCCCATCGGGCGATTGCGCCATGTTGATCGAGGGGCCGCCGAGATAGGGACTCTCCTCGGGATAGGCGAAATAGACTTCGCCCAGGGGCCGGGTGAGCGCCATGTACTTGCCGCCCGGCTTGCCCTCGAACAGGATCATGTCCTTGTTCTGGTGGTCGAGCACCACGCCGAGCAGCTTGTAGTCGAGCCCGTTCACCGAATGGTACATGGCGGTGCAGTGGCGCTCGGCCGAGACGCCGCACACCGTCATCCACCAGCTGCCGCCGACCAGGCTGATCCGCGCGTCCTCGACGCCGTAGTCCATGTAGCTCGCCGCGGGCTGGATCGCCTTGTCGTAATGGATCCTGACGATCTCCCGCGCATCGCCGCTGAGCTCGACCGGCAGCAGCCAGGAGAGCGAGGTCAGGCCGAGGAGGCGCGGATTGCGGTCCTTCAGGGCGAACTGGCGCGGGTCCTCCATGTCGATCTGGTGGACCGAGTGGCGGTCGAGCACATAGCCCTGGGGCGTCCAGCGGATCGCCCGGGCATGATCGGTATGGACCGGATCGCTGAGCGCCTCCGCCACGCGCACCATCAGCAGCAGATTGCCGTTGGGCAGCCGCGCGAGGCCCGGGTTGAACGCGCCCAGCACATGCGTGGGCTCGTCGATGCCGCCCCGGAGCGGCGAGCGCGAGAGATCGACGTCGTCGGGGCGGAAGATCAGATAGTCGTCGGCCAAGGCAGCTCCCCTAGAGTCTGGTTCGGCAAGGCCGAACCGGTTCCGGCACCGGCCCGCTCCCCCACCCGGCCACCCAGCCGGGCTATCCTATGGGCGGCCGGGTGGGGGAGCGGGCCGGTGCCGTTTCAGCGAAGCTGAAAACGACTCCATGCCACGGCCGAACGGTGTCAGGGCGTCCCGGTTCCGTCCCGCATCCGCTCATGGTGGCGGATCACCTCGTCGATGATGAAGCGCAGGAACTTCTCGGAGAATTCGGGATCGAGATCGGCGTCCTTGGCGAGCGCGCGCAGCCGCGCGATCTGGGCGTCCTCGCGGCCCGGATCGGCGGGCGGCAATCCTGCCTCGGCCTTGTAGCGGCCGACCGCCTGGGTGACCTTGAACCGCTCGGCGAGCAGGAACACGAGCGCGGCATCGATATTGTCGATGCTCTGGCGGTAGCGAGTGAGCGTCTCGTCGGGCATTCGCCCTCTTTGCTTGCCCCCGCGCGGCCACGCAAGCCTTGCCTTTGCGGGCCGAAGCCGCCAGAGCGCGGGGCATGAGCGCCACCGTCCATCGCCTCGGAGGAGGCACCGCGCCCTCGCTCGACCCGATGATGGCGCTGGTCGCGCACGACCTCAACCTCGTCAATTCGGTGATCCTCGACCGGATGCAGTCGGACATCCCGCTGATCCCCGAGCTCGCGGGCCATCTCATCGCCGGCGGCGGCAAGCGGATGCGGCCGATGCTGACGCTCGCGAGCGCGCGGCTGCTCGGCTATTCGGGCGCGCGCCACCACAAGCTCGCCGCCGCGGTCGAGTTCATCCACACCGCGACCCTGCTCCACGACGACGTGGTCGACAATTCGGACCTCCGCCGCGGCCGCCGCACCGCCAACATCATCTGGGGCAATCCCGCGAGCGTGCTGGTCGGCGACTTCCTCTTCTCGCGCTCGTTCGAGCTGATGGTCGAGGACGGCAGCCTCAAGGTGCTGAAGATCCTGTCGAACGCCAGCGCGGTGATCGCCGAGGGCGAAGTGAACCAGCTCACCGCGGTGCGCCGGCTCGACCTTGGCGAGGAGCGCTATCTCGACATCATCGGCGCCAAGACCGCCGCGCTGTTCGCCGCCGCCTGCCGCATCGCCGCGGTGGTCGCCGAGCGCTCGGAGGCCGAGGAGGCGGCGCTCGACGCCTATGGCCGCAACCTCGGCATCGCCTTCCAGCTCGTCGACGACGCGATCGACTATATCTCCGACGCGGGCACGATGGGGAAGGACGCGGGCGACGATTTCCGCGAGGGCAAGATGACGCTGCCCGTCATCCTCGCCTTCGCGCGCGGCGACGAGGCGGCGCGGAGCTTCTGGAAGGACGCGATCGGCGGGCGCCGCACCTCGGACGAGGATTTCGCCGAGGCGGTGCGGCTGGTCCGCGCGAGCCGTGCGGTGGACGACACGATCGCCCGCGCCCGCCACTATGGCCAGCGCGCGATCGACGCGCTGGGCGGCTTCGCGCCCGGCGCGGCGAAGGACGCGATGGTCGAGGCAGTCGAGTTCGCGGTGGCGCGGGCCTATTAGCCAACAAATCCTCCCCCGGAGGGGGAGGTGGCAGCCCGCAGGGCTGACGGAGGGGTAGCT
>CBIFVW010000219.1:0-5845 GCA_966186155.1 uncultured Sphingomonas sp.
TGCCGCGCGCGCATCCGGCCTGGGAGGAGCTCCACCAGCGCCTGGGCGCGCTCGTCGACGCGCTCGCCCGCACCCAGCATGCGAGCGGGCTGTGGCACACCGTGATCGACGCGCCCGCCACCTATCGCGAGTCCACCCTCGCGGCGATGGCGGCCTATGCGCTGCGCGAGGGCTTCGCGCGCGGCCTGCTCGACGCGGCGGTCCATGGCGAGATGGAGCGCCGCGCCCGCGCCGCGATGCACGAGCAGGTTGCGCCGGACGGCACGCTGCTGCTCGTCAGCGACGCGACTCCCGTCGGTGCGCTCGCCACCTATGCCACGCGCCCCTTCGGCGTATTCCCCTGGGGCCAGGGGCCCCTGCTGCTCGCTCTGTGCCAGGAGTTCGCATGAAGATCGTCAAGGTCGAAGCCTTCCCCATCCAGGCCGAGCCGACCGACACCCGGCCCTATTGGGGCAGCCGTGCCTGGGGGACCGAGCGCGCGGCGGGGCAGGCCGAGCTCTCGACCGAATATCCGGTGCCGCTGCGCCGCCGCTTTATCTATTCGCGCACGATCGACACGGTGGTGGTGCGGATCGAAACCGACAGCGGCCATGTCGGCTGGGGCGAGGCCAAGGCGCCGGTGGCGCCGCAGGCGACCGCGAAGATCGTCGAGCTGCTGCTCGCGCCGATCCTCGTCGGCGCCGATCCGCGCGAAGTGCTGGTGCTGTGGGAGCGGATGTACGCGGGGATGCGCGTCCGCGGCCACCGCGCGGGCTTCTATCTCGAGGCGATCGCGGGCGCCGACATCGCGCTCTGGGACCTGGCCGGCCAGGCGGCGGACGCGCCGGTCCATCGGCTGCTCGGCGGCAGGATGCGCGAGAGCGTGCGCGTCTACGCCTCGGGCATCCCCTCGCTGCCGCTCGAGGCTCCGGACGAGGCGATCGCCGAGCTGGTCGGCGAGGCGAAGGCGCTCGCCGCGCAGGGCTATACCGGGGTCAAGGTGGCGATCGGGCGAGGGGTGCGGGGCGACCTTCGCGTGCTGCGGGCGCTGCGCGACGCGATGGGGGAGGGGTTCGCGGTCTATGCCGATGCCGCCGGCGTCTATTCGCGCGCCGACGCGATGCGGCTCGGCCAGGCGCTCGAGGAGCTCGGCATCGGCTTCTTCGAGATGCCGATCCCGCCCGAGGACGTCGAAGGCTATGCCGAGCTCGCGCAGGGCCTGGCCATCCCGATCGCGCTCGATTCGATCATGAGCCGGCACGAGACGGTCGAGCTGATCCGCAACCGCGCGATCGACCTGGTCCAGCCCGATGTCTGCCGCGCGGGCGGCATCACCGAATGCCGCCGCATCGCCGAGCTGGCGGACGCGTTCGGGCTCGCCTTCCAGCCGCATGTCAGCATCGGATCGGCGATCCACGTCGCGGCGAGCGCGCACCTCGCGGTTGCGATGCCGAACGCGATGGTGTGCGAATACTGGATCGGGAGCAATCCGATCGGCAACGCCGTCATCGAGAAGCCGATCGAGGTGCGGAACAGCGAGCTCTCCGCGCCGGACGGACCGGGGCTGGGGATCACCCTGTTGCCGGACAAGCTGCTGGCGCACGCCGCGCGCTGACAAAAAAGGCGCCGAGGGATCGATGCGATCGATCCGCTCGGCGCACGCACCGCTTTGGGGGAGGCTTCCCGTTGCGGTTATGGGTACAGGCCCCAGGGGGGTCAGAAGCGCAGGCGGGCGCCCACGCGGTAGATCGGGCCGGAGCTCGCATATTGAGTCACCACCGGCTGGTCCTGATAGGCGTAGCGCTCGCTCGGCTGGTTGGTGAGGTTGAGGCCCTCGAGCGTCAGCGTGAAGAAGTCGGTGACCTTGTAGCTGGTCGAGAAGTCGATGTTGGTCGTCGCCTTGCTGAACACGAAGTCGTTGATCAGCGGGCTGTCGCACGCGGTCCCTTCCACCGCCGGATCGGCCGGCGTCGAGCTGAGGCCCGGGCTGCAGCTGCCTGCCGCGATCGGATAGGCGGTGCTGTAGCCCTTGCGATACGCCACCGAGACGCGGGCGCGGAAACGGTCGGTCTCGTAATAGAGCGTGCCGTTGAGCGCCTGGGGCGAGACGTTGACGAACGGCGCCTTGCCGAGCGTCCGCGTGATCGCGGGCGTCGAGCCGCTCGCCGGCGCGCCGGGATCGAGGATGTAGTTCAGCTCGGACTCGATATAGGTGTAGTTCACCAGCGCGCCGAAATGCTTGAGGAAGCCCGGCAGGAAGGTGAAGTCCTGCTGGTAGCTCACTTCGATGCCGCGCAGATAACCGCCGGGTGCGTCGCGATACTGGCGCGCGGTGAACTCGCGGTCCTGGTCGATATAGGCGAGCTGGTTGGCATTGGTGAACTGCGCGCGCAGCGCCGCGATCGCGTCGGGATCGAGGAAGCGCGAGAGCTTCGACGAGTAGAGCACGGTCTGCGGGAACGAGCTGATGCTCTTGTTGAACGCCGCCACCGACAACAGCCCGCCCGGCGCGAAATACCATTCGACGCTGAGGTCCATGTTGGTCGAGCGGAACGGCGAGAGCTGCGGGTTGCCGACGGTGAGCGTGCCGCCCTCGACCGCGCCGGTGTTGGGCACCGAGATCGACGAGACGGTGGGCGACAGATTGCCCAGGATCGGCCGCGCCATCACGCTCGAGGCGCCGAAGCGCACGAGCAGATTGTCGATCGGCTCGTAGGTCAGGTTCAGCGAGGGCAGCCAGTCGGTATAGTGGTTGGTGCCCTGGACCGGGCGGCCCGCGGTGGTCCGTCCGTTCGACACCACGTCGGTGATCGCCACGCGCGTCCCGGCATTGCCGCGCAGCGGCCGGCCGAACAGATCCATGTTGAAGTCGAACTGCAGGTAGAAGGCGGTGTCCTTCTCGCTGACGTCATAGGTCGCGGTGTTGTTGCGCTTGTCGGTGATCCGCCAGTCGCCCCATTTGTTCACGCAGTTGCAGGTGAAATCGAACAAACTGTCGAACGCGGAGATCTGCGGCACGAAGAAGCTCGTCGCGGTGCCTTCGGGCAGCGTGAGCCCCTGGCCGAACGAGATCACCTTGCCCATCGCGGCGGTGGTGGTGCCGGCCTCCTTGAGCGTGGGATTGAGCAGGTCGTTGTTGCGCTCGAACTGCGCGGTCTTGAAGCCGAAATTGCGCCGCGTGCCGCCGAACGCGATCGAGAACTGGTCGTTCACCCGCCAGTCGAAATCCGCCTTGAACCCCTCATAGGTATTCGTGACGAAGCGCATGTAGTTGCGGATCGCGGAGAAGCCCTTCACGACTTCCCAATTCGCCGGATTGGCCGCGTCGAAGCCGAAGTCGAACACCGGCATCTTTCCGCCGTTGCGCTCGTCATAGATGAAGTTCTGCTGCGAATCCATGCGGTTGAATTCGACCAGCAGGCCCTGCGACACGTTGCGCGACCTGGACTGGCCATAGACCAGGTCGACCTTGAAGCTGTCGCTGAACTCGTGATTGAGGTTGATCGAGCCCTGCTTGAAGGTGGTCGTGTACTCGCCCTGGTCGGCCGCCGAGCGGAAGTCGACGTTGCGGAGCTTCAGATAGTCCGCGACGCCGTTGGTGACGTGCGATTCGAGCACGTCGACCGAGGGCCGGCCGATCAGCGCACCGCGGAAGGCGAGGCGGTTCGAGGAGGGGATGTACCCGACCGAGTTGGGGTTGTTGTAGTAATCGTAGGGATCGAGGTTGAACGGATTGACGCTGAAGATGTTGGCGGTGGCCGCGGTCGTCCCGCCGGGCACCACCGCGGCGTTTCCGAGCACCGACGGTACCAGCACGCCCGCGCTGTTGTAGGCGGTCGCGAAGGCGGGCGTGGTGCCGTAGAGCTGCTGCCCGCAGTCCTGTGCCGGCACGATGTTCGAGCCCGCGTTCGGCGTGCACAGGCCGGGATAGAGCGCACGCGCATTGACCGGTGTGATGCTGTTGTTGGCCGTGTTGTAGGTCGCGTTGGTGTTGTTGCGATTGAGGCCGACGGTGCTGATCTGATAGTTTGTGCTGATGTTGTGGAAGCGCGAATAGAGGCCGTCGAGGCTGAGGCGCGTACGCGGCCCGATCTGCCATTGATAGGAAGCGGTGAGGCCCAGCCGGTCGTTGCGGACGTCCTGTTGCTGGATCGTCGGCAGCGCCGGGATGCGCACGCGCGAATCGTTGAAGCGCCCCAGCGTCGCATAGCCGGCGGGATAGAGATTGGCATAGGCCGCCGGGTCCGACCCGGTCAGATAGGCGATCGCGTCGGGATTGGTGATCACCGAACCGAAGCTGGTGCCGACGGGCGCCGAGAAGCCGGCGCGCTGGGGATTTTCCGCCCCGGCCCATTGCGAGCCGCGGTAGAGATAGTCGGACTGGCCGGGCGCGCGCGCGAATTGGTCGAGCGCGTTCACCGACTTGCTGTAGGCGCCCGAAACCAGGATCCCCATCGAATCGTCGAGGAACCGCGTCGAGGCGAGACCGGCGATGCGCGGGCTCCATTTCTTGCTGTTCTTCTGGTAGCTGCCCTCTGCGGAGAGGCCGAACTGCGCCTTCTTGCTGTCGAACGGCCGGCCGGTCTGCAGATCGATATTGGCGCCGAGCGAGCCCTCGTCGGTCTCGGCCGAGGGCGTCTTCTGCACCCTGAGCGAGCTGAACAGCTCGGAGGCGAAGGTATTGTAGTCGAAGGCGCGGCTGCGGTTCGGGCTCGAGCCCGCGTCGTTGGCGCCCGCGGTCGCCAGCGCCTCGAGCCCGTTGATGCGCGTGCGGTTGAAGTCGCCGCCCAGGCCCCGCACGGTGATCGTGCGGCCCTCGCCATTGTCGCGGTCGATCGAGACGCCGGGCAGGCGCTGGAGCGACTCGGCGAGGTTCGCGTCGGGGAAGTCGGCGATGTCCTCCGCGTTGATCGCGTCGATCTGGACGTCGGAGTTGCGCTTCTCGCTGATCGCGCTGCGCAGCGAGGCGCGGAAGCCGGTGACGACGATCTCGTCGCCCTGCGCGGGGTCCTGCGGCGCCTCCGCCGTCTGCACGCTCGCCTCGGGGCCCCCGGCGGTCTGCGCCGCGACGGGGGAAATGCCGGCACAGGCGGCGGCGATCAGCGCGCCCAGCGAAATGCCGCCCTGCAGGCGGCCGTGCAGCTTCTTCGAATGCATCATTGCCCTTCCTCTCCCAAAGTCGGGGAAGGCCGGCCGCGGTCCTCAACCGGATGACACCGGTTACCCTGGCGGACGCGTGCCGAGCGGCTCCCCTTCAATCCACGGCCCGCTCTACGGTGGGCTCGCTCCTGCCAGCTATCATCTAATTTTCATTAGAGCAAGTGACATTCAAATACGGAACCTCTAGAATGGTTCGCGAGCCGATTTTCAGACATTTGCGGGACACCGGTTTCCGTGATCTATTTCATAAGCGAAATGCCGTTGCGACGGCGGGCCCGCAGAGGCAGGAGAGGGAGCGAGGATGAAGCCGAGATCGCCGCTGACCGCATGGACGCGCAGGCATGCGCTGGGGTTGCTGGGCGCAGGCGTGGCCGCAGCGGGCGCCGCGCGTGCCGCCGTCGCGGCGCCACGCGCGCTTCCGGAGCCCGGCCGGCACCTGCTCTGGTATCGCCAGCCCGCTGTCGAATGGACCGAGGCGCTGCCGGTCGGCAACGGCCGTATCGGCGCGATGATATTCGGCGGCACCGCTTCCGAACGTCTCCAGCTCAACGAGGACACGCTTTGGGCGGGCGGCCCCTATGATCCGGTCAATCCCAAGGCCAAGGAGAGTCTCGCCGAGCTGCGCAAGCTGATCTTCGACGGGAGATACGCCGAGGCCGAGGCCTTCGCGAACGCCAATGTGATGGCGACTCCGCTCCGCCAGGCG
>CBIFVW010000220.1:0-5843 GCA_966186155.1 uncultured Sphingomonas sp.
GCGCCCGTTGAGCGTCACCAGATTGTAGCTCGGCCCGAAGCCGCGCACCGTGACCTGCGAGCCTTCGCCGTTGCTGCGGTCGATGCCCACGCCCGTGATGCGCTGAAGCGATTCGGCGAGGTTGGTGTCGGGGAACTTGCCGATGTCCTCGGCCGAGATGGCGTCGACGACACCGAAGGAGTTGCGCTTGATCTCGATCGACCGCTCGAGGCTGGCGCGGATGCCGGTGACGACGATGTCCGCCGTGTCGCTCTCATCGGCCGCCGCTTCCTGCTGCGGCGGCGCCGCCGCGCCGCGGGCTGCGTCTCCGGCGCCGGTCCGCCGCGCGACGACGATCGCGATCGCTCCCGACGGGTCGGCGCGATAGGAGAAGCCGGTGCCCTGGAGCAGCTTCGCCAGGGCGGCATCCGCGTCCATGTCGCCGCGCGCGCCGCCGCTGCGCGCATCGCCGATCTCGTCCGCCCGGTAGATGACCTGCCGGCCGGTCTGCCGGACATAGGCGTCGAGCGCCGCCTTCAGGCGGCCGGACGAAATCTGGAACCTCTGCACCTGCGCTTGAGCCGGTACGGCCATCGCGACGATGCAAACGCTGGACGACAGCGCGGCGACAAATGTGCGTTTCCGCATATCCCCTCCCTTTTCCGCCGCGTCCATTCGCGGTCTGCAGAGGGGTAAGACAGTCCGGAGCGGCGAACCCGTAACGTCATCGGCGGGAAATTTTTATGTTGTCGGGTTCGGTCGTGATCCGAAGATGATAGGCGTCGCCGAGCAGCCGCGCGAAGGCCTCCACGTTCGAGGCCCGGAACGTGCCTCCGATCGGGATCGAAGCGACCTCGGGGTCGGTGACGACGATCTTGCGGCGATTGTACCGGTTGAATTCGGCGGCGACTTCGGAGAGCGGCGCCCCGTCGAACCTGAGCATGCCTTCGCGCCACGCCAACGCGTCCTCGACACGATCCCCCGATTTCTGGGTGACGAGGGTCGACGGGCCCTCGCTCACCGCGAGCACGCCGCCGACAAGCGTCGCGGAACTGGCCGCCGGCTCCGTCGGCGCCTGCGCATTGTCGATCCGGACGCGCCCCTCGAGTACCGAGACGGTCACCTTGTCGCCATCGCGGCGCACCGAGAACTTCGTGCCGAGCACGGTAATCCGCTTCAGGCCGGCGAAGATGACAAACGGGTGTTCCGGGTCGTGGGCAACCTCGAAGAAGGCTTCCCCGCTGTCGAGCCACACCTGACGCCGGGTCTTCGTCACCGCCGTCCGGATGACCGTCCGCGTGTTCAGCTCGACCCTGCTGCCATCGGAGAGCGGAATCGTCCGCTGCTGCCCCACCGGTGTGTCGTATCGAACGGGGGCGGGCTCCGGCGCCGGGAGGTGGCCGACGTTCCGGACCGTGCCGAGGCCGATCGCCAGCGCGAGCGACGCGGCGATCGCCGCCGGCTTCCAGTATCCCGCGGCCCAGGTTCGCCGGCCCGCATCGGCACTCCCGATTCCGAGCGCCCCGATGCGGTCTGCTTCCTTCCATCGGTGCTTCAGCCGCCAATACTCGACCTTGTTGCTGTCGGACTCGGCAAGCCAGGCGTCCAGCTCGGCCTGGTCGCTCGCCGACCAGTCGCCGCGCTCGCGGCGGACGATCCAGGCCGCGGCGGCGTCCTCGGCCTCCCGCGCGCGGCTCATGGCCTCGTCTCCCGGCCGCGCCTCCGCGCGAGCTTCTGTCGCACGATCCGGCCGGACCCGCCGGCCATGTAGTTGGCCAATGCCTTCATGCCCATCGCAAGCTGGCGCTCGACTGCATCCACGCCGATGCCAAGATGCTCGGCGGTTTCGCGGGTATTGAGGCCGTTCACCTTGCGCAGCAGCACGATCTCGCGGACGCGGGGCGAAAGCTGTTCGATGCCGTCGCGCGCACGGCGCAGCGCATCGCGTGCGGCGAGATGGCGTTCAGCGGCGAAGAGGTCGACTTCCGCCTCCCTTGTCTCGAGGTCGGCGACGAGCTCGAACGAGACGATCTTCTGCCGCTTGGCGCAGTTGATGAGATGATTGCGGGCGATCATGAACAGGAAACCCCGCGGGTTGGCCGGGACGCCCTTGCGGGCACCGGTGAGCGCCAGCACGAAGACATCGTGCACCAGGTCGCGCACATCATCCGCCGCACGCCAGTTGCGCCGGATAAAGTGCGTCAACGCGCGCTCGAGAGGAAGCACCTCGCTGCAAAACCACGCTTCAAGGGCTTCCTCATCGTCCATCAAGGGGCGGGTTTCGTTCTGCCGTTCGAACGCTCTCGCCCGGTACGACAAGCGAACCGGCAAAGGCCGTAACGCATTTTTTGCAGGAGCCCCGGCCCGCCGCATGCGGGCCACCGCGATCCTTCGGCAGGGAGGCGGCCGGCGTCGCGCCCACTGTCCTTCAGGGAAGCGTCCCGGTACGAGCAGGTGATCGAGCGGCGGCTCTCGAAACTGCGATCCTGAGGAGAAGCGCGACGGCACGGATCTTCATCACCGGCTCGTCCGAAGGCCTCGGCCTGATGGCCGGGCAGTTGCTGGCCGATCAGGGCCATGCAGTCGTGCTTCACGCGCGCAACGCCCGGCGGGCGGAGGATGCGCGGGCCGCCCTGCCGCAGGCCGAAGCGGTGGTGATCGGCGACGCCGGCAGCATCGCGGGGATGCGGTCCCTGGCGGAGCAGGCGAATGCAGCCGGCAGCTTCGACGCCGTGATCCACAATGTCGGCATCGGCTATCGCGAGCCGAGGCGCGTCGAAACCGAGGACGGCCTGCCGCAGGTCTTCGCGGTCAATGTCCTCGCACCCTATGTGCTCACCGCGCTGATGGCGCGGCCGCGGCGGCTCGTCTATCTGAGCTCCGGCATGCACCAGGGCGTTCAGGCCCGTTTCGACGACCTGCTGTGGGAGAAGCGCCGCTGGGCGGGCGCCGCGGCCTATGCCGAAAGCAAGCTGTACGACGCGATGCTGGCCTTCGCCGTCGCCCGGCTTTGGCCCGAGGTGCTGTCCAACGCGCTCGAGCCCGGATGGGTGCCGACGCGGATGGGCGGTCCTTCCGCTCCCGACGATATCGACCAGTCGCACCGGACCCAGGCCTGGCTCGCGACGAGCGACGATCCACGAGCGCGCGTGAGCGGCCGCTACTTTCACCATATGCGGGAGCGCGCGGCGAACCCGGAGGCGCACGACGCCGCGCTTCAGGACCAGCTGATCGCCCGGTGCGAAGGGCTTTCGGGCATCGCTTTCCCGCGCGCCTGAGGGAAGGACGGGAAGCGCCCGGCCTCCCGCCGGGGCCGCGAGGAAGGCCATACAGTCCGCGTCACGCGGCCGGGTCGCGCATATGACCACCTGCCGCGCGCTATTTCATGCCGAGCCGCTCGCCGATCGCATGGGCGACATCTGCAACCAGCGGCGTGAACTGCCGGACCCGCTCGCCTTCCGGACGTCTTGCGCCGCCAGCGACGATTGCGTTGCGCCGGCCCGCCTGTTCCCGCCGCTCACATCCGTCTCTCGAGCATCGACAGCACGACAGGTCCGACAAGGCCGGCCGGAGCGGATTTCAGGTTCCTGTAGGCGGATGCCTTATCGTCGATCATCGCATTCTGCGGCGTGTTGGCGACACGCACCACCAGGTCGTTGGCGCCCGGACGCAGCGCATCGGTCACATCGACGCGGAACGGCGCGGTGATCGCCGGCGGCAGCTCGCGCCCATTCACGCTCACCAGCGCCAGGTCGTGGACCTCGCCCAGGTCCAGCACCAGCCTTTTCCCGCGGGCGAGCCAGGCCGGGTCGACATCGATTGACCGGCGGTAGGTCGCGGTTCCCGAGAAGCGCTCGAGCCCGGCCACGTCGCGAAGGTCCTTGAGTGCGAAGGCGCCGAGATCGCGGGCAAAGGGCTTGCGGGACACATGGCCCTCCACCTCAAGCGACCAGCCATCGGCGGTGAGTGCGATGCGCCCGGCCGTGACGGGGGACGAAACCGGTTGCGGCCGGGTCTTCGGATCGAGCACCAGCAGCGCGCTTTCGCCCGGCGCGAGCGCCACGGGAACGGCGGTGGTGCTGCCGCTGGCGCTCGCGGAAACCGGCGCGATACTGCCGTCCATCGGTTGCCAGCGCGTCACGCCGCCGAGGCGGGGCAGCGCCAGCGTGACCTGCCGGTCCGCCTGCCCGCGATTGTGGAGGAACGTGACCAGGCGTCCTTCGGCCTGCCGCTGCACGAAGACCAGGTCGGCCGCGTCGCCGGTGAACGTCAGGTTGGCCGGCACCTTCGCAGCGCGCAGCGCGGGCGGCACTTCCGCGGCGGGGACGATCCTCGCCCCGGCAGCGAGCGCGGCGGCGACGGCCCTGCGCACCCGCGCGTCGCGCCTTTCCGCATCGGCAAGCCCCTCGTCGCGGGCCGGAGCATGGCCGGTGAAGAAGACCGGCAGTCCGGCCCTGGCGAAGCGGGCGATGGCTTCGGCGGTTTCCGCGCGGATGCCGTCGAGCGGCGGCAGGACGAGCGCGGCATAGCCATGGCCGCCCTTCGAGACGAGCCGCCCTTTCTCGACGCGCGCCTGGGCGATCGAATCGGGGTTGATCCGGTCGAAGTCGAAGCCCGCGGCGAGGAAGCCCTTCTCGGCGGCCTGGCCGCCGACGCCTTCGTCCTCGATGCCGACATAATAGCCGTAGCCACCGTAGAAATAGGCGACCGGCACGACCGCTGTTCCCGCCTGCATCACCGACTGGAGCCGGGCGATATAGCCGGCGAGCGGCTTGACCGCCGGCCAGATCGGATTGGTCTCGGTCAGCATCGTGCTGAAGCCGGGCGTGAACGCGTTCGGCTGGAAGGCGTGCCAACCGGGCCAGTTCTCGGGACGGAGGCGATAATCGAGCCCGTGCAGGATCAGGCTGTTGACGCCGCCCGAGACGATGACATCGACACGGCGGCGCAGCTCGTCCGGCGTCATGTCGTAGGGGCGTGCCGGCCATACGAGGCTTTCGGCGGAAACGAGGCGGCGGCCATAGAGGTGCGCCGCCGAGCGTGCGAGGCGCATGAACAGCGGATCGGCATGCACCAGATCCTCGGTTTCCGGGATGTCCGCCAGGCCATAACCGCGCAGGATGTCGAACGCGCCGCCATGCGCCTGGAATTTGGCCTCAAGGCCATGGGCATGGCTCCACGAAACGAAGGGGAGCACGAACCCCTCGATCATGAGGTCGGAAACGGTGCGCCGATAGTCGGCGCGCACCCGTTCGCCGAGGTCGCTTTTAGCCGCCTCGAAATAGGGCGGCGAATAATGTTCGCCCCATGCCTGCATCCAGCCGGGCTGGAGCACGAAGGGGAGATAGGGCGTCAGGTCATAGCCCCGCCGCTTCCTGAATTCGCCGAGCAGCTGCGGGCCCCATTGGATGTCCTGCATCAGCTCCAGGCTGTCGACGAACGCGGCGCGCATGCCGGCCGGCTTCACCCCGAGCGGATCGCCGACCCGCGCGGCGTGCGCGGCGAAGGCTTCGGGGCTCATGTGATCGAGCACAAGCTGCGGCCCCCGCCCGGCGGCGCCGAGCACGCCGGTATCCGAGGCATATTGCTTGAAGACGAACACCTGCCAGTCCCCGGCCGGCGGCGCCCAGTCGAGCGTGCCGTCCTCGCGCAGCTTGTCGGTCAGCACGAGCCGGCTCGAGGCGTCGAGCCGCCCCGGCGTGGTCACGTCGTCCCAGGGGAAGAGCTTGAAGCCTGCGGCCGCACCGGCGGGCTTGAGGTCGGGCGCGCTTCCCTTCATCGCCACCACGGCCACGATCCGGGCGCGGGCGTCCAGCCGCGCACGCCAGTCGGCGACCCTGGGATCCTTGACGCGCGCGTCGAGC
>CBIFVW010000221.1:0-5789 GCA_966186155.1 uncultured Sphingomonas sp.
TCGATCCCGCAGCGTTTCGGGAGCCGAAGCGGCAGCGGGCCGCGCGCATCTCCCGCCGGCGGGCGCTGGCCTGGACCGGCGGCGCAGTGGCCGCGGCGTCGCTGGCGGCGCTGGGGTTCGGCATCCCGGCCGCCGGCGCCGTCGTCAGCACCGGGCGGGGCGAGATCCGCCTGGTGCCGCTCGAGGATGGCTCGACCGTGCTTCTGAACACGCAGAGCAGCATCAGGCTCCGAAAAGGTGAGGGCGGGCGCTTCGTCGACTTGCTCGCGGGCGAGGCCTATTTCTCCGTCGCGCGCGACGAGAAGCGTCCCTTCGTCGTCGAAGTGGATGGCCGCCGCCTTCGCACGGCGCAGGCGGGATTCCGGGTCCGCAAGCTCGACGGCCAGCCCGTCGACATCCTCGTGGATCGCGGGCGGCTCGATCTCGCCGGGGCGGGTCCGGCCGCGGCGAGCGGCTTGGCGCTCGCGGCCAATATGCGGCTCACTTTGTCGGACCGGATTGCCGCCCAACCGCAGGCCGTCGGGCCCGAAGCGGTCACGCGCGAACTCGCATGGCGCGAGGGGAAGCTGGCCTTCGAGGGGGAATCGCTGCAGCAGGCCGCGGACAGCTTCGCGCGCTACAGCGCCATACGGATCCGGATCGACGATCCCGATCTCGCGCGCGAGCCGGTGACCGGCCTGTTCGCCGCCAACGATCCCGTCGGCTTCAGCCGCGCCATCGCCCGGGTGTTCGACGCGAAGCTGGAGCGGAAAGGAGACGACCTCGTCCTGACCCGCGATGCTGCGGCGCACTAAAAAATTTCGAAACCATTAGCGGAAGCAATCGGCTGGGGGCTCTCAACCGCGAACGTCGCGACCCGTGCGGCGATGTGTGGGGGCAACCAGCCAATGAAGTCTCGTCATTCCTTCCTCGCCTGCGGGGCGGCCGTCGCCGCGCTCGCCGCCGCCGTGCCGGCCCATGCCCAGGAGCGCGTCTTCGACATCCCGGCGCAGCCGGCGGTCCGCGCCATTCCCGAGCTTGCGCGCCAGGGGCAGGTGCAGATCGTGGCGCCGGCGCGGGACCTCAGGGGAATTTCGACGCCGGCGGTCAAAGGCCGGATGGATGTCCGCACGGCGCTCCGCCGCCTCATCGCGGGCACGCCGCTCCGGATCGATTCGGACGACGGACAGGTCATTACGCTGCGGTCGTCGGGTCCGGGCGCGTCGAGCGGAGCCGGGCAGGTCCAGACCGCCGGCACCGGCAGCGTGCGCGGGCGTGTCTTCAATACCGCGACCGGGGAATATGTGCGCAACGCCGAGATTCGCGTCGAAGGCACGACGATCGGCGATTATTCCGAGGATGACGGCAGCTTCCGCCTCACCGGCGTCCCGACCGGCGAAGCCTCTATCGTCGTGCGATACACCGGCCTGGAAGTGACGACCGCCGTCGTCACCGTCGCCGCGGGCGAGGTGGCGACGCTGGATTTCGATCTGAAGGCGCCGTCGGACGCGCTCTCGGGCGGCGACGAGAACGAGTTGGTGGTCGTCGCCAATCGCGCGGGCCAGGCCGACTCCATCATGGAGCGCCGCGCTGCGCCCAACGCCAAGAACGTCGTCGCCGCCGACAATTTCGGCGCGCTCACCATGGGCGACGTCGGCGAATTCATGAAGAACATGCCGGGCATCTCGCTCGATTATACCGAGGTGGACGCCACTGCAGTGCGCATCGGCGGGCTCGATCCCAAATATTCGACCTTCACCACCGACGGCGCCCGCATGGCGACGGCGACCTCGAACAACAACAACGGCCGCCAGAACTCGTTCGAGCAGATGTCGATCACCGGGATCGACTCGATCGAGCTCAACAACACGCTGACGGCGAGCATGGATGCCGATTCGCCGGGCGGCAGCATCAACCTGCGCAGCAAATACGCCTTCCAGCGCAACCGCCGGCTGCTCCGCTTCCAGCTCGGCGGGGTCGGCACTTCGGACTCCGGCCTCTCGCCGGCCTATTTCCCCGACGACAAGAAGCACGCGCGCATCTACCCCTCCGCCCAGATCGGCTATGCCGACGTGTTCCTGGGCGGCACGCTCGGCGTGGCGTTCAACGCCAGCTACAACGCCAACTACGTCCAGCAGGATCGCATCCAGACCGACTGGTCCTATCTCCCGGGCGGCCGGGTCATGCCGTATCAGGTCATGTGGCGCCCGGGCCCCAAGTTCACGCACCGCGAGGCGGCCAATCTCAGTGTCGACTACAAGGCCAGCGACAAGCTCACGCTCTCGCTGCGCAGCAACTACTCGTTCTACGACGTCGAATATTTCAACCAGTACACCTTCCTGATCTTCGGCACCTCCACCGTCTCTCGCGCGACGGCCGATTCGACGCCCACGCACATCGTGGTGAACCCCAGCGGCACCAACACCCGCCTGCACACGCAATATTCGCATCGCTATGCCGGCACGCCGGCATGGCTGGTCGCGCCGAAGCTCGAATATAGGGACGACAGCTGGGAAGCGACGCTGCGCGGCAGCTATTCGAGCTCGGAATTCAACTTCCGCGACAACAGCAAGGGCTTCTTCCAGCGGACCGACAGCTGGCTGACGCGCATCGGCTTCACGCTCGACCGCCCCTCCGAGGATTCGAACGTCTGGGCACTCACTCAGACCGCCGGCCGCTCGTGGAGCGATCCCGCGAATTTCAATCGCGACGACGATATCGGCAACAACATCCGCACCTCCGAATCCGACGCCAAGAACGCGATGTACGGCGGCAATCTCGACGTGAAGAAGAAGCTGGACGTCGCAGGCGTCCCGTTCGTCCTGATGGCCGGCGTCGGCGCGCGCAGCAACGATTGGCGGACCAACGAGGGATCCTATCAGCAATTCCAATATGTCGGCCCGACCGGCGACCTCACGCAGCGCGCGCCCGAGGCGGTGATCCCCTGGACGCAGAATTATGACTTCCGGATCATCGGATTCGACGCGGGCGAGATGAACGCGCAGAACTGGCGCGCCGACAGCAACTATGCGGTCTACGACATCTATCGGTCGCACCCCGAATATTTCGTGCCCGACACCGTCGGCAACCTGAAGCGTCGGCTCGACAACAACAAGCGCGTCAAGGAGGATATCGCCGCCGCCTATTTCGAGGTCCAGGCGCGCGCCGGCCGGGCGAAGTTCGATCTCGGCCTGCGCTACGAGCGGACCAAGACCGCGGCCAAGGTGGCCAATATCCGTCCGGCGAAGGACGTCACTGCCGCCGGTCTCTCCGTCAACACCGTCGAGGGCCTGCTCTACCAGTATAATGGCGGCACCTATTCGACCCGGCGCGGCGAATATGACGACTGGTTCCTGAGCGGGGGGATCAAATATGACTTCACCGACAATCTGGTTGGCCAGTTCGCCTACAGCCAGTCCATCCTCCGCCCGGACTATGGCAATCTCGGCGGAGTCGTCGCGGTGAACGACGACACGCTGATCGTCAGCGTGCCGAACACGCAGCTCAAGCCCGAGCATTCGACGAAATATTTCGCCGGCCTCCAATATTTCCTCGAGCCCTCGGGCGTCGTCGGCGTCTCCTATTACCGGCTCGACATCAAGGACATGCAGGTGACCGGCATCACGGTCGACCCCGCCGACGTCGGCTACAATCCCGGCGACTATCCCGGCTACACCTTCCGCAGCGCCCAGAACGCGCCGGGGATCAGCACCAACAACGGCGTGATCCTCGAATATGACCAGCAGTTCAACTTCCTGCCCGGCGCGCTCAAGGGGCTCGGGCTGCGCGGTTCGCTGACCCTGATCGATCCCGACGGGCAGCGTGTGAACATGCCGCGAAAGGCGGCCAATTGGGGCCTGCGCTACAGCTACAAGGGCTTCGACCTCCAGCTCACCGGCAATTGGCAGGGGGAATATCGCACCAGCGCGCTGAGCAACACGCCTACCACCGCGAACAACGGCATCCTCTATCATGCCCCGCGCGAGCTGTGGAACGTCAGCGCCAGCTACAAGCTCTCGAAGCGGTTCGAGCTGATGGTGGCGGGCCGCAACATCTTCAACGCGCCCGACGTCATCTATTCCAACGTCCCGAGCCGCGTGCAGCAGTACAGCATCTACGGCTCGATGTGGAACGTCGGGATCAAGGGCACCTTCTAACGCGCGCACCATCCGGGGAGGCAATATGAGTCTGCGAATCGATCGTCGGAGCCTGGTCCTGGGCGGCGGCCTCGGGCTGGGGGCGCTCCTGCTCCCGGCGGGCCGCGGGCTCGCCGCACAGCTGCTGGAGGCAAGGGGTTTCACGCACAATGTCGCCAGCGGCGAGCCGGGCCCCGATTCGATGCTGCTCTGGACGCGCTTCGTGCCCCCGGCGGGCGAGGGCGTGGTCCGCCTCGACGCCGAAGTGGCGCTCGATCCGGATTTCACGAAGCTGGTTTCGGGCGGCACCGTACGCACCGGCGCGTATCGCGACTGGACTGCGAAGGTAACCGTCGACGGGCTCGCGCCGGGAACCGTCCATTGGTACCGGTTCGTCGCGCCCGACGGCAGTAAGTCCCCCGTCGGACGCACCAAGACCCTGCCCGCGGGCGATGCCGGCCGCTTTGGCCTCGGCGTCTTCTCCTGCTCGAACCTGCCCTATGGCTGGTTCAATGCCTATGGCCATGCGGCGGAGCGGTCCGACCTCGATCTGTGGCTGCACGTCGGCGACTATCTCTACGAATATGGCGCGGCCTCGATCCGCGCGGGCGATCTGGTCGCCGGCCGGCTGCCCGAGCCGGGGCACGAGATCCTCGCGATCGCCGACTATCGCCTGCGCTTCGCCAGCTACCGTGCCGATCCCGACCTTCAGCGGCTGCACCAGATGGCGCCGATGATCGCGCTATGGGACGATCATGAATCGGCCAATGACAGCTGGGAAGGCGGCGCGGCGAACCACCAGCCCGCGACCGAAGGCGACTGGAACCCGCGCCGCGCCGCCGCGATGCAGGTCTATCGCGAATGGATGCCGGTCTCGGACGAGCCGTGGAAGGCCTATCCGCTCGGGACGCTCGCCACGCTCTATCGCACCGAATCGCGGCTGCTGGCGCGCACCAAGCCGGCCGACATCGCGTCGGCCTACCGGGCGGAAGACCCCGATGCCGCGCTCAAGGCGTTCCGCGACGGCCCGTGGCAGGATCCTTCGGCGACGATGCTCGGCACGACGCAGGAAAGCTGGCTGGCGCATGCGCTCAAGGCCAATGCGCGCACCACGGCGTGGCAGCTGATCGGCATGGGCACGATCATCGGCCGGACGGTGATGCCTGCCGACGCCGTCGGCTGGCTCCGACCGGACGCGACCGAGCGCACCGTCCAGGGCTTCAGGAACAATGTCCGCGCGGCGAAGCTCGGCCTGCCGATGTGGATGGATCGCTGGGACGGCTATCCCGCCGCGCGCGCCCGGCTGCTCGAGGCGGCGCAGCGGGCGGACGCGGACCTGGTGATGCTCGCGGGGGACAGCCACAATGCCTGGGCCTATTCGCTGGTCGAGGACGGCCGGCCCGCCGGCGTCGAGTTCGCAGGCCACAGCGTCACCTCCAATGGGATCGAGGGCAGCTTCGCCGCCGACCCGAAGCGCGTCGCCCAGGGCTTCCTCGCCGCCAATCCCGAGCTCGCATGGGCCGATACGAGCCGCCGCGGCTACATGATGATCGAGATCACGCCGCGACGCGTCACCGGCGAGTGGCTGTTCATGGAGACGATCAAGTCCCGGACGACCCGCGTCGCGGGCACGCATCGCATGTCCGTGGAACGCGGGCGGAGGGCGTTCGCGGG
>CBIFVW010000222.1:0-5755 GCA_966186155.1 uncultured Sphingomonas sp.
GCCGCGCCTCGGCCGCCGCGATCCCCTTCGCGCTCGCCGCCGCGTTCCCCGCCGCCGCCCAGTCATAATCCTCGAGCTGGAGCAGATCGAAGGCCGGGCTCGCCCAGCCGGCCGGCATGTTCGCCACCGGCTGCGCCAGCGCGGTCGGCGTATAGACGAGCAGCAGCAGCTCCGCTCCCGGCGCCGCCTCCTTCACCGCGTCGCGCAGCGCCAGCGTCGAGTCCGCGAGCAGCGCCCCCGCCGCCGCGAGCACATCCTCCGCCCCCGCCAGCGCCGCCGCGGCCGCCGCGTCGTGGATGCACAGGCTTCCGTCGGGCATCGTCCACCACCAGGGCTCGCCGATCTGGAAGCGCACCGGCAATCCCGCCGCCGCCGCGATCCCCACGAACTCGCGCGCCACCGCCTGCAGATACCCCATCGCCCCGCCATGCGCCGGCGACAGCAGCGCCGAGGGCGGCGCCCAGCCGGTCAGCCCCGGCGATCCGTCCGCCGCGCGCTGCTTCCAGTCGTTCCAGCAATGCTGGTCGAGCAGCTCGTAGGAGAGCGACCAGATCACCTCGAACCCCAGCGCCCTGGCCCGGCCTGCGAAGTCGGCATGCCACGCCCGGCACGCGACGTTGAGCGCGGTCGCGCCCAGGCTCACATAATAGCCGCCATAGAGCGCCTCGAGCCGGAAATAATGGCTCATCCCCACATAGTGCAGGATCGGCCCCCGCCAGCCGAGCTGGAGCGCATTGCGCAGCACGCGCGCCGGAGTCAGGTGATAGCAATCGTCATAGCCGCTCGCGATCGACAGCCCATGCTCGGGCACCACCGCCTCGCCGATCGCGAGCACCGCGCCCGGCCCCTCACAGGCGATCCCGGTCATCTCGATCCAGCCCTCGGCCGCCGCCGCCAGGTCCGCCGCCGCGCCGCTATAGCCGGGCGCGACCAGCGAGACGAACATCCGGTCGACGTCCCCCGCCCAGACCGGATCGGCCTCGCCCGGCAGCAGGAACCCGCCCTGCACCGTGGCGAAGTCGATCGTCACCGCCGCGTCCTCGGGCGTGCCCTCGGCATAGTTCCACAGCCGGACATACCAGGCGCGCGGGTTCCCCGCGGCGTCGCGTCCCTCGATCGTCAGCACCGGTCCGTTGACCGCGTCGAGCGGCCTCACCCCGCCCGACCGCCATCGGAACCGCAGCCTGCAGCCCCGGAAGTCGCGGCTGGTCTCGTAGCGGAGCAGCGGATGGTCGTGCCGGTCCTCGGCCTCCCAGATCAGCCCGGCCAGGTCGTCCTGCCGGTAGAACACCGCATCGACCCGCAGCGCGTCGGGCGCGGTGCTGGTCACCGCCGCCATCATCGGCCGCGGGAAATTGACCGTCCAGTAAGCGGGATCGAAGCGCGTGAGCACGCCTTCGGCCTGCCCGCGCCGCATCGAGGCGAGCCAATGGGGCATGTCGAAACTCCTTTCGGAAATACCCAACCGCGCGGAATTGCGAACCAGCGCCGATGCCCGGGCGCCCAAGATTGCCGAGAAGGTGATAACGTTACTCGATAGCTGTTCGGCGGCGCTTCGGCCCGGTGTCCCTTCATCCGAGGTTAGGTGGGAAAGGGATATGAACGGCTCTGCCGGAAAGCTTCGGAACCCGCCTTTATTTGCGGCCGAAGTCCCTATTGCGCTTTTCCGACCTTGTGAGGTGCTTCGGGGTTCCAGGCTCAGGCATTGGTTGCTGACCGACGGCACCAGCCTCTTTCGCGTCGTAACGTCTGCCGGTCACAAATATCGCGACGACACCGACGATAGTAGCACTCCCGAGTGCGGCGGCCGCCGTCGTATCGCCGAGATAGCCGAGAAATGCGACCACGCCGAGGAGGAGAAGGAGTGCCATAATCGCAAGTAGCTGGCCACGCCCTCTGAGATCGAACTCTCGCGTCACGATTCGGTCTTCGACGCCATGGCGATGCGCCTGCTCGCGCTCGGCCATCTCGAAACATCGATTCGCGGAGCCGGGAAGCACTCGCTCGAGATGTTCCAGTTCCTCGGCTGATGGAATCGGACCGCGGTGCGACTTGCTCACCGCTCGAGTTAGCACAAGTCGCGCTTCGTTAGCTTTGTCGGGCTTGAGATAAGGCTTCAGCTGTTGAAGGGCCGCGTCCGCCAAGCTGGCATCCGCGACCTCGATTTCCCGCCGTCCATTCTCGTGGTCGTCAGGCGCGCTCAAGTTCGCGCCTGACGGTCCGAACAGCCTTTCCGATATCCGCCCCAACCGCCTTCCAATCCGACCTGACGGATCCGGCAGAAAGCGCGACTCGGGAAAGCTTCATGCTCTGGCTAAGGGTCACGGTTGCCGCACCGGAAGCTATCAAACCAGTCGACGAGTTTCGACCGATTGCGATCTTTTTCGTCGTATAGCGCATAAAACCTCTTCATCATCGATCAGGCGATCAACGACCGATCGGCCGTCTCGTTCACGCCAATCAGCGTTTACTGATATATGCGACGATCCGCTTAACGTGAAGTGTCTTCTCGTAACGTTCGGAATGGGAATCGCGAAAGTCAGAAATACACCATAGCCGAGTCATCGGCTTGCCGGCCAGCGCCGATAGATTGACCTTACGTCGCATCAGCATCATTCCACCCCCGCCAGCGCCGCCTTCACCGCGCGCGCCACCTGGCGGCTCGAGCGGGCGAGCGCCTGGGGCGCCTCGCCGGCGCCGGCATTGACCGTGATCGCCACCCGCACCTCGCGCGGCCCCGCCGCCGCCGGTGCCGCCGCCACGCTCCCCGCGCTCGCCGGGACGAACAGCTCGGGGCCGCGCTCGCCGACCCGATAGGCCCGGCCAGGGCTCACCGGCCCGCCGGTCGCGCGGCCGGGCGCGCCGCCGAACAGCCCGGCGGCGAGAGTCAGCAGCGCCCCGCCGACCCCGCCGCCCTGGCTCCCGCCCAGCGACTGGATCCCGCCCTTGAGCGCCGCCGCCGCGATCTCGTTCAGGATGCTCAGCGCAACCTGGCCGAGATCGTCGAACCCGATCTTGCCGGTCCGCACCGCCTTGAGCAGCGCGCTCTCGATCGCGCGTCCCGCGCGGTCCGCTCCGGCGCCCAGCGACCCTTCCAGGCTGCCGCGCATCTCCTCGACGTCGCGCGCGAAGGCGCGGGTGTCGGCGCGCACGCCGATCACCAGCCGTTCGATCTCGTCCTCATCCATCGGGAAAAAGCTCCTTCAGCCGCGCGAGCGTCGCCGCGTCGGGCGGCGCCTCCGCCTCGCCGCGGATCGCGTCGAGGAGCGCGCCGAGCTCGGCCGGCGTCGCGCTCCAGAAATCCGCCGGCGCCCAGCCGAACAGCACCCCCGCCGCACCGGCGAGCTGCCGGGCGCGTTCGGCGAACCGCATCACCGCCCCGCCAATATCTGGCCGATCAGCTGCCGCAGCACCGGCGCGATCGCCTTGAGGCCGAGCGCGGCCAGCCCCTCGGCGAACGCCTCGCGACCCGCCTCGGGCTTGTCGCGCAGGCAATGCCAGAACAGCGCCGCGACCTCGCCGATGCCGAGCCGTCCCGCCGCCGCGCGCTCGACCAGCTCGAACAGCGGCCCGACCTCCTGCTCGGCCGCGACCAGGGCCTGGAAGCTCGGCCGCAGCACGTGCACCGTGTCGCCGAGACGGAGCTCCGCCTCGCCCCGCATCGGGTTCGCCGCCTCCGCGCTCATGCCGCCGCCACCGGCCCGGAGCTCTCCAGGCTCAGCGTGTAGCTGCGCTCGCCATTATAGTCCCCGGCATAGTCGAGCCGCGTGACCAGGAACCGCCCGGTCATCGTCTCGCCGCTCTCGAAGCTCAGCCGATAATCGTCGAGCGCGCCCGAGAGCGCGTTGACCCGAAGGCGGGCCTCCGCCGCCGAACCGGTGAACACCCCCGCGCCGGAGACGCTCACCGATCGCACTCCGGCGCCCGAGAGCAGCTCCCGCCACCCGCCCGAATCCTTGCTGGTGATCGCCACCATCTCGCCATTGACGCTGAGCTGCGTCGTCCTCAGCCCCGCCACCGTCGCGTACGCGACCGGCGTCGCGCCGTTCCCCACCTTGAGCAGGAACGCGCTGCCCTTCTCGACCGCCATTGGAATTCTCCTGAACATTCCTCCCCCGGAGGGGGAGGAGTTTGGTTTCACACTCCGCTCCGCAGCATCCGCACGCGGAATTCGCTCGTCGCCATCCACCGCCCCTCGCCCTCGCGGACGATGCGGCTGCGCAGCAGGGCCAGGCTGGTCAGCGCCCAGCCCTCGCCCAGTCCCCGCGGCATGGCCTCGATCGCCGCCTCGGCCGCGCCGGCGAGGCCGCGCAGCCGCGCCGGCCGCTCGCCCGCGTCGAACAGCGCGATCGTCAGCCGCGCCTCGCGCCCGGCCATGTCCTTGGTGCCCCAGTCGGCGAGCAGCGGCTCCTCGACCAGCGCATAGGGCCGGCCGCCGCGCACCGGCGGCGCGTCGAACACGCGCGCCTCCGCCAGGCCCGGATGCCCGCCGAGCGCCGCCGCCGCCGCCGCCACCAGCAGCTCGCGCGGGCTCATGCCGCGCGCTCCCCGGCCGCCAGCCGCATCCGCCGCCACGGCCGCCACAGCGCGCTCACCACCGCGGGCGGCGCCGCGCCGGCGCGCTCGCGATGGTCGAACAGATGCGCGACGAGCAGCACCACGCCCTGCGCGATGGGCGGCGGCAGGTCGCTCCATTCCGCCGCCGCCCCCGCGCGATAGCCGACGCGCATCCGCGCCGCCGCGCGCACCCAGCCGGTCGCCCGGGCGTCGATGTCGATGGCATAGGCCGCGGGCGCGAGCGGCGTGCCGCCCGCGTCCGCGACACCCTCGATCGCAGTCACCGGCTCGGCGCCGAGCCGCTGCCAGCGCGCGCTCCCGTCCAGGAGCTGGACGAAGTCGCGCGCGATCACCGCGGTGCCGGTGAACGCCTCGCACAAGGCCAGCGCCGTGGCCGCCAGCCGCTCGATCAGGGCGTCCTCGTCGTCGCCGACGACGCGCAGATGCGCCTTGGCCGCGTCGCGCGCGGCCGCCAGCGCCGCCGCCGGAAAGGGCGGAGCATCCATGTCGCTTCTCCCCCTGTCCCGATCAGCTCGCCGCGAACTTCAGCAGCTTGATCGCCTCCGAGTTGCTCACCATCCCGCCCACGCGCTTGACCGCGTAGAAGTGCACGAACGGCTTGTTGCTGTACGGATCGCGCAGCACCTGCGTCTCGCCGCGCTCGGCGACGAGATAGCCGGCCCTGAAGTTGCCGAACGCGATCGACAGGCTGTTCGCCGCGATGTCGGGCATGTCCTCGGCCTCGACCACCGGATAGCCGAGCAGCGTCGCCGGCTGCCCCGCGCTCAGGCTCGGCTGCCACAGGAACGCGCCGTCGCTCGTCTTGAACTTGCGGATCCGCGCCAGCGTCGCCGAGTTCATCACCCAGGCCGCGCCCTGCCGGTACGGCGCGCGCAGCGTCTGGACGAGGTCGATCAGCCTGTCCTCGGGATTGGCCGCGAAGGCGCCCGCCGCGCCGCTCACGATATATTGCAGCGTCCCGAACGCCCGCGCCCCGTCGGCCGCCGCCGAGGTCGGCGCCGCCAGGAAGCCCTTGGGCTTGCTGGTGCCGTTGCCGCTCACGAACGCCGCCCCCTCGGCCGCGGCGAACTCGCGCGCGATCTCGTCGGCCAGCCAGCTCTCCACGTCGAACATCGCGTCGTCGAGCATCGCCTGGCTCGCCGCCGGATTGGCGTAGAGATCGCCCATCGGCGGCGCG
>CBIFVW010000223.1:0-5688 GCA_966186155.1 uncultured Sphingomonas sp.
GGCTGCACATGACGCGCGCGGGATATGAAGTGTGGCGGGAGAAGGTGGCGGCGGCGTTGTCTCGCCAAGCGAGTCGGTAGCTGCCCGACCGGCTCCTCCCCCTTCGTCACCCCGGCCTTGTGCCGGGGTCCACCGGGAGGCGAGTCATGGACAAGGGGCTCGAGGACAGCCGGCGGGGCTAAGTGGACCCCGGCACAAGGCCGGGGTGACGGCTAGGAACGGGCCGCGACGGCCTTCCCGGGATCCCGATCTTCGCGGAAGGCCGGACGGCTACCGCCCCGGCTCGGTCATCGCGGGCGGATCGCTCGCCGGGAAGCTTTCGTCGAGCGCCTCGTCCAGCGCGGCGTTGCGCTTCATGCTCTCCTCCATCCGCCGGATCTGCTCCGGAGTCGCTTCCTTCTGGAAACGCCCCTTCCACTCGGAAAAGGGCATGTCGTAGATGATCCGGCGCGCCTCGTCCCTGGCGATGCTCGGATCCGCCTCGGCCACCCAGTCGGCGAGGCAGTTGCGGCAGAAGCCGGCAAGGCCCATCAGGTCGATATTCTCGGCATCCTTGCGGTGCCTGAGATGCCGCACCAGCCGGCGGAACGCCCGGGCCGCCGTCGCGTCGTCGAGCCTGTCGAGATCGTCCATGTGCCACCTCCAAGGTTGATCCTGACGCATTTGGGGCTAGAGGCGGGCCCGCACAAGCCGAGGATGACAGCGATGACAAAGGCCATAAGCCCCCGTTCCCGGAAGGTCCGCATCCTCGCGACGCTCGGCCCCGCCAGCGCCACGCCCGAGATGATCGGGCGGCTGTTCGAGGCCGGCGCGGACGCGTTCCGCATCAACATGAGCCATGGCGACCAGGCGTCGAAGGTGCCGCTGTTCGAGGCGATCCGCGGGCTCGAGAAGAAATATGGCCGCCCGACGACGATCCTCGCCGACCTGCAGGGCCCGAAGCTGCGCGTCGGCAGGTTCGCCGACGGCAAGGTGATGCTCATCGCCGGCCACGAGTTCATCCTCGATCGCGACAAGACGCCCGGCGACGCGACTCGCGTCGAGCTGCCGCACCGCGAGATCTTCGCGGCGGCGCACGAGAATGCGCGGCTGCTGCTCGACGACGGCAAGCTGGTGCTGCGCGTGACGTCGGCCGAGCCCGACCGGCTGACCACGATCGTCGAGGTCGGCGGCACGCTCTCGAACAACAAGGGACTCAACGTCCCCGACATGGTGCTGCCGCTCGCGGCGCTGACCGACAAGGACCGCAGCGACCTCGCCTTCGCCGTCGAGCAGGGCGCCGACTGGATCGCGCTCTCCTTCGTCCAGCGGCCCGAGGACCTGATGGAGGCGCGCCGGCTGATCGGCGGCAAGGCGGCGCTGCTCGCCAAGATCGAGAAGCCGAGCGCGATCGCGCGGCTCGACGAGATCATGGAGCAGTGCGACGGCGTGATGGTGGCGCGCGGCGACCTCGGCGTCGAGTTGCCGCCGCAGAGCGTGCCGCCGCTCCAGAAGCGGATCGTCGAGACCGCGCGGCGCATGGGCCGGCCGGTGATCGTCGCGACCCAGATGCTCGAATCGATGATCGAATCGCCTTCGCCGACGCGCGCCGAGGTCTCGGACGTCGCGACCGCGGTCTATGACGGCGCCGACGCGATCATGCTCTCGGCCGAGAGCGCGGCGGGCAAATGGCCGGTCGAATCGGTCGCGATGATGAACTCGATCGCCGACGCGGTGGAGCGCGACCCCGCGCATGGCGACCGCGTCCACTTCACCGTGACTCGCCCCGATCCGACCACCGCCGACGCGCTGGCGGAAGCCGCGAAGAACATCGCGCGCACCGTCTCGGCCTCGGCGATCAGCTGCTTCACGGCGTCGGGCTCGACCGCGCGGCGCATCGCGCGCGAGCGGCCGGCAGTGCCGATCCTGGTGCTCACGCCGCGGATCGAGACCGCGCGGCGGCTGGGGCTGCTCTGGGGCGTGCACGCGGTCCACACGCGCGACGTCGATTCGTTCGAGGAGATGGTCGCCAAGTCGAAGCGGATGGCGCTGCGCCACCACATCGCTAGTTCGGGCGACCGCGTCGTCCTGTGCGCGGGCGTGCCCTTCCGGACGCCGGGATCGACCAACGTGCTCCACGTCGTCACCATCGTCGGCGACGAGCTCAAGACCTATACCGGCGAGCACGAGGGCGGCTGAGGGTCAGGCGGGGAGCAGCCCCGCCCGCACGAGCTCGGCATGGAAATCCCCGGCGCTGGTGAAGAGGACGGCGCGGATGCCGGCAGCCGCCGCGCTTTCGACATTGGCGGGGCTGTCGTCGACGAACAGCGCGTCGGGACCCTCGAGCCCGAAGCGGCGGAGTGCGAGCGCATAGATTGCGGGGTCGGGCTTCACAAGCCGCTCGTCGCCCGAGACGACGATGTCCCGGAACCGGTCGAACAGCTCCGCATGGACCGGCGCCCAGGCGCGCCAGAATTCGCCCGAGAAATTGGTGATCGCGTAGAGCGGCACGCCAGCCGCGTCGAGCTCGCGAACGATATCGAGCATGCCGGGGACCGGGTTCTCGAGCGTCTCGTTGAACCGCGGCCCCCAGGCGGCGATCAGCCCTTCATGCTCGGGATAGCGCGCGATCAGCTCGGCCGAAGTCTCGGCAAAGGGCCGGCCGGCATCGTGCTGGAAATGCCATTCCCTGGTGACCACGGTCGCCAGAAACGCATCGAGCGCCCGATCGTCGTCGATCAGGCGCTCGTACAGATCCCGCGGTTTCCACTCGAAAAGCACATTGCCGACGTCGAAGATGACGGCGCGCAATGCCTCCTCGCGCGAATCAGCCCTGGCGGGCCTTGAAGCGCTTCTGGGTCTTGTTGATCACGTAGATCCGGCCACGGCGGCGGATCACGCGGTTGTCGCGGTGCCGCCCCTTGAGCGACTTCAATGAATTCACGATCTTCATGACCGATTCGCTTCTCGAAATATCTGGATGCCGGAAAAGAGGCGCCCGCCTATAGTCCGGGGGCCGCCAAGTCAAGGCTGTTGGAACCGACTTGCCGGGAGGCGTGTTGGAACGGCAAAAGGCTGTTCCGCCCGCGAAACAGGAGCACCGCCCGTGAAGACGCCTCTCAGCCTCGCCCTGCTCGCCATGCTCGGCGCCTGCACCGCCACCTATCGCACCCAACCGGTGGACGTCACCCGCTATCATCTCGGCCAGCCGATGGAGCGCACCACGGTGGCGATCGAGCCGATCAGCGGCGCCGATTCGGTCAACCCCGAATTCCAGCTCTACGCCGACGCGGTGCAGGCCGAGCTCGAGCGGCTCGGCTATGTCCGGTCGACCAGCAGCACGCCGTCGGGCTATATCGCTGCGGTCTCGTTCCGCCGCGTGTCGAAGGGCGCGTTCCGCGAACGGCCGCCAGTGACGATCGGTATCGGCGGGGGCAGCTTCAGCGGCGGACGGCGCGGCGGCGTAGGGGTCGGCGGCGATGTCGGTTTCGGCATCGGCGGCAAGACGCGCGAGCTCTACGGCTCCGAGCTCTGGGTGCAGCTCCGGCGGCGCAGCGATGGCACCACCGTATGGGAAGGCCGCGCCCAGACCGAGGGCGTGAGCGGCACCGCGGCCGGCCAGCCGCGCGAAACCGCTGCTCGATTGGCGCAGGCGCTGTTCAAGGACTTCCCCGGCGAGTCGGGTGTCACTATCACGGTCAAATGAGCATCAAGATCAACGCTGCGTTCGACAGCGGCAACATCCGCGTCGTGGCGATCGAGGGCGATCGAGTCGACCTTGAGATCGTCACGGACCATCTGTCCGATTTCTACCAGTGGTTCCACTTCCGCGTGGCGGGGGCCAAGGGGCGGACGGTCACCTTCCGGATCCTGAACGCCGGCGGCGCGGCCTATGCGTTCGGCTGGCCGGGCTACCGCGCGCGCTGGTCGATCGACCGCGACCATTGGCGGACCACGACGTCGGACTATGCCGAGGGCGTCCTCAGCTTCACCAAGGCGATCGAGACCGACGTGATCTGGTTCGCCTATTTCGCGCCCTATTCGATGGAGCGGCACCACAATCTCGTCAGCCGCATCGCGCTGATGCCGGGTGTCACGCACCGCGAGCTCGGCGTCACGCTCGACGGCCAGCCCATCGACCTGCTGACGCTCGGCACCGGCCCCAAGCAGGTGTGGCTCTATGCCCGCCAGCATCCGGGCGAGAGCATGGCCGAATGGTGGGCGGAGGGCGCACTCGAGCTGCTCACCGATCCCGACAGCGCGGCCGCCCGGACATTGCGCGAAAAGGCGACCTTCCACATCGTCCCCAACATGAACCCCGACGGGTCGCGCCGCGGGCACCTCCGGACCAACGCCGCGGGGATCAACCTCAACCGCGAATGGCATGCGCCGTCGATGGAGAAGAGCCCCGAGGTGTTTCTGGTCCGCCAGGCGATGGACGAGACCGGAGTCGATTTCGCAATGGACGTCCATGGCGACGAGGCGATCCCGGCGAACTTCCTCGCCGGCTTCGAGGGCATCCCGAGCTGGACCGACGCGCATGGCGAGAAATTCTACGAATATGCCCGCCGGCTCGCCACCGCGACGCCCGACTTCCAGCTCGATCTCGGCTATGAGAAATCGGCGCCCGGCCAGGCCAATCTCTCGATGTCGACCAACCAGCTCGCCGAACGCTACGGCGCCGTCTCGATGACGCTGGAGATGCCGTTCAAGGATCACGAGGTGAACCCGGATCCCGAGTTCGCGTGGAGCCCGGCGCGCTGCAAGGCGCTCGCGCATTCGTGCCTCGAGACCCTCGCCGGATATATCGACGGGGTCTGATGGAGATCCGGGAGGGCGGGCTCGAGGAGCCCCAGGTCGTCGCGCTGCTCGAAGTGCATTTCGCCGGGATGCTGGCGAACTCGCCCGCGGGCAGCTGCCATTTCCTCGACCTGTCGGGATTGAAGGGACCCGACGTCACTTTCTGGACCGCCTGGGACGGCGACGACCTGCTCGGCTGCGGGGCATTGAAGGAGCTCGACCCCGTGCATGGCGAGATCAAGTCGATGCGCACCGCCGCTGAACACCTCCGGCGCGGCACCGGCGCCGCGCTGGTGAGTCACATCCTCCGGACCGCCCGCGCGCGAGGCTACAAGCGCGTGAGCCTGGAGACCGGATCGGGAAAAGCCTTCGACGCGGCCCATGCGCTCTACCGTCAGTTCGGCTTCACCGAATGCGGGCCGTTCGCAGATTATAAGGAAGATCCGTTCAGCCGCTTCCTGTCGCGGGTGCTCTAGCCGCTCAGTGCAGCACCGGCTGGATGACCGGCTGGGCAGGCGTGACATAGGCCGCCCGCTCAGCCTCGATCGCCTCGACATGCGCGAGGCGGTTGTGGAGCGCGTTGGGATCGGGGAGCAGCGACACCGCCGGCGCCGGGCGGGGCGGCAGCGCGTGACGAGCATCCTCGGCCATCAGCGCGAAGCGCGGCTGTTCGCCGGCGATCTCGGCGATCGCCTTGGCGGCGCGCTTGGTGATCTGGCGGATGCGCTCCTTGGTCACCCCGGTGTCGAGCGAGATTTCGTCGAGCGTGGCGGTGTCGAAGACACGCCGCTCGACGATCTCGCGGTCGCGGACCAGCCTGGCCTCGAGCTTCTCCAGCTCCCCGGCATCGACCGCCTTGAAGCGCGGCCCCTCGGCGCGGCGGAGCGCGGCCTCGGCCCGCTTGCCGCG
>CBIFVW010000224.1:0-5580 GCA_966186155.1 uncultured Sphingomonas sp.
CGAAGAGGGGATTTATGCGATCACTCACCGGCATTGCGGCCCTGCTTCTCCTGAGTGCGCCGGTGATGCTCACCGCGCAGCAGGTGGCGCGGCCCATCCAGCCGCAGGTCTCGGCCGACCGGCCGGGCTGGGAAAATCCCGCCGTCTACGCGATCGGCAAGGAGCCGGCGCGCGCCACCGGCTTCCCGTTCGAATCGCGCGAGAAGGCGCTCGCCGGCCATCGCACCAAGTCCGAGCGCTTCCTCCTGCTCAGCGGGCAATGGCGCTTCGCCTTCTCGCCCGACGCCGACAAGCTGCCGGCGGGGTTCGAGAAGCCCGGCTACGACGTGTCCGCCTGGAAGGAGACCAAGGTCCCGGCCGACTGGCAGGCGGAGGGCTATGACCAGCCCCGGTACAACAACATCACCTATCCCTTCCCCGCCAACCGCCCGCTGATCCCGCACGCGACCAACCCGGTGGGCTCGTACCGGCGCGGCGTGGAGGTGCCCGCGAACTGGAGCGGATCGGACGTCATCCTGCACATCGGCGCGGCCGGATCGGCCTATTATGTCTGGGTCAACGGCGAGAAGGTCGGCTATTCGGAGGATTCGAAGCTTCCTTCCGAGTTCGACGCGACCCGGTTCGTGCGGCCGGGCCGCAACACGGTCGCGATCCAGGTCTATCGCTGGTCGGACGGCAGCTATCTCGAGGACCAGGACTTCTGGCGCGTCTCGGGCATAGAGCGCGAAGTGTTCCTGATGGCCGCGCCGAAGACGCGGGTCCGCGACTTCTTCGTCCATGCCGGGCTCGATGCGGCGTATCGCGACGGCAAGCTGGCGGTCGACGTGGCGGTGACGCCCTCGAAGGGCGCCACCACCGCTCGCGCGGTGCTGCTCGACGGCGACCGGCAGGTGCTCGAGCTCTCGCAGCGCGTCGAGGCGGGCGCGGGCGAACGCACGGTGACGCTGTCGGGCAACGTCCCGGGCGTGAAGCAATGGACCGCGGAGACGCCGAACCTCTACATGCTGCTCGTAGAGCTCTACGACGCCGAGGGCCGGATCATCCAGTCGACCTATAGCCGCATCGGCTTCCGCACCGTCGAGATCCGGAACGGCCTGGTCACGGTGAACGGCAGGCCGATCACGATCCGCGGCGTCAATCGCCACGAGCACGATCCCGAGACCTTCCACGTCATCTCGCTCGAATCGATGGAGCGCGACATCCAGCTGATGAAGCGCGCCAACATCAACGCGCTGCGCACCTCGCACTACCCCAATGATCCGCGGCTGTACGAGCTCGCCGACAAATACGGCCTCTACGTGATGGACGAGGCCAATATCGAGAGCCACGGCTATATGGACTGGGCGAACAAGCATCCCGAGCTCCGCGGCCAGTACCAACTCGGCTTCGATCCCGCCTGGGAGGCCGCGCACAAGAGCCGCGTCCTCAACATGGTCGAGCGCGACAAGAACCATCCCTCGATCATCTTCTGGTCGCTGGGCAACGAGGCGGGCATCGGCCCGGCCTTCAACAAGGCGGCGGCCGCCGTGAAGGCGCGCGATCCCGCCCGGCTGGTGAGCTATCTCGGCTGGGGGACCTGGCCCGGCGTGCCCGATCACCGGCCCAACGACTATGCCGACATCTACGCCCCGATGTACGACAGCGTCGAGCGGATGGTCGACTATGCCGAGAACTGGGCGTTCCGCCAGCCGATGATCCAGTGCGAATATGCCCATATGCAGGGCAATTCGGGGGGTAACCTCAAGGAATATTGGGACGCGATCTACGCGCATCCCGACAAGCTGCAGGGCGGCTTCATCTGGGACTGGGTCGACCAGTCGATGTACCGCTACACCGCCGACGGGCGCCGATATTGGGGCACGGGCGGGGAATATGGCCCCAATCCGGGCGGCGACATCGAGTTCGGCGACGGGCTGAACCAACCCGACCGCACGCCCAACCCGCATCTGTTCGAGGTGCGGAAGGTCTATTCGCCGATCCAGTTTCCGAGCTTCGACGCCGCGGCGGGCAGGCTGACCGTGGTCAACCGCCACGACTTTATCGACCTTTCCGGCTACGACTTCGGCTTCGAAGTGATGGAGGACGGCGTGCCCGTGGCCACGGGCCGGCTTCCCGCGCTCCATATTCCGGCGCGGGGACGCGAGACGGTGGCGCTCGCGCTGCCGTCCTTCCCCCGCAGGCCCGGCGCCGAATATGTGCTGACCGTCAGTGCCCGCGCCAGGGCCGGCACGATCCCCGCGGTGGACGCCGGAGCGGTGGTCGGATGGGAGCAGTTCGTGCTCGGGCGCGAGCCGGCGAGCGCGCCGGCGGCTTCGGGAGAGGTCGCGCTCGCGGACGGCGGGGGCAAGATCCGCCTCGCCGCCCATGGCGCCGAGCTCGTCCTCGACCGCGAGACCGGGCTCGTCGAACGCTATGCCGTCGACGGCCAGCCGCTGCTCCATGGCGGCGCCCCCAATTTCTACCGCGCGCTGACCGACAACGACATCGGCACCGGGCTCGAGAAGTCGCACGGCCTGTGGAAGCAGGCTTCGGCCGAGCGCGTCGTCCAGGGCGTCGAGGCACGCCGGATCAGCGGAGGCGCGGCCGAAGTGACGGTCCGTTATTCGGTCGGCGCCGGCGCCGCCTCGTTCGTCTCGCGCTATCGCATGGCGGGCGACGGCTCGGTGCGCGTGGAGGGCGATTTCACGCCGCTCAAGCCCGGCCTGCCCGATCCGCTGCGCGTGGGGCTGTTCTTCTCGATGCCCGCGCGCATCGACACGCTCGCCTGGTACGGCCGGGGGCCGCACGAAAGCTATCAGGATCGCCAGACGGGCGCGCCGCTCGGGCTGTGGCGGGGCAGGATCGCCGACCAGAATCACGACTATATGCGCCCGCAGGAGACCGGCAACAAAGTCGATGTCCGCTGGATGGAGCTGCTCCAGCCCGGCCATGGCGGGCTCCGCGTCCTCGGCGATGCGCCGCTGTCGATGAACGCGCTGGCCTTTCCCTATGACGATCTCTCCCGCCGCCCGCCGGGCACGCGGCGGAGCACCGACATCGTCCCGCATGGCGAGGTGTCGCTGATGATCGACGCGGTCCAGTCGGGCGTCGGCGGAGACAATGCCTGGGACGCGGGCGGGCGGCCGCTGCCGCAATATCGCGTGCCGCTGAAGCCGATCCGCTACGGGTTCACGCTGACGCCCTTCGCGGGCGACGGCACCGCCCCCGACCGGGCGAGGCCGGCGGCCGCGGAGGCGCTGCGATGAGCGCCCGGCTCTACGCCGCCGTCGCCGCCGCGCTGCTCGCCGGAACGGCGCTGGCCCAGGACGCCCCCAAGGCGGAGCAATTGCCGCCCGTCGCGAGCCCCCTGCCGCCCGCGCCCGACAAGACGCCTCGGGCGACGGTGAAGCGCGCCGACTATCGTTTCGACGATCTCCTGTGGGAGAATGACAGGACCGCGCACCGCATCTACGGCCACGCCCTCGAAGCCGCCGAACCCCCTTCGGGCTCGGGGATCGACAGCTGGGGCAAGAACGTCGCCTGGCCCTTCATGGACCGGCAGCTGCGCACCGGCGACCAGCACGCCTATCATGGCGAGGGACTCGACTTCTACAATGTCGGCACCGGCCGCGGCGCCGGCGGGCTCGGCATCTGGTTCGACGACAAGCTGTGGACCTCGCGCAACTATCGCGGCTACCGGATCCTGAAGGACGGGCCCGACACGGCAGATTTCGAAGTCGAATACGCTCCCTGGCCGGTCGATGTCGCGCGCAAGGTGTGGGAGACGCGCCGCTTCACCCTGCCGCTCGGCACGCATTTCACGCGGATGGTGTCGACGATCCGGTCGGACGAGCCGGGGCCGCTGCTCGTCGGCATCGGCATCGGCAAGCGCACCACCGGCGACGGCGGCGAGCTGACCGTCGACCGCGCGCGCGGCCTGCTCTCCTGGTGGGGTCCGGCCGACCCGCATCACGGGCGCATGGCGGTGGCGCTGCGCGTCGATCCGGCGATGATCGCCGAGATACGGCAGGACGCTGACAATCAACTCGTGCTGCTCAAGGTCACGCCGGGCAAGCCCTTCGTCTATTATTCGGGCTCGGCCTGGAGCCTCGGCGAAGGCGGCTTCCGCAGCCGCGAGGCCTGGGACCGCTACGCCGCCGCCGAACCGCTCGGCTTCTCCCCGCCGCGCTGACCGCATCTCCTCCAGCAAGGACTCGCCTCATGGAACGCCGCCGCTTCCTCGCCTCCGCCCTGGCCACCGGCAGCCTTGCCGCAGCCGCTCCGGGCATCGCCTCCGCCCAGCGCGGGTCCGCTCCCGCCGGCGCAGCCGATCGCGGCTATATGCTCGAGATCCTCGCGAGGATGGCCGGACCGGTGCTGGGGCCGATGTCCGAAGGCCGGCTCCAGGCGGCGTTCGCGCCCGAGCTCAGCCCGACCTGGGACGGACGCAATCCCAAGGTCGCCTATCTCGAATGCTTCGGCCGGCTGATATCCGGAATCGCGCCCTGGCTGGCGCTTCCCGACGACGATACGCCCGAAGGGCGGCTGCGCGCGAAGCTGCGGCGGCAGGCGCTCGCCAGCTACGCCCATTCGGTCGATCCGGCCAGCTCCGACTATCTGCTGTGGCGCAGCGAAGGCCAGCCGCTCGTCGACTCGGCCTATTTCACCAACGCGCTGCTGCGCGCGCCGAAGCAGCTCTGGGACCCGCTCGACGCGGCCACCAAGCGGCGGGTGGTGGAGGAGATCCAGGGCCTGCGCCGCGTGCCGCCGCCCTATACCAACTGGCTGCTCTTCGCGGCGATGAACGAGGCGTTCCTGCTCTCGGTCGGCGAGCAATGGGACCCGATCCGGATCGACCTCGCGGTCCGCAAGATCAACGAATGGTATGTCGGCGACGGCTGGTACGCCGACGGGCCACGCTTCCACTTCGATCACTACAACTCGTACGTGATCCAGCCAATGCTCGTGGAGATTCTCGAGGTGCTGGTCGCGACCGGAGCCCGGTTCAACAAGCTCAACGCGCCCGAGCTCCTCGACCAGGCCTATAAGCGGATGCAGCGCTTCGGCGAGCATCTCGAGCGGCTGATCGGGCCCGACGGCAGCTATGCGCCGATCGGGCGGTCGCTCACCTATCGCACGGCGGTCTTCCAGCCGCTGGGGCTGCTCGCCTGGCGCAAGAAGCTGCCCAAGTCGCTGCCGGAGGGCCAGGTTCGTTCCGCGACGCTCGCGGCGCAGCGCGCGATCTTCCGCAATCCCTCCAACTTCAACGAAAAGGGCTATCTCACGATCGGCTTCGCCGGCCACCAGCCGACGCTCGGCGACATCTATTCGAACGCCGGCAGCATGTACATCGCGGCGGAGAGCCTCATCGCGCTCGGCCTTCCCGCGGCGGACAGCTACTGGACCGCGCCGGACCTTCCCTGGACGACGCGCAAGGCCTTCACCGGCCAACCGTTCCCCAAGGATTATTATGTCGACTATTAGAGGCTTCGGACGCGGAGCCGCGCGCGATCGTGCGTCTCTGGATGGGAAGAGCCCGGGCGACCTGGTAGCGGAGGAGGGACTTGAACCCCCGACACGCGGATTATGATTCCGCTGCTC
>CBIFVW010000225.1:0-5579 GCA_966186155.1 uncultured Sphingomonas sp.
CGCGACGATCCAGATCGCGCTCGATCCGTAGTTGCGCGCGGCGAGCAGGCGCACGGTCCCGTCCTCCTCGGCTTCGGCGGGCCCGTCGAATCCGGCCATCTCCTCGGGGCCGTACTCCTTCGTGGTGACGACGGTCCACAGCACCGCGAGGAAGAGCGCCGCGCCGCCGAACCAGAAGGCGTAGCGCACCGTGTCGGGGATGGCTCCGCCCGCTGCTTCGTTCGAGACGCCGAGCTGCTCGAGCGCCCATGGGAAGATCGATCCCACCACCGCGCCCGCGCCGATGAAGGCGGTCTGCACCGCATAGCCGGCGCTGTGCTGGTCCTTGCGCAGCATGTCGCCGACAAAGGCGCGGAAGGGCTCCATCGAAATGTTGAGCGAAGCGTCGAGCAGCCAGAGCAGGATCGCCGCGAAGAGCAGATAGGGTGCGAGCGGCATCGCGAACAGCGCGGCCGCGGCGAGGATCGCCCCGGCGACGAAATAGGGCCGCCGCCGTCCCAATCGGCCGAGCCAGGTCCGATCGCTCATATGGCCGATCACCGGCTGGACGAGCAGCCCGGTGAGCGGGGCCGCCACCCACAGCCAGGGCAGGTCGTCGATCTTCGCGCCGAAGGTCTGGAAGATCCGGCTCATGTTCGCATTCTGCAGCGCGAAGCCGATCTGGATGCCGAAGAAGCCGAAGCTGATGTTCCAGAGGCCGGCAAAGGACTGGCGCGGCTTCTCGGTCATGGGATTCTCCGCAAAGGGATGAAGGTCAAGACCCGCACGAACGCCGCACGATCAGCTTCGTGGGCAGCAGCGCCGATCCAACCGGTTCCTCGCGGATACGGCCGATCAGCGTCTCGACGAGCTTCTTCCCCGCGAGGCGCGGGTCCTGCATCACCGTGGTGAGCGGCGGATTGGTGAGCCCGGCGGCAGGGATGTCGTCGAAGCCCACCACGGCGACATCCTCGGGGATCGAAAGCCCCGCCGCGCCGAAGGCGCGCATCGCGCCGATCGCGATCAGGTCGCTGGCGGCGACCACCGCGTCGAATCTCTCGCCGCTCGCCATCAGCGCGCGCGCGGCAGCCTCGCCGGCATCCTCGGTGGTGATCGCGTCGAACTGGAGGCCGGGCCGCGGGATCACCCCGCCTTCCTTGAGCGCAGCGATATGGCCGCGATAGCGATCGTGGAACTCGGGATAGTGGCTCGATGCGCTGCCCAGGAACGCGATGTTGCGACGGCCGAGCCGCAACAGATGCCGCGTCGCCTCCTTGCCGCCGCCATGATTGTCGCAGCCGACGGTGAGCCCCGCGGCTTCGGACTGGACCGATCCCCAGCGCACGAAATGCGTGCCCGCGTCCTCGAGTGCCTTCAGCCGGGAACGATAGAGCTCATAATCGCCATAGCCGAGCAGGATGATCCCGTCGGCCTTGCGCGCGTCCTCATATTCGCTGTGCCAGTCGCTCGAGAGCTGCTGGAAGCTGATCAGCACGTCGTGCGCATGCCCGGCCGCGGTGCGGATGATCGAGCCGAGCATCGAGAGGAAGAAGGGATTGATGAGCGAATCGTCGGACGTCGGATCCTCGAAGAAGAGCAGGGCGAGCGTCTGCGAATGCCGGGTGCGCAGGTTCGAGGCCGCCTTGTCGACGCGGTAGTTGAGCTGGCGCGCGATCGACTCGATCCTGAGGCGCGTCGCCGGGTTCACGCCGGTCTCGCCGCGCAGCGCGCGTGAGACGGTCGGCTGCGAGACTCCCGCAAGATGGGCAATGTCGAACGATGTGGGCTTGCGCTGCATATGCCCGATCCTCCCGGCGCGCGGCTGTGATCGCCGCTACGCATAATATGCGATGACAGCGTGTTTGCTCGCCCCCGTCAATCGCCGGGGTGGTGCAAACGGGTCACGCCGAGCCTTGCATGGACATGAATACGTATGTGGTCCGCTGGCCTGTGCCCGGAGGTTCGGGGGAAATGGACCCAGCGGCGCGCAATTGCAGCGCGCCATTCGCACAGGGGGCGGGAACCGGTCGATCGAAGCCGGGGCAGCAGTGCGGAATTAGGGAGAAGGACCTTGACCAGCATTTTCCGTGGCCGCTCGGCCACTCGCATCGCAATCGGCGTGAGCGGCCAGGCGCTCGCCGCGGCGCTCGCGCTTTCCGCGCTCGCCGCGCCGGCCCATGCGCAGGACGGCGCGCCCGCCGACGCGCAGCAGGACGACCAGGGCATCGTCGTCACGGGCTTCCGCGCCAGCCTCGAGAGCGCCGTCGCGGAGAAGAAGAGCCGCGACCAGGTGGTCGAATCGATCTCGGCCGAAGACATCGGCAAGTTGCCCGACGCTTCGATCGCCGAATCGATCGCGCGCCTGCCCGGCCTCACCTCGCAGCGCTTGTCGGGCCGCTCGAACCAGATCTCCATCCGCGGCTTCGCGCCCGACTTCTCGACTACGCTGCTCAACGGTCGCGAGCAGACCTCGACCGGCGACAACCGCGCCGTCGACTATGATCAATATCCTTCCGAGATCATGAGCCAGGTGCTCGTCTACAAGACCGCCATGCCTTCGATCATCGGCCAGGGGCTCTCGGGCACGGTCGACCTGCGCACGGTGCGCCCGCTCGACTATGGCAAGACCGTCCTCTCGATCGGCGGCCGCGGCAGCTATGCCGATCTCGGCGCGCTCAACAGCGGATCGAAGGAATTCGGCTACCGCGTCAACGGCACCTATATCGACCAGTTCTTCGACGACACGGTCGGCGTGGCGCTTTCCGCCGGCTATCTCGACGAGCCGTACCAGATCCAGGAGTTCAACGCCTGGGGCTATGCCGACGGGCCGAACGGCACCAAGGTGATCGGCGGATCGAAATCCTATGTGACCTCGACCCAGCTCAAGCGGCTCGGCCTCATGGGCACGGTCCAGGTCAAGCCTGCGCCGAACTTCACCGTGACGGTCGACGGCTTCTATTCGAACTTCAAGGATGACCAGATCAAGCGCGGTATCGAGCTTCCGCTCGCCTGGGGCAACGCGACGCTGCAGCCCGGCTACCAGACCACCGACGGCGTGATCACCTCGGGCACCTTCACCGGCGTCAAGGGCGTCCTGCGCAACGACGCGTTCGAGCGCCACGCCAAGCTCTATTCGTTCGGCTGGAACGGCAAATATGAAGGCGACGACGGCTGGAAGGCGATGGCCGATTTCAGCATCTCCAAGACCGATCGCAACGAGCTGATCCTCGAGACCTATGCCGGCAGCGCCTATGGCGCGAACAACGGCGCGCGCGACACGATCGGCTTCACCACCAGCGAGACGGGCACCTTCTTCACCCACCAGCTCAATTATTCGGATCCGAACCTGATCGTGCTCACCGATCCCCAGGGCTGGGGCGGGGCGACGCCGCAGGCCGGCTATTACAACAACCGCATCGTGCAGGACGAGATCCGGCAATATCGCGTCGAGGTGGAGAAAGAGATCGACAGCTTCGTCTCCTCGGTGAAGTTCGGCCTCAACTATACCGACCACGACAAGTCGCTCGTGCCCGACGAGAGCATCATCCGCCTCGCCAACGGCGCCAGCGCGATACCGCTGCCGGCGCAGTTCGGCCGCGATCCGACCGACCAGGCCTATCTCGGGCTGGGCCCGATCCTGAGCTTCGATCCGCGCGAGGTGCTCGCGGCGGGCAATGTCTACGTGCTGGCGCCCAACACCAGCCCGGACATTCCCGCCAAGGCGTACGACATCAACGAAGACCTGATGAGCGCCTATCTGCAGGGCAACTTGAAGACCGCCATCGGCGCCGCCGAGCTGACCGGCAATGTCGGCGTCCAGTTCGTCAGCACGGTGCAGAAATCGTCGGGCCTGCTGTTCGTGCGGGATACCGCGGGCAACGGGACCTATGTCCACCGCACGACCGGCGACGACTATATCGACGTCCTGCCGAGCCTGAACCTGTCGCTGCGCCTGCCGGGCGAGTTCGTGATCCGCTTCGCCGCTGCGCGGCAGATGCAGCGCCCGCGCATGGACGACATGCGCCAGTCGATCGGCTATGGCGTCAACGCGACGAGCCTGCTGCTCGAGGGCAGCGGCGGCAATCCGCTGCTGCGGCCGATCCGTTCCAACTCGTTCGACCTGAGCTTCGAGAAGTATTTCGGGAACAAGGGCTATCTGGCCGCCCAGTTCTATTACAAGGACCTCAAGAGCTTCATCTACAACGTGCAGGTGCCGTTCGATTACAGCGGCTATCCGATCGCGCCGGGCCTGCAGCCGATCACTACCCAGGGGCTGATCACCCAGCCGATCAACGCGGCGGGCGGCGACATCAAGGGCGTCGAGCTGGCGGGCACCCTGCCCTTCGGCGAGTTCATCGGCGCGCTCGACGGCTTCGGGGTGACCGGCGGCGTCTCGTATACCGACACCAAGATCATCCCCGGAACCGGCCTGCCCGCCGAGGACATTCCCGGCTATTCGAAATGGGTCGCCAACGGCACCGCCTATTTCGAGAAATGGGGCTTCAACGCGCGCGGCAGCGTCCGCTACCGGACAACCTTCGTCGGCGAGCTCTCGGGCTTTGGCGCGAACAAGGTCCGGCGCCGTGCGAAGGGCGAGACGATCGTCGACGCGCAGATCGGCTATGATTTCCAGCCGGGCAGCGCGCTCGCGGGGCTGTCGCTCTTCGTCCAGGGCCAGAACCTCACCGACGAGCCCTTCGTCACCACCAATCCGGACGAGCCGCTGCAGGTCATCGACTATCAGGTCTATGGCCGTCGGTTCCTCGCCGGCGCGACGTTCAAGTTCTGAGGATCGGAAGCGGCGCCGCGCGGGGCTCTTCCTCGCGCGGCGCCTCCCCGCAAAGGGTGAAACCGTGCGCGTAATCAAATCGCTTGCCCTGCCCGTCCTGCTGGCTGCGACGCTGGCCGGAGCCCCCGCCGCGGCGCAGTCGTTCCGCGACCGGCTGCCCGAGGATGAAGTGATCTACTTCCTCCTTCCCGACCGGTTCGAGAATGGCGATACCGCCAATGATCGCGGCGGGCTGAAGGGCGATCGGCTCGCGACGGGCTTCGACCCGGCGAGCAAGGGCTTCTACCATGGTGGCGACCTCAAGGGGCTGACCAGGCGTCTCGACTATATCCAGGCGCTGGGTGCGACTGCGATCTGGCTCGCGCCGGTGTTCAAGAACAAGCCGGTGCAGGGGCCGGCGGGGGACGAATCCGCCGCCTATCACGGCTATTGGGTGACCGATTTCACCCAGGTCGACCCGCATCTCGGGACCAATGACGACTTCAAGGCCTTTGTCGACGCGGCGCATGCGCGCGGGATCAAGGTCTATATGGACATCATCGCCAATCACACGGCGGACGTGATCCAGTATCGCGAGTGCGGCGCGTGCGACTATCGCAGCCGCGCCGACTATCCGTACGGCCGAAAGGGAGGCGTCGGCGGCGAGGCAATCAACAACGGCTTCGCCGGCGACGGAGTCCAGACCGCGGAGAATTTCGCCAAGCTGACCCGGCCCGACTACGCCTATACCCCCTTTGTCCCCGAGGGCGAGAAGGCCGTGAAGGTCCCGGCCTGGCTCAACGATCCGATCTACTATCACAATCGCGGCAAC
>CBIFVW010000226.1:0-5496 GCA_966186155.1 uncultured Sphingomonas sp.
ACCACGGGGCGGTCCTCGATGCGGTGCAGGCCGAGCACGGCGCTCTGCGGCGGGTTGATGATCGGGGTCGACATCAGCGAGCCGAACACGCCGCCATTGGAGATGGTGAAGGTGCCGCCCTTCATCTCCTCCATCTTGAGCGTGCCTTCCTTGGCGCGCTTGCCGAAGTCGCCGATCGTCTTCTCGATCTCGGCGACCGACAGGCTCTGCGCGTCGCGGATCACCGGCACGACCAGGCCCTGGGGGGCGCTGACCGCGACCGAGATGTCGGCATAGTCGTGATAGACGATGTCGTCGCCGTCGATCGAGGCGTTGACCGCCGGGATGTCGCGCAGCGCCTGCACCGCGGCCTTCACGAAGAAGCCCATGAAGCCCAGGCGGACGCCGTGCTTCTTCTCGAACAGGTCCTTGTACTTGGTGCGCGCGGCGATGACCTCGGTCATGTCGACGTCGTTGAACGTCGTCAGCATCGCGGCGGTGTTCTGCGCCTCCTTGAGCCGCTTGGCGACGGTCTGGCGGAGGCGCGTCATGCGGACGCGCTCCTCGCGGCGCTCGCCGGGAGCTACCGGGGCGGCGCTCGGCGCGGGGGCCGGCGCGGCAGCGGGCGCAGGCGCCGCGGGCTTGCTGCTCGCGGCGGCCAGCACGTCCTCCTTGGTCAGGCGGCCATCCTTGCCGGTGCCCTGCACGGTCGAGGGATCGACGCCGGTCTCGAGCACTGCGCGGCGGACCGACGGCGAGAGCGCGGCGGCCTCGACCTCGGCGGCCGGCGCGGCGGGAGCGGGAGCGGGCGTGGGCGCCGGAGCAGCGGGGGCCGGCGCGGGCGCAGCGGCAGCCGCCCCACCCTCGCCCACCGTGGCGATCACGGCGCCGACCTCGACCGTGTCGCCGACCTTGACGAGCTGCTCGCCCATCACGCCCGCGACCGGGCTCGGCACTTCGACCGAGACCTTGTCGGTCTCGAGGCTCGCGATCGGCTCGTCGGCGCGCACGGCGTCGCCGGGCTGCTTGAGCCATTCGCCGAGAGTCGCTTCGGTGATCGATTCGCCCAGCGTGGGGACCTTAACGTCGGTCATGTTTCTCAAGCCTTCCTGGTGCGGCGGATTTCTTCACGGACGCTGTGGCCGAGCGCATCGGCGACGAGCGCGCCCTGCTCGGCGGTGTGGCGCTTCATCAGGCCCGTGGCGGGCGAGGCGGATGCGGCGCGGCCGGCATAGCGCGGGCGCCTGGGCTTCACCTTCGCATCGACCATGCACGCCTCGATGAAGGGTTCGACGAAGAACCAATAGCCATTGTTCTTCGGTTCCTCCTGCGCCCAGACCACTTCCTCGACATTGGTCATGCGGGCGAGGCGCGCGGTGAGCGGCTCGCCCGGGAAGGGATAGAGCTGCTCGATGCGGACGATCGCGGTGTTCTTGTCGCCCGCGGCGTCGCGCGCCTCGATGAGATCATAGGCGACCTTGCCGGTGCACAGCACGAGCCGCTTCACGTCCTTGTCGGCCGGGGCGCTCGGATCCGAGAGGATGCGCATGAAGTGGCTGTCGCCCAGGAAGTCCTGGGTCTTGGACACCGCGAGCTTGTGCCGGAGCAGCGACTTGGGCGTCATCACCACCAGCGGCTTGCGGAAGTTCCGGTGCATCTGGCGGCGGAGCATGTGGAAATAGTTCGCCGGGGTGGTGACGTTCGCCACCTGCATGTTGTCGCCCGCGCACAGCTGGAGGAAGCGCTCGGGACGCGCCGAGCTGTGCTCGGGGCCCTGGCCCTCGTACCCGTGCGGCAGCAGCATCACCAGGCCGTTGGCGCGCAGCCACTTGGCCTCGCCCGACGCGACGAACTGGTCGATCATGATCTGCGCGCCGTTGGCGAAGTCGCCGAACTGCGCTTCCCACAGCACCAGCGCCTTGGGGTCGGCGCCGGCATAGCCGTACTCGAAGCCGAGCACGCCATATTCGGAGAGCGGGCTGTCGAGCACTTCGAAGCTGCCGTGCGGGATCGTCGCGAGCGGGACATATTTGTGCTCGTCCTTCTGGTCGACCCAGACGGCGTGGCGCTGCGAGAAGGTGCCGCGGCCCGAATCCTGCCCCGAGAGGCGGACGCCGAACCCTTCCGAGAGCAGCGAGCCGAAGGCCAGCGCCTCGCCGGTCGCCCAATCGAAATTCTCGCCCGACTTGAACATCTCGCGCTTGGCGTCGAGCACGCGCGCGAGCGTCTTGTGGATCTCGAGCCCCTCGGGAACCTCGGTCAGCGTGCGGCCGAGGCTGTCGAACAGCTTCTTCTCGATGCCGGTGTCGACCGAGCGGCGCGCGGTCTCGGCATCGGCGGGGGCGCCGAGCCCCGACCAGCGGCCGGCGAACCAGTCCGCCTTGTTGGGAAGGTACGACTTGCCCGCCTCGAACTCGCCTTCGAGCAGCGTGGTGAACTGGTGCGTCTTCTCGTCGACGAAGCCCTGGTCGACCACGCCCTCGCCGGTCAGCTTCTGGGCATAGACCGCGCTCACCGGCGGATGCTGCCGGATCCGCGCGTACATCAGCGGCTGGGTGAAGCTCGGCTCGTCGCCTTCGTTGTGGCCGAAGCGGCGATAGCACCACATGTCGATGACGATGTCGCGATGGAATTTCTGGCGGAACTCGATCGCCATCTTGCAGGCGAAGGTCACCGCTTCGGGATCGTCGCCGTTGACGTGGAAGATCGGCGCCTGGACGCCCTTGGCGACGTCCGACGGATAGGGCGAGGAGCGCGCGAATTGCGGGCTCGTCGTGAAGCCGATCTGGTTGTTGATGACGAAATGGATGCAGCCGCCGGTATTGTAGCCGCGGATCCCCGAAAAGCCGAGGCACTCCCAGACGATGCCCTGGCCCGCGAACGCCGCGTCGCCATGGATGAGCACCGGCAGCACCTGCTCGTGCTCCGCCAGGTCGCCGCGCAGCGTCTGCAGCGCGCGGACCTTGCCGAGCACCACCGGATCGACCGCCTCGAGGTGCGAGGGGTTGGCGACCAGCGACATGTGGACGCTGATCCCGTCGAACTCGCGATCGGTCGAGGTGCCGAGATGGTATTTGACGTCGCCCGAGCCGCCGACATCCTCGGGATTGGCCGAGCCGCCGGCGAATTCGTGGAAGATCACCCGGAACGGCTTGGCCATGACGTTGGCGAGCACGTTGAGGCGGCCGCGATGCGCCATGCCGTAGACGATCTCGCGCACGCCGAGCGCGCCGCCATATTTGATGATCGATTCGAGCGCCGGGATCATCGCCTCGCCGCCGTCGAGGCCGAAGCGCTTGGTCCCGACATATTTCTTGCCGAGGAACTTCTCCCACTGCTCGGCTTCGATCACCTTGGAGAGGATCGCCTTCTTGCCCTCGGGCGTGAACTCGATCGCCTTGTCCTTGCCCTCCATCCGGTCCTGGAGGAAGCGGCGCTCCTCCACGTCGGCGATGTGCATGTACTCGAGGCCGACATTGCCGCAGTAATTGGCGCGCAGGATGTCGACGACTTCGCGCACGCTCGCCTTTTCGAGGCCGAGCACGCCGCCGAGATAGACCGGGCGATCGAGATCGGCGCCGGTGAAGCCGTGATATTCGGGCGTCAGGTCCGCGGGCAGGTCCTGCCGGGCGAGGCCGAGCGGATCGAGATTGGCCGCGAGATGCCCGCGCACGCGATAGGTGCGGATCAGCAGCATCGCGCGGATCGAATCGCCGGCCGCCTTGGCGATGTCGGCCTCCGAGGCCGCGCCGGCGGCGGGCGCCGCGGCGGGAGCGGCGGGCTTGCCCCTGGCCGGCGCCGGCGCAGGCTCCATCTGGGTCGGGTCGAGCCCGGCGGTCAGCGCGTCGGTCTCGGTGAGCGGCCAGCGCGGATTGGCCCAGCTCGGGCCGGTCGCGGCGCCCTCGAGCCCCTCGAACCAGTTCCGCCAGCCCGGCTCCACCGAAGCCGGATCCGCCTTGAAGTGGCGGTACAAGGTCTCGACGAAGGCCGGGCTCACGCCGCCGGCGATGTCGTCGAAGTCCAGGCCTTCATAGCCCATGGTGCAGTCCCTCGATCCTCACCCCGGCGAAAGCCGGGGTCTCATGCCGCACGAGATCCCGGCTTTGGCCGGGATGACGGCATAGATTTTATCCCTTGAGGACTTCCACAAGGGTCGAACCCAGCTCGGACGGGCTGGCCGCGACGCGGATGCCCGCGGCCTCCATCGCCGCGATCTTGTCCTCGGCGCCGCCCTGGCCGCCCGAGACGATCGCGCCGGCATGGCCCATGCGGCGGCCCGGAGGCGCGGTGCGGCCGGCGATGAAGCCGACCATCGGCTTCTTGCGGCCCTTCTTCGCCTCGTCCCTCAGGAACTCGGCGGCCTCCTCCTCGGCCGAGCCGCCGATCTCGCCGATCATGATGATCGACTGCGTCGCCTCGTCCGCGAGGAACAGCTCGAGCACGTCGATGAAGTTGGTGCCGTTGACCGGATCGCCGCCGATGCCGACCGCAGTGGTCTGGCCGAGGCCGGCATTGGTGGTCTGGAACACCGCCTCATAAGTGAGCGTGCCCGAGCGCGATACGACGCCGACCGATCCTTTCGAGAAGATCGAGCCCGGCATGATGCCGATCTTGCATTCGTTCGGCGTCAGCACGCCGGGGCAGTTCGGGCCGATCAGCCGCGTCTTCGAGCCCGACAGCGCGCGCTTCACCTTGACCATGTCGAGCACCGGGATGCCCTCGGTGATGCACACCACCAGCGGCACCTCGGCGTCGATCGCCTCGAGGATCGAATCGGCGGCGAAGGGCGGCGGGACGTAGATCACGCTGGCGCTCGCGCCGGTCTTGCTCACCGCCTCGGCGACGGTGTCGAACACGGGCAGGCCGATATGCTCGGTGCCGCCCTTGCCCGGCGTGACGCCGCCGACCATCTGCGTGCCATAGGCGAGCGCCTGCTGGGTGTGGAAGGTGCCGGTCTCACCGGTCATCCCCTGGGTGATGACCTTGGTGTTCTTGTCGACGAGGATGCTCATGCGTTCACTGGGCTCCGGGCGCTTGCGGATCGGGGTTGAGAGGCGAGGAGCGCAGCGCGACCCAGCCGCCAAAGGCGGCGACGGCGCGATGCGCGGATTCGCCGGTGGAAGCGGCGACCGAGGCGCCGACCGCGCTCGCGGTCGGGCGGGCGGACAGCGGCACGCTCTCCTCGTCGGGCAGGACGAGCTTGCGCGCCTCGGCATAGTCGTTCTCGCCGAGCGCGTACCAGAGCACGACGCAGCTGTCGGCGAGCGGCGAGCCCGGGGCGGCCGCCGACGGCACCAGCAGATAGAGCTGGCCGCCGCCGATGCGGTAGATGGTGTTGGGCACCGCTTCGGGCGCAGGAGCGGGCAGCTTCTCGGCCTCGGCGCGCGTCGCGACGGTGGTGGCGCCGAGCGCGCGCCTGGCCGAGACGGGAAGCGCCGCATAGGTCGCCGGCTCGGCGGTCTTGCGGCTGAGCTTGGCGCTGCCGTTGACGCACACCGCCTGGAACAGCGGCACCGG
>CBIFVW010000227.1:0-5373 GCA_966186155.1 uncultured Sphingomonas sp.
AGGAGCCGATGGCCGCCGCGATCGGCGCCGACATGCCGGTGACCGAGCCGATCGGATCGATGGTCGTCGACATCGGCGGCGGCACCACCGAAGTCGCCGTGCTCTCGCTCCGCGGCCTTGCCTATTCGACCTCGGTCCGCGTCGGTGGCGACAAAATGGACGAGGCGATCGTCTCCTATGTCCGCCGCAACCACAATCTGCTGATCGGCGAGGCCACCGCCGAGCGGATCAAGCAGGAAGTCGGCGTCGCCAAGCCCCCTGCGGATGGCATCGGCCAGACGATCCACATCAAGGGCCGCGACCTCGTCAACGGCGTGCCCAAGGAGATCCAGATCAACCAGGGCCAGATCGCCGAGGCGCTCTCGGAGCCGGTCGGCACGATCGTCGAAGGCGTGCGCATCGCGCTGGAGAACACCGCGCCCGAGCTCGCCGCCGACATCGTCGACCAGGGCATCGTGCTCACCGGCGGCGGCGCGCTGCTCCAGGGCATCGACGAAGTGCTCCGCGACGAGACCGGCCTGCCGGTCACCATCGCCGAGGACCCGCTGACCTGCGTGGCGCTCGGCACCGGCCGTGCGCTAGAAGACCCGGTGTTCCGCGGCGTTCTGCTCGCGGTCTGATTCGGGAGATAGGGGCATAGGATGGCGCCGCCACGGAACCGGCGCCCGGGGTTTTCGCGGCGGGCGCAGTACGGACTGTTCCTGGGTTATGTGGGCGCGGTCGGCGGGGCGCTGATCGGTGCGGGGCTCCTGCTGCTCTCGACCTTCAACCCGCCGGCCTATGCCGCGGTGCGTGGCCTCTTCGCCGAGATCACGACTCCGATCGCCTCGGCGCTCACCTGGGTACGCGTCAGCGTCGCCGGCGTGCCCGAGGGCGTTTCCTCCTATTGGAACGTCCGCAGCGAGAATGCCCGGCTCAAGAAGCAGCTGGCCGACAACGAACTGCTCGTCGCCCGCGCACGTACGCTCAATCAGGAGAACCGGCGCCTGCGTGAAATGGTCAAGCTGCGCGACGTCACGACCGACGCGGTGGCGGTGGCGCGGCTGGTGGCGAGCTCGGCATCGAGCACGCGGCGCTATGCCACGCTCAACGCGGGCGCCTGGCAGGGCGTGCGGATCGGCCAGCCCGTGCGCGAACCCGATGGGCTCATCGGCCAGGTGATCGAGGCCGGCGCCAACAGTTCGCGCGTGCTCCTGATCGTCGATCCCGAAAGCATCGTACCGGTGCGCCGCACCAGCGACGGCCTGCCCGCGATCGCCACCGGACGCGGCGACGGGCTACTCGACATCCGCTCGGCGAGCGTCGCGACGATGATCTTCCAGCCGGGCGACACCTTCGTCACTTCGGGAACGGGCGGCATCTTCTCGCCCAACATCCCGGTCGCGCGCGTGATTCGTACGGCACGCGACATCGCAATCGCCACGCCCTCGGCGAACCCCGACGCGCTCGACTTCGCGCTCGTCCAGCAGAGCTTCCTCCCCGAGCCGACTCCCACGCCCGCGCCGACCGCCTCGCCCACGCCCCGGACCAGGCCCTGATGCCCGCGTCGGACTTCATCCCCCTCGGCCGCAGCGAGCGCGTGCCGCGCAGCCTCTGGCTCGCGCCGCTCTCGGTGGTACTGGGATCGATGACGACGCTGATTCCGGTCGTCGCCACCATTCCGTTCCTGCCACCTTTCGGGCTGATGATGCTGCTCGGCTGGCGGCTGGTGCGCGGGGATTCGATGAAGGTCTGGGCGCCCGTCCCGCTCGGCTTCGTCGACGACATGATGAGCGGGCAGCCGCTCGGCAGTGCGATGCTGCTCTGGACGATGTGCATCCTCGTGGTCGACATCCTCGACACGCGCCTGGTGTGGCGCGACTTCTGGCAGGACTGGCTGATCGCGAGCGGCGCGATCGGATTCTGCCTGATCGCGGGCCGGCTGGTGGCGACGCCCTTCGCAGCCCATGTCGACACCGCGCTGCTCCTACAGATCGTGATCTCCGCAGCGCTGTTTCCGGTGATCGCCCGCTTCTGCGCATGGCTGGATCGCGATAAGAACCGGCGCTGATGGTACGGATCACCGAAGCAGCGCAGGCATATAGCTTCTCCCGCCGCGCACTGGTGCTCGGAGGGCTGCAAGGTGCCGCCGCATTGGCCCTGGCCGGCCGCATGACCTGGCTCGCGGTGTTCGAGAACGAGCGCTACCGGCTCACCGCCGAGAGCAACCGCGTCCGCCTGACGCTAACGCCGCCGCGCCGCGGCTGGATCGTCGACCGCAACGGCATCCCGCTCGCCAACAACCGCACCGCCTTCCGCGTCGACATGATTCCCGATCGGATGGAGGACAAGGAGAAGACGCTGGGGATGCTCCAGCGGATCCTGAGCCTCACCGAGGAGGAGATGGCGCGGATCCGCACCGACCTCAAGCGCGCCGCGGGCTTCCAGCCGGTGCAGGTGAGCGAGAATCTGAATTGGGAGCAGTTCGCCGCGGTCAGCGTGCGCGTGCCCGAGATGCCGGGCGTCCAGCCGACTCGCGGCTTCGCGCGCAACTATCCGCTCGGTGCCGGCGTCGGTCATCTGATCGGCTATGTCGGTACCGCCTCGGCCGAGCAGTACGAGAAGGAGAAGGATCCCCTGCTCGTCGCCCCCGGCTTCAAGCTGGGCAAGGACGGGCTCGAGAAGACGCTCGAGGATCGCCTGCGCGGCACGCCGGGCGCCAAGCGCGTCGAGGTCACTGCGCACGGCCGGCTGGTCAAGGAGCTCGCCACGCGCCCTGACCGGCCGGGCGAGACGGTCAAGCTCACCATCGACGCGGGGCTGCAGGAATATGCGGCGCGGCGGCTTGGCGAGGAATCCGGATCGGTCACGGTGTTCGACTGCAACACCGGCCACATCCTCGCGATGGTCTCGATGCCTGCCTACGACCCCAATGTCTTTTCCGACGGGATCAGTAGCAACGAATGGCGGATGCTGTCCGAGGACGACCACATCCCGCTGATGAACAAGACGCTGCAGGGCCTCTATCCTCCGGGGTCGACCTTCAAGCCGGCGACTGCGCTCGCCGCGCTGGGCGCGGGGGTCGATCCGCAGCGAGTCGTCTATTGCAATGGCGGCTATACGCTGGGGAACCGCCGCTTCGGCTGCCTGGGGCGCCATGGCCCGATGACGATGCACACCGCCATCGCGCGCAGCTGCAACACCTATTTCTACACCGTCGGGCGGGAAATCGGTGTCGATCGGATCGCCGCGGCCGCCCGCGCACTCGGCTTCGGGGCCGAACATGCGCTTCCCCTGCCCTCGCAGCGCTACGGCACCATCCCGGACGAGGCGTGGAAGATGCGCCGCTACAAGCAGGAATGGACTCAGTCCGATACGCTCAACGCCGCGATCGGCCAGGGCTATGTGCTCGTCAGCCCGTTCCAGCTGGCGCTGTCCGCGGCCCGCATCGCCTCCGGCCTCGCCGTCGATCCCGCCTTGCTGCAAGTGGGAGCGCGTCAATTCCCGGCACTGCCCTTTCCGGCCGAGCATCTCGCGATCGTCCGCAGCGGGATGGACGAAGTGGTCAACGGCCATGGTACCGCCGGCGCTTCCCGGCTCCAGCTCCCAGGCATTCGCATGGGCGGCAAGACCGGAACCGCGCAGGTGCGCCGCATCGCCGATCGCTTCCGCGGCCAGGGCGGCGAGTGGAAATATCGCGACCATGGCCTGTTCATCTGCTTCGCGCCGGTGGACGCGCCGCGCTATGCCGCATCGGTGGTGATCGAGCATGGCATGGGCGGCGCCCGCGCCGCGGCGCCGGTCGCGAAGGACGTGCTCACCTTCCTCTTCGACCGCCGCCAGGCCGTGCAGCGGCTCCACGAGCTCGAGAAAGGCTGGGGCGGCGACATCGCGACGCGGATGGCCGCCAAGGCGAGCGCGTGGAGGGCCGCACAGGCAGCGCAGGCTGCGGCGCCCCCCGCGCCCGAAGACGCCGCGGCGGCGGCGAGCAACATCGCCTCGGCCGCAGCCAGCGCGAACGTCAACACCATCGACAGCGATGCCGCGAGCCCGGGCGGCGTGGAGACCGAACAGTGAGCACGATCGCGCCTTCGGGCCTTGGCCCTTCCGGCATCGTTCCCGGCCCGCTCGCGCAACTGCCGTGGCGGATCATCGGGCTGGTCGTGCTGATCGGGGTTTTCGGGCTCGTCGTGCTCTACTCGGCGGCGGGAGGGAGCCTCCAGCCCTGGGCATTTTCGCAGGGCACGCGCTTCTTCGTCTTCCTCGCGGTCGCGATCGGGCTCTCGCGGGTTCCGGAGAGTTTCTGGGCGCTCGGGGCGTTTCCGATGTACGTGCTCGTGCTGCTGATGCTGGTCGGTGTCGAACTGCTCGGTGCGGTCGCAGGCGGAAGCCAGCGCTGGCTCGACCTCGGCTTCATTCGCCTCCAGCCTTCGGAGCTGATGAAGCCGGTAATCGTGATGGCGATGGCGCGCTTCTATGAAATATTGCCGGCGGGCGAGATACGCCGCTTCGGCGCGATCTGGCCCGCGGCGGTGCTGATCGGCCTGCCCGCCGGCCTGGTCATGCTCCAGCCCGATCTCGGTACTGCGCTGATGATAACGGCGGGCGGCGTGACCGTGATGTTCCTCGCCGGCATCCCGCTCCGCCTGTTCATCGGCGGCGCGCTGGCGCTGGCGGTGGCGGCGCCGCTCGCGGTGAACTTCGTGCTCCACGACTATCAGCGCAACCGCGTGCTGATCTTCATGAATCCGGAGAGCGATCCGCTCGGCACCGGCTATCACATCAGCCAGTCCAAGATCGCGATCGGATCCGGCGGCGTGTTCGGCAAGGGCTTCCTGAACGGCACGCAGAGCCATCTCGACTATCTTCCGGAGGGACATACCGACTTCGCCCTCGCGACGATGATGGAGGAATGGGGACTGCTCGGCGGGTTCTTCCTGCTCTTGGCCTTCGGCACCCTGATCCGCTGGGGTATCGGCGTGAGCATGCGCTCGCAAAGCCGCTTCGCGCGGCTGACCGCGGCGGGGCTTTCGGCGACGATATTCTATTATTGCGCGATCAACATGGCGATGGTGATGGGTCTGGCGCCCGTGGTGGGCGTGCCGCTGCCGCTGATCAGCTTCGGGGGCACGGCGGTGATGACCTTCATGATCTGCTTCGGCATCCTGATGTCGATCGACCGCCAGAGCCGCCGCGTGCAGCGCTGGTGAAAATTTCCGCGATTTTGGGGTTTGCAATCCGCGAAATCGGATGCTAACGGCGCCCCTCCAATCGCGGTGGCGCATCACCAAATGCGCCTCACCTGCCCGGAATGGACGCATAGCTCAGTTGGTAGAGCAGCTGACTCTTAATCAGCGGGTCCTAGGTTCGAGCCCTAGTGCGTCCACCATTCTT
>CBIFVW010000228.1:0-5344 GCA_966186155.1 uncultured Sphingomonas sp.
AACGGCGCGACGTAGCGCACCCGGATCGTGCGCGTGCCGCCCGGCAGGATCGGGAAGACACGGGTGCGGAAGCCCCCTTCGGGTTCGACCTCGGCCAGCCCCGGATCGATGCCGCGGCGGACATTGGCCTCATAGACCGCCTTGGCACGCGGCCGGTCCACCAGCACGCCGTCGAGCAGCCGGTCCTTCACGTCGAGGGCATAGCCGGTGACCACTGCGTCGGGCGGCAGTGCAAGGCGGAAATCGCCTTCGAGCCGCTCCTTGCCCATATTGGCGAAACGGGCGGTGACCATGGTCTCGACGATGCCGCCGCGCAGCACGATCGCCACGTCGAGCCGGTCGAGCGCGATGTCGCGGACATGCTCGGGATCGCGCACGCCGTTGGCGAGAGCGGTGAGGCTGGGACTGCCGTGCGGCGTCGCCTGCTGGGCGGAAGCGCCGATCGGCGCCAGAAGACAAAGCAGTCCGATTGCCCAGCGCACGATCATCCGCCCCTCCCCGGATTATGATATTGTGTAACATGCCGGAAGTTTCAGCCGGTTGGAAGCGGGATCTCGCATCCCCATGTCCCCGAAGGGGGCACGGCATCGCGCGCGCCCTTCCCCGACTCCTTCCCTTTTGCCGCGCGGCGCTGTAAAGGCACCGCCACTTTTCGCGCGCTCACCAGAGAGGCAATTTTTTGGCCAAAGAAGAACTGCTTGAAATGCGGGGCCAGGTCGTTGAGCTTCTGCCCAACGCCATGTTCCGCGTCCGGCTCGAGAACGACCACGAGATTCTCGGCCATACCGCCGGCAAGATGCGCAAGAACCGCATCCGCGTGCTGGTCGGCGACGAGGTGCTCGTCGAGCTCACGCCCTACGACCTCACCAAGGGCCGTATCACCTACCGCTTCAAGTGACGGACGGGCCGGTGCGGCTCGTCCTCGCCTCGACATCGCCGCGGCGCCTCGACTTGCTCAGGCGGATCGGCGCCGAGCCGGCGCGCATCGCTGCGCCCGATATCGACGAGGACCCGCGGCCGGGCGAGAGCCCGCGCGCCTATGTGCTGCGCGTCGCGGTCGACAAGGCGCATGCGGTCGCGCGCGAGGCCGACGAGATCGTGCTCGCGGGCGACACCACCATCGCGGTCGGCCGGCGCATCCTGGGCAAGCCCGGGGACGAGGCGGACCTCAGGCGGATGCTCGCGCTGCTTTCGGGCCGGCGCCATCATTGCCTCTCCGCGGTCTGCCTGATCGGGTTCGACGGCAAGCCGCGCACGCGCATTTCCGACACCATCGTCACCTTCAAGCGGCTCTCCGATGCCGAGATCGACCGGTACGTCGCCAGCGGCGAGGGCATGGGCAAGGCGGGCGGCTATGCCATCCAGGGCCGCGCCGAGGCGTTCGTCCGCTATCTGGCGGGCAGCCATTCGGGGGTGGTCGGCCTGCCCGTGTTCGAGACGCGGGCGCTGCTCGAAGGCGCGGGCTACCGGCTTGGCTGAGTGGCTCTACGAAGCCGGGATCGGCGAGAACCGCGCGGCCCTGGTCTCGCGCGGCGGCATCTGGAAGGCGCGGATCGAGCTGGAGGGCACGGGCCCGCGCGCCGGCGCGGTGCTCGACGCGCGGCTGGTCGACAAGTCCAGCGGCAAGGTCGCGCTCGACGGCGGCGGGGAGGCGCTGTGCGACCCGCTGCCCAAGGGCATCACCCAGGGCGCGAAGCTGCGCGTCCGGATCGTCCGCGAGGCGATTCCCGAGCCCGGCCGCGCCAAGCTTCCCAAGGCGGCGCCGACCGACGAGCCGCTCGCCGAGGGACCGGGCCTGTTCGAGCGCATCACCGCCACCGGCCTCCCGGTCCGCACGCTGCGCGCCCACGAGCCCGACCTGCTCGAGGAGGCGGGCTGGTCCGAAGTGCTCGACGAGGCGATCACCGGCGAGATCGCCTTCCCGGGCGGCGCGCTGCGCCTGTCGCCCACTCCCGCCATGACCCTATTCGACGTCGACGGCGCGGGCCCGATCGAGCCGCTCGCGGTCGCCGCCGCCCATGCCGTGGCGCGCGCGATCGAGCGGCACGGGATCGCCGGCTCGATCGGGATCGACTTCCCCACCCTCGCCGGCAAGGGCGCGCGCCAGGCGGTGGCCGAGGCGATCGACGCGGCGCTGCCCCAGCCGTTCGAGCGCACCGCGGTCAACGGCTTCGGCTTCCTCCAGATCGTGCGGCGCCGGACGCGCCCCTCGCTCCCCGAGCTGCTGCGTGCCGACCTCGCCGGAGCGGCGGCCCGCGCCGAGCTCCGGCGGCTCGAGCGCCTTCCCCCGCCGCCTCCGGCTACCCATATGGTGACCAGGAACATCGCCCGCCGGCTCGCCCAGCAACCCGACTGGACCGCCGAGCTGGCGCGGCGCATCGGCGGCGCGACGGCGTTCGTGTCCGCGAAGGAGTAGCAACTTGGCCAAGCGCGACGGCTGCCCGATCTGCGGCAGCGCGACTCACCCGGACTACAAGCCCTTCTGCGGCCGCGGCTGCAAGGATCGCGACCTGCTGCAATGGCTCGGCGAAGGCTATCGCCTTCCCGGCGAGGCCGCCGATCCGGAGTCGCAAAGCGGGCTGGACAGCGCCGATTCGCGCGACTAAGAGGCGCGCTCCCCGACGATCGTCGGCGTGCCCAGGTAGCTCAGTTGGTAGAGCATGCGACTGAAAATCGCAGTGTCGGTGGTTCGATTCCGCCCCTGGGCACCATTTCCTCCCTCCGCCCGCACCCACTGACCGCGCCCCTCGCGCGTGGCGCCGCTCAGCGGTCCGACGGGACGCCGAGCGCGAGGATCGCCGCCCCGGTGAAGCACGCGGCGGCGATCAGGAAGGAAGTGATCGGCGCGTCGGGATAGAATGCCCGCGCGAGCGGTCCCATCACGCTCGACACGACGAGCTGGGGAAGCACGATGAAGATGTTGAACAGCCCCATATAGATGCCGAGCTTCGCCTGGGGGACGCCGGCGCTGAGCTGGGCATAGGGGATCGTCAGGATCGAGGCCCAGGCCATGCCGATGCCGATCATCGAGAGGAGCAGCGGCACGGGACTGGCGATGACGAGCATCGAGGCGAACCCCAGCGCTCCCGCCACGAGGTTGGCCGCGTGGAGCCGCCGCGCTCCGATCCGATCGGCGAGCGCGGGCAGCACGAAGGCATAGAGCGCCGCCACGCCGTTATAGACCGCGAACAGGACGCCGACCCAGTCGGCGCCGTCATTATAGGCGCGTTCGGTGACCGCCGCGGCGCCGAACTGGTACCGCGCGACGATCGGCGTGGCGTAGATCCACAGGATGAAGAGCCCGAACCAGGAGAGGAACTGGACCAGCGCCAGCCTGCGCATCACCGGCGGCAGGCCGGTCAGGTCGCGGAGCAGCCGGCCGCGCCGCGGCCCGCTCGGGGGTTCGGCCGCCGCCACGCCGAAGCCCGCCAGCTCCTCGGGCGAATATTCGCGCGTCGTCACCACCGTCCACAGCACCGCCGCGAACAACGCGACCGCGCCGATGTGGAAGGCATGGGCGACCGACGGCGGGATGACGCCCGGCGGCGCGGTGTTGCTCACGCCCAGCACATTGGTGAGGAAGGCGGGCGCGAGCGACGCCAGCACCGCGCCCGTTCCGATGAAGATCGTCTGGAAGGCATAGCCGCGGGTGCGCTGCCGCTCGTCGACCATGTCGCCGACAAAGGCGCGGAACGGCTCCATCGAGATGTTAATCGACGCGTCGAGCATCCAGAGCAGTCCCGCCGCCATCCACAGGCTCGACGCGCTGGGGAACAGCGCCAGTGCGAGCGAGGCGAGGATCGCACCCGTGAGGAAATAGGGCCGGCGCCGCCCCAGCCGGTTCCAGGTGCGGTCGCTCAAATAGCCGATGACCGGCTGGACGAGCAGGCCGGTGACCGGCCCCGCGATCCAGAGGATCGGCAGCGCGTCGATCGAAGCGCCGAGGGTCTGGAAGATCCGGCTGACGTTCGCGCCCTGGAGCGCGAACCCCACCTGGATGCCGAAAAAGCCGAACGAAAGGTTCCAGAGCTGCCAGAAGCCGAGCAGCGGCCGCCGCCGGGCCGCTTGGCGCGCTTCCGCCGGCGCCGCGGGCTCCGCTCCGCTCATCGCGGCGCCAGCAGCCAGCCGAGCACTTCGTCGAGCCGCGCCGCCCAGCTCAGCTCCTCGTGCGCGGCGCCCGGATAGACGCGGCTTTCATAGTCGCGCCCGGGCTTCCAGCCGAGCCGCGCGAAGTCGGCGTCGATCGCCTTCTGGTAAAGGTCATAGGCGGCATCGAGCGTCTCGGTGCCGTGATCGCTCCAGATCCGGCGCCCGTGCGGCGGGCCGAGGCGCGTCTCGAGATAGTGCCGCCACAGCGCGGCGACCTCGGGGTTGAACGGCCCGACATGCGCCGGGTCGCCGAGCGGCCAGTGCGTCGAGACCAGAGCCGCCCGCCCGAACACGCGCGGATATTGCGCGATCGCGGCGAGCGAGATCAGCCCGCCCATGCTCGATCCGGCGATCGCGGTGTGGTCGCGGCCGGGCAGGGTGCGATAGTCGCGGTCGATCCGCGGCTTGAGCTCGTCGACGATGAAGCGGAGATAGGCGTCCGACAGGATCGGCCCGCCGGCAAGACGATCGAGCTCGGCCCGCAGCGCCGGCGAGGCCTGGTCGTGCAGCGCCTTGGGAAAATATTGGCGATAGCGGTCGACGCCCGGATTCCAGATGCCGACGACGATCACCGGCGCGATCCGCTTTGCCGCCGCCAGCCGCCGGATCGCGGCGTCGGCTCCCCACACCTTCTTGAACGCGGAGAGATCGGGGTCGAACAGATTCTGCCCGTCGTGCATGTAGAGCACGCCGTAGCGCCGCTTGCCGCCGTCATAGCCCGGCGGCAGCCAGATGGTGACGTGCGGCGGCGCGATATTGGCCGAGGGCATGGCGGCGATCTCGACGAACCGGCCCTGCCCCTCCCCCGCCCGGACCGGCGGGGCGAGGAGCGCGGCGAGGGCGAGCGCCAGCAGGAAGAGCAGCGCCCGGGCAGGCCCGGCGGTCGAAGCGATCATCATTCCCTCCTTCATCCGATCCGCCGCGCGACCCAGCCCGACAGCGCCGGAAGGATCCAGCCCTCGGCCTCGCCGCTGCGCGCGACCACCTGCCATCGGCCCGGCTGCGCCGGGGTCCATGCGCTCTCGGCGTGCGCGAAGTTGAAGGCGCAGAGCATGTGCTCGCCGCCATGGCTGCGCTCGAAGACGAGCAGCGTGTCCGACGCCTCGACGATCCGCATCTCGCCGAGCAGCAGCGCGTCGTGCGCCTTGCGCAGCGCCAGCGCCGCGCGCGCGAAGGCGAGCGTCGAGCGCGGGTC
>CBIFVW010000229.1:0-5306 GCA_966186155.1 uncultured Sphingomonas sp.
TCGCCTTGGGCTCGACCTCGGCCTTGCCGAAGTGGCCGCGCTGCGGCTTGGCGACATTCTTCGCCTTGGCCACGCCCGCGCCGAGCTGCACCGCGACATAGCCGTCGCGATCCGCTTCCTTGCGCGCAATAACCTGAAGACCATCCAGCTGCAGGACAGTGACAGGCACGTGGCGCCCATCGTCCTGGAACAGGCGGGTCATCCCAACCTTTTTCGCGATCACGCCAGTGCGCATGATCCAATTCCTTCCCAAACAGAGGCTCGCCGGTTGCCCGGAGAGCTTGCCAACGAAAAAGGCTTCGGGTTTCCGAAGCCTAGCCCAAATGAACTGCGTGCCCCCGCCAGGGCCAGTGTTCAACAAGTCGGTGACGGATCACCAAATTGTTGAAAGCGGGGACGCAGGCAACGGTCCTGCCCTTGCGGGTAAGCCGTTCGGTATCCCTTGCTTTCCTGCTTCGAAAACCGCGGCCTAAGTGGCTCAGCGGGAAGCGAAAGCGCCGGTGAGGTGAATCACCCCCTCGGCGAAGGCTCGCGCCTTACGCGAGTTTGATCTCAACATCAACACCCGCGGCGAGATCGAGCTTCATAAGAGCGTCGACGGTCTGCGGGGTCGGCTGCACGATGTCGAGAAGGCGCTTGTAGGTGCGCACTTCGAACTGCTCGCGCGACTTCTTGTCGATGTGGGGGCCACGGTTGACCGTGAACTTCTCGATCTTCGTCGGAAGCGGGATCGGGCCACGGATGAGAGCGCCGGTACGTCGGGCGGTGTCGGCGATGTCGCCGGTCGCCTGGTCGAGCACTCGATGGTCGAACGCCTTGAGGCGAATGCGGATATTCTGCGTTTCCATGGTCCTACCGATGCGAAAGAGCGGGCCCCGTTGCCGAGGCTCTTGCTGTTGAAACCCAAACCGAAGGCGCGGCCCTTACAGGTGCCCTCATAAAAAAGCAACCGCCGGACACTCCTTTTCGGGGAGCGTCCGGCGGCTGTTTTCGCTTTTCAGCTTACTTGGTGATGCCGCTGACGACGCCGGCGCCGACGGTGCGGCCGCCCTCGCGGATCGTGAAGCGCTGGCCGACGTCCATGGCGATCGGCGCGATGAGCTTGATGCCCAGCGCGACATTGTCGCCCGGCATAACCATCTCGGTGCCGGCCGGCAGCTCGACGGTGCCCGTCACGTCGGTCGTGCGGAAGTAGAACTGCGGACGATAGTTCGCGAAGAACGGCGTGTGACGGCCGCCCTCGTCCTTCGACAGGACGTACACTTCCGACTGGAACTCGGTGTGCGGCGTGATCGAGCCCGGCTTGGCGAGAACCTGGCCGCGCTCGACTTCCTCACGGCCGATGCCGCGGAGCAGCGCGCCGACATTGTCGCCGGCCTGGCCCTGGTCGAGCAGCTTGCGGAACATCTCGACGCCCGTGACGGTGGTCTTGCGGGTGTCGGTGATGCCGACGATCTCGACTTCCTCGCCGACCTTGATGATGCCGGTCTCGACGCGGCCGGTCACCACGGTGCCGCGGCCCGAGATCGAGAACACGTCCTCGATCGGCATCATGAACGGCTTGTCGAGCGGACGCTCCGGCTCCGGGATGTACTCGTCGACCGCAGCCATCAGCTTGAGCACGGCCTGCTTGCCGATCTCGTCGTTGGTGCCGTCGAGCGCCTTCACGGCCGAGCCCTGGATGATCGGAATGTCGTCGCCCGGGAACTCGTACGAGCTCAGCAGCTCGCGGATCTCCAGCTCGACGAGCTCGAGGATCTCGGGATCGTCGACCAGGTCGACCTTGTTCATGAACACGACCATCGCCGGCACGCCGACCTGGCGGGCGAGCAGGATGTGCTCGCGGGTCTGCGGCATCGGGCCGTCGGTCGCCGACACGACGAGGATCGCGCCGTCCATCTGGGCGGCGCCGGTGATCATGTTCTTCACATAGTCGGCGTGGCCCGGGCAATCGACGTGCGCATAGTGGCGCTTGTCGGTCTCGTACTCGACGTGCGCGGTCGAGATGGTGATGCCGCGCTCGCGCTCTTCCGGCGCCTTGTCGATGTTGGCGTAGTCGACGAACGTCGCGCCGCCCGTCTCGGCCAGAACCTTCGTGATCGCGGCCGTCAGCGACGTCTTGCCGTGGTCGACGTGCCCGATGGTGCCGATGTTGAGGTGCGGCTTGGTCCGCTCAAACTTTGCCTTCGCCATTGTTTCCTACCTTCTTGGGTTCATGCTTGTCCGAATCGCTACGGGCAGGCGCGAAGGCGCGCCCATAGCGGGGTATTTCCGATTACGCCAGCTTCGCCTTCACTTCCTCGGCGACGTTGGCGGGCACTTCGTCATAATGCGAGAACTGCATCGTGTACTGCGCTCGGCCCTGGGTGAACGAGCGGAGCTGGTTCACATAGCCGAACATGTTCGCGAGCGGGACCAGCGCATTGACCGACTGCGCGTTGCCGCGGCTGTCGGTGCCCTGGATCTGGCCACGGCGCGAGTTCAGGTCGCCGATGACGTCGCCGAGATAATCCTCGGGAGTCACGACCTCGACCTTCATGATCGGCTCGAGCAGCTTGATGCCGGCCTTGGCCGCCACTTCGCGCATCGCGCCGCGGGCGCAGATCTCGAACGCCAGCGCCGACGAGTCGACGTCGTGATACGCGCCGTCGATCAGATGCACCTCGAAGTCGATGATCGGGAAGCCGATCAGGTGACCGGTCTCGGCGGTCTCCTTGAAGCCCTTCTCGACCGACGGGATGTACTCGCGCGGGATGTTGCCGCCCTTGATCTCGTCGAAGAACTGGTAGCCCGAACCGCGCTCGCCCGGCTTCACCTGCACCTTGACGCGGCCGAACTGGCCCGAGCCGCCCGACTGCTTCTTGTGGGTGTAGTCGACGTCGACCGCCTTCGCGAGATACTCGCGATAGGCGACCTGCGGCGCACCGACATTGGCCTCGACCTTGAATTCGCGCTTCATGCGGTCGACCAGGATCTCGAGGTGGAGCTCGCCCATGCCCTTGATGATCGTCTGGCCCGACTCATGGTCGGTCGAGACGCGGAACGAGGGGTCCTCGGCGGCCAGGCGATTGAGCGCGATGCCCATCTTCTCCTGGTCGGCCTTGGTCTTGGGCTCGACCGACAGCTCGATCACCGGCTCGGGGAATTCCATCCGCTCGAGGATGATCGGCTGACCGGCGTCGCACAGCGTGTCGCCGGTCGTGGTCTCCTTGAGGCCCGCGAGCGCGACGATGTCGCCGGCGTACGCGACGTCGATGTCCTCACGCGAGTTCGCGTGCATGAGGAGCATGCGGCCCACCTTCTCCTTCTTGTCCTTGACGGAGTTGAGGTAGGTGCCCTTCTCGAGCTTGCCCGAATAGATGCGCGCGAAGGTGAGCGAGCCGACGAACGGATCGTTCATGATCTTGAACGCGAGCGCCGAGAAAGGCGCGGCGTCGTCGGCCGGGCGCGTGTCCTCGGTCGTGCCGTCGAGCTTGACGCCCTGCACCGCCGGAATGTCCAGCGGGCTCGGCAGATAGTCGATCACGGCGTCGAGCAGCGGCTGCACGCCCTTGTTCTTGAACGCCGAGCCGCACAGCACCGGCACGAACGAGAAGTTCAGCGTGCCCTTGCGGATCAGCTTCTTGAGCTCGGCCGGGGTCGGCTCGGTGCCCTCGAAGAACGCCTCCATCGCGGCGTCGTCCTGCTCGACGGCGGCCTCGATCAGCGCCTGGCGCGCGGCCTCGGCCTCGTCCTTGAGGTCGGCCGGGATGTCCTGATACTCGAACTTCGCGCCCAGCGACTCCTCGAGCCAGATGATCGCGCGGTTGTTGACCAGGTCGACCAAGCCCTTGAAGCCGCCCTCGATGCCGATCGGCAGATAGAGGACGAGCGGACGCGCGCCGAGACGATCCTTGATCATCTCCACGCAGCGCTCGAAGTTCGCGCCCATGCGGTCGAGCTTGTTGACGAAGCACATGCGCGGCACGTTGTACTTCTCGGCCTGGCGCCACACCGTCTCCGACTGCGGCTCCACGCCGGCGACGCCGTCGAAGCAGGCGACCGCGCCGTCGAGCACGCGCAGCGAGCGCTCGACTTCGATGGTGAAGTCGACGTGGCCCGGGGTGTCGATGATGTTGATGCGGTGCTCTTCGCCCTGGCCGTCCTCGGCGCGCCAGAAGCAGGTCGTCGCGGCCGACGTGATCGTGATCCCGCGCTCCTGCTCCTGCTCCATCCAGTCCATCGTCGCGGTGCCCTCATGGACCTCGCCGATCTTGTAGGACTTGCCGGTGTAGTAGAGGATGCGCTCGGTCGTCGTGGTCTTGCCGGCGTCGATGTGCGCCATGATGCCGATATTGCGGTAACGCTCGAGCGGATGGCTGCGGGCCATGATCGTTGCTTCCTTAGCGATGTGGGGAGCCGGACGGTCCGGCTCCCCACGATATAGGGTTTGTTTTTACCAGCGGTAGTGGCTGAAGGCGCGGTTCGCCTCGGCCATACGGTGGGTATCCTCGCGCTTCTTCACCGCGTTGCCGCGGTTGTTGGCGGCGTCCATCAGCTCGCCCGAGAGACGCGCCGACATGGTGTGCTCCGAGCGATTGCGGGCCGAGGCGATGAGCCAGCGGATCGCGAGCGCCTGGGCACGCTCCGGACGGACCTCGACCGGCACCTGATAGGTCGCGCCGCCGACGCGGCGGCTGCGGACCTCGATGCCCGGCTTGATGTTGTTCAGCGCGTCGTGGAACACGGCGATCGGCTCGCGCTTGGCGCGCTGCTCGACGGTTTCCAGCGCCGAATAGACGATGGCTTCGGCGACGGACTTCTTGCCGTCCAGCATCACCGAATTCATGAACTTCGAAAGCACCACATCCCCGTAGACGGGGTCGGGCAGGATTTCCCGCTTCTCGGGACGACGACGACGAGCCATCTTGAATTTCCTTTACAAACTTCAGCCGGTCCGGAACCCGTCCGGGGCTTACTTTGGCTGCTTACTTCGGACGCTTCGCGCCGTACTTCGAACGGCTCTGCTTGCGGTCCTTGACGCCCTGGGTATCGAGCACGCCGCGCAGCACGTGATAGCGCACGCCCGGAAGGTCGCGCACACGGCCGCCGCGGATGAGGACCACCGAGTGCTCCTGCAGATTGTGCCCCTCGCCGGGGATGTAGCTGATGACTTCGCGGCTGTTGGTCAGACGGACCTTGGCCACCTTGCGAAGCGCCGAGTTCGGCTTCTTCGGAGTCGTCGTGTAGACGCGGGTGCAGACGCCGCGCTTCTGCGGGTTCTGCTCCATCGCAGGGACCTTCGACTTGGCCTTCTGCGGTTCGCG
>CBIFVW010000230.1:0-5256 GCA_966186155.1 uncultured Sphingomonas sp.
CCAACGTCAATCTCGACATGCCGATCATCACCTACAAGTTCGAGGACGTGACGCCGTTCGGCGCCGCCCATTCGACGATCGGCGAGATCGCGACCAGGGCGGCGGCCGAGATCGGCGTGACCGTCTCGGGCGATCCGCGGCCGGACGAGGCCTTCTTCGTGCGCTCGGACCATTATCGCTTCGTCCAGCAGGGCATCCCGTCGATCTTCCTCTGGCCGGGCGAGAAGGGCCCGGGCAAGGCGGCGACCGACGCCTTCCTGGCGGGCAATTACCACAAGCCCTCCGACCAGGTCGTCCAGACCCCGCCGATCGACTGGGAGGCGGGGGTGCGCTTCGTCGACGTCAATTATCGCATCGCGCGCGCGATCGCCGATGCCGAGCAGAAGCCGATGTGGAAGAAGGGCGACTTCTTCGGCACCACCTTCGGCGGACCGATGGAGAAGTGAGCCCCATGAAACACCTCCTCTTCGCCCTACCGCTGCTCGCGGCTGCGCCCGCCCATGCCCAAGACCTCGCCCCCGACGCAGCGGCGCTCAAGGCGCATGTCCAGTTCCTCGCCTCGGACGCGATGAAGGGCCGCGACACCGGCTCGCCCGAGCTGGCGATCGCCGAGCAATATGTCGCCGCGCAGATGCTCGCCGCGGGGCTCAGGCCCGCGGGCGTGAGCGGTTCCTGGCTCCAGCCGGTGCCGCTCGTCGCCTACAAGTCGGCCGATCACGGCAGCCTCGTCCTCACCCGCGGCAGCACGAGCACCACGCTCGAATGGGGCAAGGACTATCTCGCCCGCGCCACCCCGGCGACGCCCAAGGTCTCGGTCTCGGGCCCCGTCGTGTTCGCGGGCTATGGCAGCGAGGAGGAATATAAGGGGCTGGACGCCAAGGGCGCGATCGTCGCGGTGCTGCGCGATTCGCCGCATTCGCTTCCCAGCGACGTGCGTGCGCACCTGGGCCAGCCCGACCAGCAGGCGCGCATCGCCGCAGGCCATGGCGCGGTCGGCGTGATCCTGCTCGAGGGCAATGCCCGCCACGCCATCTACCCCTTCGCCGCGTCGGTGCCCTATGCCGCGTCCGAGGCGATGACCTGGCAGGGCGCGAGCGAAGGCGCGGGCGCGCCGCCCTTCGCCTATCTGGGCTTCGACGGCGCGGCCAAGCTGTTCGCGGGGTCGAAGATCAAATGGGAGGCGGTGCTCGCCGCCGACAAGGCCGACAGGAAGCTGCCGCTGGGGCCGCTCGGCGTCACCGCCACCGGCACCGCGACCACCGCGATCCGCACGCTCTCGAGCAACAATGTCGTGGGCGTGCTCGAGGGAACCGACAAGAAGGACGAATATGTCGCCCTCTCGGCGCATCTCGACCATGTCGGGGTCGGCGAGCCCGATGCGAAGGGCGACACGATCTACAACGGCGCGATGGACAATGCCGTCGGCACCGCTTCGATGCTCGAGGTCGCCAGGCGCTTCCAGGCCTCGGGCAAGCGTCCGCGCCGCTCGATCCTGTTCGTCGCGGTGACCGCGGAGGAGAAGGGGCTGGTCGGCTCGGACTATTTCGCCGCCAACCCGACCGTGCCCAGGGGATCGATCGTCGCCGACGTCAATCTCGACATGCCGATCCTGACCTATGATTTCGTCGATCTCGTCGCCTATGGTGCCGACCGCAGCTCGGTCGGGAAGCTGGTCGAGGCGGCCGCTGCCGCGGAGGGCGTCAAGCTCGTTCCCGATCCCGAGCCCGAACAGGCCTATTTCGTCCGCTCGGACCATTACAGCTTCGTCAAGGCGGGCATCCCCTCGGTGTCGCTCGACCTCGGACCCGGCGGGCCGGGCGCGGCGGCGTCGAAGGAGTTCGTCGAGAAGCACTACCACCAGCCCTCGGACGAGATCGGCCTGATCGACTGGAAGCAGGGGCTGCGCTTCGTCGGCCTCAACTATGCGATCGCCCGCGCCATCGCCGACGCCGAGGAGCGGCCGGTGTGGAACAAGGGCGACTTCTTCGGCACGCTCTACAAGGGACCGATGGCCAAGTGACTCTCCGCCGCCTGATCCTCGCCGCGCTCCTGCTCGTCGCGCCCGCGGCGCATGCGCAGACGCTCACCCCCGAACAGGCGGCGCTCAAGAGCCATATCCAGTTCCTCGCCTCCGACGCGCTCCGCGGCCGCGAGGCGGGGACGCGCGACTATGACGTCGCGGCCGAATATGTCGCGGCCGAGATGCTGCGGATCGGATTGGCGCCGGGCGCGGGCGGCAGCTGGTTCCAGCCGGTCCGGCTCGTCTCCTACCGCGCCGCCGAGAAGGCGAAATGGTCGCTGGCGCGCGGCGGCGCCGAGATCCCGCTCCAGTTCGGGATCGACTTCATCAACATCCCCGCGCCCGCCACGCCCGACTTCACGGCCGAAGCGGGGGTCGTCTTCGCCGGCTATGGCATCGTCTATCCGCAGGGCAAGCGCGACGACTACAAGGGGCTCGACGTGCGCGGCAAGATCGTCGCGCTCTTCCCCGGCGTGCCCAAGGGGCTGCCAGGCGAGGTCGAGGCGCATTTCGGCGACGACGACCAGAAGGCGGCGATCGCCGCGGCGCGCGGCGCCAAGGCGGTGATCATGCTCGAATCCGCCGCCCAGCGCGCCCAATATCCGTTCGAAGTGATCGCCACGCCCTATTACGAATATGAGCGCACCGGCTGGGCGCGGCCCGACGGCACCGCCTTCTCCCCCGCGCCCGGCGCTCCGGTGGTCGGCTATGTCGGCACCGCCGGCGCCGAGAAGCTGTTCCAGGGCGCCAGGATCAAATGGCCCGACGTGCTCGCCGCCGAGCGCAAGGGGGCGAAGCTGCCCACCGGCCCGCTCGCCGGCACGCTCAAGCTCGCGAGCAAGGCGCGGCTGACGACCATGAGCAGCCGCAACGTCGTCGGCCTGCTCGAAGGCACCGACCGGAAGGACGAATATCTCGTCCTCTCGGCGCATCTCGACCATGTCGGCGTCGGCGATCCGGTCAATGGCGACCGCATCTACAACGGCGCGATGGACAATGCCGCGGGCATCGCCACGATGCTCGAGGTCGCGCGGTCGTTCGTCGCGTCGGGCAAGAAGCCGCGCCGCTCGATCCTGTTCGTCGCGCTCACGGGCGAGGAGAAGGGGCTGCTCGGCTCGGACTTCTTCGCCCATTATCCGCCGGTTCCGAAGGACGGCCTGGTCGCCGACGTCAACATGGACATGCCGATCCTCACCTACCCGCTCCAGGACGGGGTGGTGCTGGGCGGCGAGCGATCGAGCCTGGGCCCGGTGATCGTCCAGGCCGCGGCGGGCGAGGGACTGAAGGTCGTCCCGGATCCGGCGCCCGAGGAGATGTTCTTCGTCCGCTCGGACCATTACAGCTTCGTCAAGTCGGGCATCCCGGCGGTGTCGATCGACACCGGCCCGGGCGGCGCCGGCGCCGCGGCGCAGAAGAAGTTCCTCGACGAGAATTACCACAAGCCCTCGGACCAGATCGACTTGCCGTTCGACTGGGGCTCGGCCGCCAAATATCTCCACCTGAGCTATGCCGTGTCGCGCGCGCTCGCCGACGCGCCCGAGCGCCCGCGCTGGAACAAGGGCGATTTCTTCGGGGTGCAGTTCCGGGGCTATGGGGCGGAGTGACGCGCCAGATCCTCCCCCGGAGAGGGAGGGGAGGATCTAAGGGATGCGCCTGCTGGTCTTCGGCCTCGGCTACACGGCTACGCGCCTCGCCGCCCGGCTCTCCCCGCGCGGCTGGCGCATCACCAGCGTCACGCGCGAGAGCTTCGCCGACCGCGATCGCGCCGCGTTCGAAGTCGCGCACGCCACCCACATCCTCTCGACCGTGCCGCCCGCTGAGGACCATGACCCGGTGCTCGAAGCCTATGGCCCCGCCATCGCCGCCTCGGGGGCCTGGATCGGCTATCTCTCCTCGACCGGCGTCTATGGCGATACCGGCGGCGCCTGGGCGGACGAAAGCGCGCCGGTCGGCGCCGGCCGACGCACCGCGCGCGCCGAGGCCGACCTCGCCTGGCTCGCGCTGCCCGGCGCGCGCGTCTTCCGCCTGCCCGGCATCTACGGCCCCGGCCGCTCGCCGCTCGACCGCATCCGCGCCGGCGTGGCGGTGCGGATCGACTTGCCGGGCAAGGTGTTCAGCCGCGTCCATGTCGACGACATCGTCGAGGGCGTGATCGCCGGCTTCGACGGGCCGCCGGGCGCGTACAACCTCGCCGACGACGCGCCCGCGCCGCAGAGCGACGTGGTCGCCTATGGCTGCGCGCTGCTCGGCCTGCCGGTGCCGCCGCCGGTTCCGCTGGAGGCGGCCGGACTGAGCCCCCAGGCCCGCGCCTTCTATGCCGAGAACCGCCGCATCGCGAACGGCAAGGCGAAGCGCCTGCTCGGCTGGCGGCCGCTTTACGCCGATTACCGGTCGGGCCTGCGCGCCTTGAGCGCCACGACCAGCCCGGCGACCACCAGCGCCGCGCCGGCGCCCGCGAGCAGCGACCAGCGATAGCCTTCGAACAGAGTCGAGAAGAGCATTGCGATCACCGGGATCAGCACGCTGGTATAGGCCGCCTTGGCAGGCCCGATCGTGCGGATCAGCTTGAAATAGATGCTGAAGGTGACGGCCGATCCGAGCACGCCGAGATAGAGGATGCCGCCCGCATAGGCCGGACGCGGATCGAAGACGGGCGGTCCCACCGTCGCCAGCGCGAACAGCGCGTCGATCGCGGCGCCGCTCAGCATCGCCCAGCCGAGCGCGGTCGTCATCGGATAGGCCTTGGCGGTGTCGGTCGCCTGCATGACGTTGGCGATCGAGGCGGAGAGCACCCCGAGCAGCGCGATGCCGATCCCCAGCGCCGCCTCGGCCGGCCCGACCGGGCTCAGCCGCGCCTCATGGACGAAGAGCAGCGCGACGCCGGCCATGGCGATTCCCGATCCGATCACCAGTTGGCGCCCCATCCTCTGGCCGAGGAAGATGCGCGCGAGCACGGCATTGGGGACGAGCAGCAGGGCATAGACCACCGCCACCACGCCCGAGGTGACGTGCTGCTCGGCGCGGTAGACGAAGTTGAAGTTGAACACGAACTGGGCGAGCCCGAGCAGCACCGCGAAGCGCCAGCCCCTCGCGTCGAGCCCCAGCCGGTCGCCGCGCAGCGCCGCCCAGGCGAGCATCGCCACGCCGGCGACCGCGAAGCGATAGGTCACCGACCAGCTCGGCGGCACCACCGAGATCTGGTCGCGGATCACGATCCAGGTCGATCCCCAGATCAA
>CBIFVW010000231.1:0-5244 GCA_966186155.1 uncultured Sphingomonas sp.
CGATCCGGCGGCCGCCGTCCCGAGCGCGGCGGCGATCAGCAGCTTCCTTGCGGGAATCAGGATAGGCATCATGGTTTCTCCTGGGGGGTGGGGGCGGGAAAATCGGCGAGGAGGCCGGCGGCCCAGTCGAGGCCCAGCCCGGCGAGGAAGCGGGCGGCAAAGGCGTCGGCGCCGTGCGCGGCGAGCAGCGCGTCGATACGCGCCTGGCTGGCGGGATCGGATGCGCCGCACAGCGCCAGCGCGATCGGTCCCAGCCCGAGCTCGAACAGGCGGTTGCCGCGGGCGGACTGGAGATAATATTGCCGCTTGGGCGCGGCGCGGCTGACCAGCTCGATCTGCCGCTCGTTCAGCCCGAACCGGGCATAGGCGTCGCGGGCGATCGGCTCGACCGCGCGGTCGTTGGGCAGCAGGATGCGCTGCGGACAGCTCTCGATGATCGCCGGCGCGATGCTGCTCGACGCGATGTCCGCCAGGCTCTGGGTCGCGAACAGCACCGCGACATTCTTCTTGCGCAGCACCTTCAGCCATTCGCGGATGCGCGCGGCGAACAGCGGATGGTCGAGGAAGATCCAGGCCTCGTCGAGGATCAGCAGCGTCGGGCGGCCGTCGAACCGCTCCTCGAGCCGGTGGAAGAGATAGGTGAGCACCGGCGCGACCACGCCCGCCTGTCCCATCAGCGCCTCGGTCTCGAAGCACTGGACGTCGGCGAAGGCGAGGTTCGGCTCGGCGGCGTCGAGCAGCCGGCCATAGGGGCCGTCGAGCGTGTAGGCGCCGAGCGCGGTGCGCAGCGGGTTCGACTGGAGGAGCAGCGCGAGCCCGGTCAGGGTGCGCTCCTCGGGCGGCGCCGAGGCGAGGCTCAGCAATGCGGACCAGAGCTGATCCTTGACCTCGGGCGTGACGGCGACCTTCTCATGGGCGAGCAGCGCGGCGACCCACTCCGCCGCCCAGCTCCGCTCGGCCGCGCGATCGATGTGCCGCAGCGGCTGGAACGCCAGCGTCTCGCCGGAATCGGCGCCGAGCCCCAGCGCGTGATGCGCGCCGCCCATCGCCAGCACGGCGGCGCGGGCGGAGAAGCCCTTGTCGAAGATATAGACCTGGCTGCCCGCATAGCGGCGGAACTGCAGCGCGATCAGCGCCAGCAGCACCGACTTGCCGGCGCCGGTCGGGCCGACCACCAGCATATGGCCGACATCGCCGACATGGGTCGACAGCCGGAACGGCGTCGTGCCCGCGGTCTGCGCGTGGAGCAGCGGCGGCCCGCCGAGATGGGCGTTGCGCGCCGGCCCCGCCCAGACGCTCGACAGCGGCATGAGATGCGCGAGGTTGAGGCTGTGCACCAGCGGCTGGCGAACGTTGGCATAGACCTGCCCTGGGAGCGACGACAGCCAGGCCTCGACGGCGTTGACCGTCTCGCGGATGGTGGTGAACCCCAGCCCGTTGACGATCCGTTCGACGGCGCGGACCTTCTCGTCGGCCCGGGCGGGATCCGCGTCGGCGACGGTGATCGTGGTGGTGAGATAGCCGAACGCGACATGGTCGCCGCCCAGCTCCTGCAGCGCGAGATCGGCATCGGCGACCTTGTTGTCGGCATCGCTGTCGGTCAGCTGGGCCGGCTGGTTGTAGAGCACCTCGCGCAGCAAAGCGGTGACCGACTTGCGCTTGTTGAACCATTGGCGCCGGAGCTTCGTCAGCACCTTGACTGCGTCCGCCTTGTCGAGCGGCAGGAAGCGGGTCACCCACCGATAGGCGAAATCCTGGTGGTTGAGCGCGTCGAGGATGCCGGGGCGGCTGAGGTTCGGGAAGCCGAGCACGCTCAGCGTCCGCAGGTGCCGGTTCCCCAGCATCGGCTCGAGGCCGCCGACCAGCGGCGTGTCGGCGAGCAGGGCGTCGAGATACATCGGCGTCCCGGGCAGCGCGACGGGGTGTCGGCGCGCCGAGACGGTGCCGTGGAGGAATGTCAGCGTCTCGGCGTCGTCGAGCGCGCGGACTTCCGGCATGAAGCCGGCGAGGAGGTCGACCGCGCGGTCGGTCTCCGCGACGAAGTGCGACAGCGCCGATCGCCAGTCGCGCCCGCGGTCGCCCAGGGGCCGGTCGACCAGCGACCGGCCCGCAGCATCGGCCGCGTCCGCCAGCGGCAGCCACACCAAGGATGCATGGTAGCGGCTCTCGAAATGCTCCCCCTCGGCAAGGAAGGCGGCGCGGCGTTCCTGATCGACCAGCCAGCTCGCCGCGTCGGGGAAGTCGCTCTCCGGATAGGCGGCCGCCTCGCGGCGCTCGGCCTCGAAGAACAGCGCCCATCCACTGCCGAAGCGCTTGAGGACATTGTTGGCGCGCGCGCAGGCCGAGACCAGCTCGGCTTCGGTCGCCGATTCGAGGTCGGGCCCGCGGAACGCCAGCACGCGCAGGAAGCTGCCGTCCTTGTTGAGCACCACGCCCGGCGCCACCAGCGCGGCCCAGGGCAGGTGGTCGGCGAGCCGGTCGGCGCAGCGGCGATATTCGGCGAGGTTCAGCACGCGAGATAGCCTTTCTGGCGAAGGTGCCGGAGCAGGACGGGCGCGAAATCCGGATCGCGGCGCGCGGCGAACACGGCGATGCTGTGGCCGATCGCCCAGAGCGCCAGCCCCGCGATCCATTGCTGGAGTCCGAGGCCGATCGCCGCCGCCACCGTGCCGTTGACGATCGCGAGGCCGCGCGGCGCCCCGCCCAGCAGGATCGGCGCGCCGAGGCTGGCGTGGATCGGCACCTCAAATCCCTCGATGTGGTTGCCGGCGCCGATCACGCGATCAGCGCCCCGCCGCCGAACGAGAAGAAGGAGAGGAAGAAGCTCGACGCGGCAAAGGCGATCGACAGGCCGAAGACGATCTGGATGAGCCGGCGGAAGCCGCCCGAGCTCTCGCCGAAGGCGAGGGTCAGGCCGGTCGTGATGATGATGATCACCGCCACGATCTTGGCGACCGGGCCCTGGACGGACTCGAGCACCTGCTGGAGCGGCTGCTCCCACGGCATGCCGGAGCCGGCCGCCTGCGCCGAGGCGGCGAGACCGGCAGCGACGGCGGCTGTCACGGCAAGGGCGAGACGGCGATTGCGGGATACCGAACGGGTTCTGGACCAGGCAGGCACGGTCATTCTCCTTGGCTGGGGAAGGCATCGGGGTTGAGGAGCTCGACCAGGCCGTAGCCGCCGTCCGGATCAACGCCGGCGACGCGCGTGACGCTGGAGATGCGGCGCTCGACGCCGCGCCCGGAAATGAAGACGATGAGGTCGATGGCCTCGGCGATCAGGCGCCGCGGCACGGTGACCACCGCCTCCTGGACGAGCTGCTCGATGCGGTAGAGCGCGGCCAGCGCGCTGTTGGCGTGCACGGTGGCGATGCCGCCGGGATGCCCGGTGTTCCAGGCCTTGAGCATGTCGAGCGCCTCGGGGCCGCGCACTTCGCCGACGATGATCCGGTCGGGGCGCAGCCGCAGCGTCGAGCGCACCAGGTCGGTCATGCCGACGACGCCGGGACGGGTGCGCAGCGCGACCGTGTCCGGCGCGGGGCTCTGCAGCTCGCGGGTGTCCTCGATCAGGATGATCCGCTCGTCCGCGCCCGCCATCTCGGCGAGCAGGGCATTGGCGAGCGTCGTCTTGCCCGAGCTGGTGCCGCCGGCGACCAGGATGTTCATGCGCTCCGCGACTGCGCGCCTGAGACGCGCGGCCGCGGCCCCGCTCATGATCCCGTCGGCGACATAATCGTCGAGCCCGTAGAGCCGCTCGGCGGGCTTGCGGATCGCGAAGCACGGGCCTGGCGACACCGGCGGCAGCACGCCCTCGAACCGCTCGCCGGCCCTGCCTTCGGCTTGCGGGGGCAGCTCGGCCGATACGATCGGCGCATCGCCATGCACCTCGGCACGGGCATGGCTCGCAACCAGACGGATGATCCGCTCGACCTGGGCGGGCTCCATCCGCAGCTCGGTGTCGACCCGGCCCTCGCCGAGAATATCCACGCGCAGCGCGCCGTCGGGATTGACCATCACCTCCACGACACGCGGATCGCCGAGCGCGGCGGCGATCGCCGGACCCATCGCGGTCTGCAGCATCGCCCGGCGGCGATCGGCGGAGGTCGCGCCGTTCATCGGCCGGTCCCGTCCGGCGAGATCGTGCGGCGGCCGTCGGCGATTTGCCGCCCGACCTGCATCACAAAGGCCTCGAACCGCTTCGCCGCCATGGCGCGGCCCGCATGGTCGTTCTCGGCGAGCGGCGGCTGGACCGCGAGCTCGTAGCGGATGAACAGCGCGATCGTCTCGAGCAGGACATGATTGTCGCGCTCGATCCGGCCGAGCATGGCGCTCATCCGGTCGAGGCGAAGCCCGAAGCGCTCGTCGAGCTCGGAGGTGCCGCGCCGGGTGAGCCAGGCCTCGAGCGCATCGGCGAGGATCGCCGACTTCGACGCCCCCGGCTTTGCGGCGAGCGCCTCGAGCCGGTCGCTGAGCGACCTGGCGAGGAACAGCTGGTGGCGGATCTTCTCGGCCATGGTCAGAAGTCCAGCTGCAGGTCGTGCTGGCGCGGCCCGGCCGTGTCGATCGCGTACACCGTCCGGGCGGTGCCGAGCGCCTGCGCCTGGTCCATCGCGCGCTTGTCGGCGGCGGGGTCCGGATCCTCTTCGGCCAGGCCGAGCGGATCAGTGGTGATCGCTTGCTCGGCCGCGGGCCGATCGATCTCGTCGCCGGGATGGCGGGCGTGCTCGAGCGCGCCGTCCGGTTTGGCGGATTCCCTTTCCTCGGCCTCCGTTGCGAGACGCGCATCGGTGCCGCGGACGCGTCCCCGCCAGTCGTCGGCACGGGCCTCGGGTCGATCGGCGTACGGGCCGTCGGCCAGGGCCGGCGGCGGCAGGACGCGCGAGGTGAAGGCGCGGTCCTCGTAATAGCGCAGCTTGGTCGCGCGGATCGGGGGCGTGCCGGAGACGAGCACCAGCTCCTCGCTCGGCGGCAGCTGCATCACCTCGCCCGGCGTCAGCAGCGCCCGGGCGGTCTCTTGCCGGCTGACCATGACGTGGGCGAGCCAGGGCGCGAGCCGGTGGCCGGCATAATTGCGCATCGCGCGCTGCTCGGTCGCGGTGCCGAGCGCGTCTGAGATGCGCTTTGCCGTCCGCTCGTCGTTGGTCGCGAACGCCACGCGCACATGGCAATTGTCGAGGATCGAATTGTGCTCGCCATAGGCCTTCTCGATCTGGTTGAGGCTCTGGGCGATCAGGAAGGCGCGCAC
>CBIFVW010000232.1:0-5234 GCA_966186155.1 uncultured Sphingomonas sp.
CGTCCTGGCCGGACGCGCAATAATCGGCGATCCACCGGTCGGCGATCGTGCCCGCGTCGAACAGAGATGTGGCGGCGCTGGCCACGGATGCGTCCCCAAAAGCCCGGGCGGACTTCTGCGGCAGAAGATGCTGCGAGGCAACACGGATCAGACGTCGGGCAGTTCCTGCGCCGCCTCGCCCCAGCCGGCGAGCGCGCGGCCGTTGGCGCGCTCGATCAGCTCGGCGGCGTCGCGGATGGTGAAACGCTTGGGCGTCTCGATGTCCCTGAGCTCGGTCCAGGTGACCGGCGCCGCGACGGGCGCGGTCTCGCGTGCCCGGGCGGTATAGGGCAGCACCGCGGTCGCGCCGCGCTGGTTCCTGAGATAATCGATGAAGATCTTGCCCTTGCGGTTCACCTTCTTGAGGTTGGCCGTGAACCGGTCGGGCTCGGCCTCGGCGAGCGCGCGGGCGAAGCGCTCGCAGAAGCTCTTCGCCTCGGGCCATTCGGCGCGCGGCACCAGCGGTACCACGACGTGCACGCCCTTGCCGCCCGACAGCATCGGCCAGCTCGTCAGGCCGATATCGGCGAGATGGCCCTTCAGGTCCGCCGCCGCCTTCTTCACAGTCTCGAAATCGAGCCCCTCGTCCGGGTCGAGGTCGAACACCAGCCGATCGGGCTTCTCGATGTCGGCGACCAGGCTGCCCCAGCCGTGGAACTCGATCGTCCCCATCTGGACGCAGGCGAGCATCCCGTCGGCATCGTCGACATAGAGATAGGGCTCGACCGACCCGTCCTTCTCGCGGACGTTCACGTGCTTCACGTCCTCGCCGAAGCTGCCGGCATCATGCTTCTGGAAGAAGCAATGCTTGGCGCGGCCCTGCGGGCAGCGGACCAGGCTGATCGGACGCCCGGCGAGCCAGCGCAGCACGATCGGCGCGGTCGCGGCATAATAATCGGCCAAGTCGCCCTTGGTGATGCCCTCGCCGGGATAGATGACGCGGTCGCGGTTGCTGATCCTGACCTTCGACACCGGCGCCTCGGGCGGCTTCACGGGCTTCTCGACCACCACGTCGCGCGGCCTCTTGTCCTCGCGCAGGCCGATGAAGCTCGCATGGCGGACGATGTCCTCGGCAGTGAATTCGGTGAAGGCGATCTCGGCGACCAGCTCGGGTTCGATCCACCGCGCGCCCCGCGCCTCGGCGCGCGGCACCTTGGCGGCGGGCGCCTTGGCGGGAATGGCGTCGAAGCGCTCGCGCAGCTCGTCGATCGTCGCGGCGTTGAACCCCGTGCCGACCTTGCCGGCATAGACCAGCCCGTCCTTCCCGTTCACCGCCAGCAGCAGCGAGCGGAAGCCGCGGCCCTTCGCGCTCGACGGGGTCCAGCCGAGGATGACGAATTCCTGGCGGCGGATGCACTTGGTCTTGAGCCAGGCCTTGGTCCGCGTGCCGCGATAGGGCGCGTCGGCGCGCTTCGAGACCACGCCCTCATAGCCTGCGCCGCACATCGCCTCGAACAGCTTCTCGCCCGCGCCGACGACGTGCTCGGAGAATTGGATGCGCGGATCGGCGCTTGCGAGCAGCGCGCGCAGCCGCTCCTTGCGCGCGAGCTGGGGCTGGCCGGTCAGGTCCTCGCCATCGGCTTCGAGCAAGTCGAAGGCGAACATCGTCAGCCCCTCGCCACCGTTCGACAACGCCTCCTGCAGCGAGGAGAAATCGGGCTTGCCGTCGCGAAAGGCGACGATCTCGCCGTCGATCAGCGCCGGCCCCGGCAGGCCTTCGGCCGCCTCGGCGATACCGGGGAAGCGCTCGGTCCAGTCGAGCCCGGTGCGGGTATGGATGCGCGGCCCCTTCGCCCCGAGACTCAGCAGCGCGCGATAGCCGTCATATTTGACTTCGTGCAGCCAGTTATTGCCCGCCGGCACGGTGTCGACCAGCGTCGCGAGCTGGGGCGGGCGGAAGCCGGGATTCTTCCCCGCGACCTTGCGCGGCTTCGGCGCGGGCTTGGCGTGGCGCTTCGCCCCTTCGGCGATCTCCTGCATCGTCCGTCCGGTCTTGATGCTGGTCAGCCCGGTCTCGACGAGCAGATCGGTCGCGCCGGCATATTCGTCGTCGAGCTTGCGGAGCAGCCAGTTCTCGGCCTTCTCGCGCCCGCGCGGCTTCAGGCGGATCAGCAGCCACTCGCCTTTCATCCGTTCGCCGAACAGGCGGAAGTGGAGATGGCCCTTCTCGAGGTCCTTCTCGCTCTTGCCCTCGACCGGCTCCCAGCGGCCGTCGTCCCACAGCATCACGGTGCCGCCGCCATATTCGCCCTTGGGGATCGTGCCCTCGAAATCGGCATAGGAGAGCGGATGGTCCTCGGTGCGCACCGCGAGCCGCTTCTCGTCGGGGTCGAGGCTGGGTCCGCGCGTCACCGCCCAGCTCTTGAGCACGCCGTCCATCTCGAGCCGGAAATCCCAATGGAGCCGGCTCGCATCGTGCTTCTGGACCATGAAGCGACGCCCCCCCGACTTCGCCACCTTGCCCTCGGGCTCGGCGGTCTTCGCGAAATCGCGCTTGGCGTTGTATTTCTCGAGGAGACCGGACCTGGCCATCACGCCCGCTTCCTCGCCGGTGCCTTCTTCGCGGGCGCCTTGCGGGCCGGCGCCTTGACCGGCTTGGTCTTGACGCCGCGGCTGCTCTTCGCGTCGGGCCGTTCGAGCGACTTCTTGAGCGCCGCCATCAGATCGACCACGTTCGAGCCGCGGCTTGCGGGGCCTTCGTCCTCCTCCTCGATGATCTTGCGGCCCTTGGCCTTGCGCTTGCGCGCGATCAGGTCCTCGAGCGCGTCGACATAGCGGTCGTGGAATTCCTTGGGATCGAACTTGGCGACCTTCTTCTCGATCAGCGTCTCGGCGAGGCCGAGCAGCTCCGGGTCTGGCGTCGCGTCGGGAATGTCGCGGAAATAGCCCTGCGCGCGATAGACTTCGTCGGCGTAGCGCAAAGTCTCGAGGATCATGCCGCGCCCGCACGGCTTCAGGCTCACCACATATTCGCGGCCCCGGAGCGCGAGCTGCCCGAGCCCTACCTTGCGCGAGCGCCGCAGCGCCTCGCGCAGCACGATATAGGCCTCCTCGGCGAGATCGTCGGCCGGCACCACGAAATAGGGACGCTCGTAATAGAGCACGTCGATCTCGTCCGGATCGACGAACTGGGTGAGCTCGAGCGTCTTCTTCGATTCGAGCTTGACCGCGTCGATCTCGTCCTGGTCGAGCAGGACATACTGGCCCTTCTCGTACTCATAGCCCTTGACGATCTCCTCGGGATCGACCGGGCCGACGCCGGGGGCGACCTTCTCGTAGCGGATGCGCTTGCCCGAAGGCTCGTGGATCTGGTGGAAGCTGATCTGCGCGCCCGAGCGAGTGGCGGTGTAGATCTCCACCGGTATCGAGACCAGGGCGAGCCGTATCTGTCCCTGCCAATAGGCGCGCGCGGCCATGTGCCTGCTCCCTTGTTGCGAAGCCGATTCAATGTGCCAGCGAAGGAGTCGTTCCTCGACACCCCTTCGAGGGACGCGTAGAGGCCCCGCATGCGCAACGATCCCTTCGAGCTGTTCGACCTCTGGTACGGCGAGGCGCAGGCGGGCGAGCCCAACGATCCCAATGCGATGACGCTGGCGACGGTGGGCGCCGACGGCCAGCCCTCGGCGCGGATCGTGCTGCTGAAGGGGCATGGGCCCGACGGGTTCGTCTTCTACACCAATCGCGAGAGCCGCAAGGCGCAGGAGCTCGGCGAAGGCGCGAAGGCGGCCCTGCTGTTCCACTGGAAATCGGCCCGGCGCCAGGTGCGGATCGAAGGGACCGTAAGCCTCGTCGGCGACGTCGAGAGCGACGCCTATTTCGCGACGCGCGGCCGCGATTCGCAGCTCGGAGCCTGGGCTTCGGACCAATCGCGCCCGCTCGACCTGCGCGCGACCTTCGAGCTGCGCTTCGAGGAGATGCGCGAGCGTTTCGAGGGGCGGGAGGTGCCGCGCCCGCCGCATTGGGGCGGCTATCGCGTGACGCCGCACGCGATCGAATTCTGGCAGGACCGCGCGCATCGGCTGCACGAACGCCGGCTGTTCACGCGCAGCGGCGCCGAGGGCTGGAGCGAGGGGCTGCTCTATCCATGAGCTTCCGGCCATGAGCTTCCGACCGTGACCAATCTCGCCCGCCGCGCCGCGATCGCCAGCGTCGGCTGCGCCTTGCTGCTGGGCGGACTCAAGGCCTGGGCGGCCTGGACGACCGGATCGGTCGCGGTGCTCGCCAGCCTCGCCGATTCGGTGCTCGACCTGTTCGCCTCGCTGGTGACGCTGGGCGGCGTCCATTGGGCATCGCAGCCGGCGGACGAGCAGCATCGCTTCGGCCATGGCAAGGCCGAGGCGCTCGCCGCGCTCTTCCAGGTGGTGGTGATCGCGATCTCGGCCTTCGCGATCCTGTTGCGCGCCTTCGATCGGCTGGCGCACGGCCAGATGAGCGCAGCGCCCGAATCGGGCATCGCGGTCAGCCTGGTCGCGATCGCCGTGACCTTGCTCCTCACGCGCTACCAGAAGCATGTCGTCGCGCGGACCGGATCGATCGCGATCGGCGCCGACCGGATCCACTACAGTTCCGACCTGCTGCTCAACGCCGCGGTGATCCTGGCGCTCGCGCTCGAGGCCTGGGCGGGGTTCGCCGGCGCCGACCCGCTGTTCGGCATCGCCATCGCCTTCTGGCTGCTGTTCGGCGCGTGGCGCGCGTCCGAAGCGGCGATCGACCAGCTGATGGACAAGGAATGGCCCGAGGAGAAGCGCCGCCGCTTCGTCGAGATCGCGGCGCGCAACCCGGCGCTCCGGAGCCTGCACGATTTGCGAACCCGCAGCAGCGGCAATCGCGATTTCGTCCAGTTCCACATCGCGATGAACCCGGCGATGACCGTGGCGCAGGCGCATGCGGTGGTCGAGGCGCTCGAGGCCGAGCTCGGCGCCGAATTCCCGGGCACCGAGATACTGATCCATGTCGACCCCGAAGGCCATTTCGACGAGCCGGAGAATCCGATGGTCGAGGCCAATCTATTGCAGGAGCCTGACGCGTGAGACTTGCCTTCGCCCAGATCGACGCCTTTGCCGACCGGCCCTTCACCGGCAATCCGGCCGCGGTGATGCCGCTCGAGGCATGGCTGGCGGACGAGCTGCTCCAGGCGATCGCCGAGGAGAACAACCTCGCCGAGACCGCCTTCTTCCTGCCCGATGCGAGCGGCG
>CBIFVW010000233.1:0-5178 GCA_966186155.1 uncultured Sphingomonas sp.
AGGACGAGGAAGACGAACACCACCGCGAGCGTGAAGATCAGCGCCGAGCTGCTCCCCGCCTCCTTCTGCTGATAGGCGAGGCCGGTCCACTCATAGGTATAGCCCTGCGGCAGCGTCTTCGCGGCCAGCGCTTCCATCGCGGCGAGCGCGTCGCCCGAGGAGACGCCGGGCGCCGCAGCGCCCTGCAGCTCGACAGCGGGGAGCAAGTTGTAGCGCACGACTCGCGACGCCCCGGAATCCCGGTAGAAGGTCGCCACCGCCGAGAGCGGCACCATCTCGCCGCTCTTCGAGCGCACCTGCAGCCGGCCTACGTCGCTCAGATCGTCGCGCGAGGAAGGCTCGGCCTGCGCGGTCACGCGGAAGGTGCGGCCGAGCAGGTTGAAGTCGTTGACATAGGTCGAGCCGATATAGGTCTCGATCGCGCTGAACACCTGGCCGGGCTCGACGCCGAGCAGCTGCGCCTTGTCGCGGTCGACATCGGCGCGGATGCGGGGGTTGCTCGTGTTGAACAACGAGAAGACCTGGGTGACCTTGGGCTCCTGCATCGCCGCGCCCATCATCGCGCCCGTCGCGCCCTCGAGCCCGCGCCAGCCGCCATTGGCCGAGCGGTCCTGGAGCATCATCACGAAGCCCGATCCGTTGCCGAGGCCCGGCACCGCGGGCGGCGCGATCATGAAGATGTTCGCGCCGTCGATCGCCCCGGCGAGCATGCCGGTGATCTTGCCCGCCAGCGCCTCGGCCGACTCGGCGTGGCCGCGCTCGGACCAGTCCTTGAGCTTGAGGAACATCACGCCCGAGTTGGACGCCTGGCTGAAGCTCGCGCCGTCGAGGCCCGCAAAGGCCGCGCCGTCGGTCACGCCCTCGGTCTTGCTGGCCATGTCATAGGCCTTGTTGAGCAGCGCGGTGGTGCGGTCGAGCGAGGCGCCCGGCGGCAGCTGGACGACGCCGATCAGATAGCCCTGGTCCTGTTCGGGGATGAACCCCGTCGGGGTCGCGGTGAGCCGCCACCCGGTGAGCGCGATCAGCCCGGCATAGATCAGCATCATGACCAGCCCCATGCGGATCACGCGCGCGGTGAGCCGGCCATAGCGGTCCGAGAGCCAGTCGAAGCCTTGGTTGAACTTCTCCGCACCCACCTTGACCGGCCGCATCCAGCGCGGGCCGCTATGGGTGTCGATATCGTGGTGCGGCTTGAGCAGCAGCGCGGCGAGCGCCGGCGAAAGCGTCAGCGACACGAGCAGCGAGATCGCCGAGGCCGCGGCGATCGTCACGGCGAACTGGCGGTAGAAGATCCCCGGGATGCCGCCCACCATCGCGGTGGGGATGAACACCGAGACGAGCACCAGGCCGATGGCGATCAGCGCTCCCGAGACTTCGCGCATCGTCTGGTGCGCGGCCTCGCGCGGCGTCTTGCCCTCGCGGATGTGCTTCTCCACCGCCTCGACCACGACGATCGCGTCGTCGACCACGATGCCGACCGCGAGGATCAGCGCGAACAGCGACAGCGAGTTGATCGAATAGCCGAGCGCGAGCTGCACCGCGAAGGTGCCGATCAGCGAGATCGGGATCGCGATGATCGGGATCACCGCCGCGCGCCAGGTCTGGAGGAAGATCACGACGACGAGCACGACGAGGATCACTGCCTCGAACAAGGTGTGCTGCACCGCCTCGACCGACGCCGCGACATATTCGGTCGGGTTGTAGGGGATGCTGTACTGGAGGCCCTGCGGGAAATCCTTCTTGAGGGTCTCCATCTCCTTGAGGACGAGATCGGCCGCGTTGAGCGAATTGGCGCCCGGCTGCTGGACGACCGCGAGCGCGATGCCGGGCTTGCCGCCGAAGGTGCCGCGGATCGAATAGTCCTGGCTGCCGAGCTCGATCCGCGCGACATCGCCGAGGCGCGTGATGCTCGCGCCGGTCGGATCGGACTTCACCGTGATGTTCGAGAATTGCTCGACGGTGGCGAGGCGGCCACGCACGTCTACCGGCACTTCGAACGAAGGATTGCCCGCGCCCGAGGGCGCCTGGCCGACGGCGCCGCCGGCGACCTGGACGTTCTGGGCGCGCAGCGCCGCGACGATCTCGTCCGAAGTGAGATCGCGCGCCGCCGCCTTGTCCGGATCGATCCAGACGCGCATCGAATAATTGCCGCCGCCGAACACCTGCACCGTGCCGACGCCTTCGAGGCGGAGCAGCCGGTCGCGGATCACCGTGTTGGCGTAATTGCCCATGTAATCGGTATCGAGGCTGCCGTCGGGCGAGGTCAGCGCCACGATCAGCAGGAAGCCCGATTCCTGCTTGTTCACCGTCACGCCGACCTGGCGCACCTGGTCGGGCAGTCGCGGCTCGGCGAGGCGGACGCGGTTCTGGACGAGCACCTGCGCGGCATCGAGATCGGTGCCGGGCTTGAAGGTCACGGTGATCTGCGCCGCACCCTGGGTCGAGGAGGAGCTCATGTAGAGCATGCCCTCGACGCCGTTGATCTCCTGCTCGAGCGGCGTCGACACCGTCTCGGCGATCGTCTCGGCCGAGGCGCCGGCGTAAAAGGCCTGCACCGCGATCGTCGGCGGCGCGATCTCCGGATATTGCGAGAGCGGCAGCAGCGGATAGCAGAACGCGCCGATCAGGCTGATGAACACCGAGATCACGGCCGCGAAGATCGGCCGCTCGATGAAGAAGCTGGAGATATTCATCGGCCCGCCCTCAGCGGCTGCCGGCGGGCAGCGCGGTCGAGGCGGGCGGCGCGTTGCTGGACGGCGGCGCGCCCGGAGGCGCGGCCTCCGCGGTGATCTTGCCCGGCTGCGGCGTCACCTTGACGCCCGGCCGCGCGCGCTGCGTGCCGCCGATGATCACGCGGTCGTCGCGCGCGATGCCGCTGCGGATCACGCGCAGATTGCCGCGCAGCGGACCGGTCTGCACCGGCTTCGCCACCACCGTGTTGGTCTTGTCGACGACGAAGACGATCTGCCGCGCCGCATCGGCCATCACCGCCGTATCGGGCACCAGCATCGCCGGATAGGGCCGCGACGCCTCGAGCCGCAGCGTGCCGAACATGCCGGGCTTCAGGAAGCCGCCGGGATTGGCGATGATCGCCCGCGCGCGGATCGTGCCCGCGCCGGCATCGAGGGCATTGTCGACGAAGTCGAGCGTGCCCGAATGGCTATAGTCGCTCTCGTCGGAGAGCTTGACGCGAACCGGCGTGCCGGGGCGCACGCCCGCATCCTCGCGCTGGTATTTGAGCAGCAGGGCCTCGGAGCCCTGGAAGATGAAGTGCAGCGGATCGACCGAGACGATCGTGGTGAGCACCGTCTGGTCGGCGACCACCGCATTGCCCGGGTCGACGCGCCGCTCCGAGATCCTGCCGCTGATCGGCGCGAGCACGCGGGTGAAGCCGAGATCGAGCCGGCGCGCGCGGAGATTGGCCTGGGCGGCCGCCACCTGCGCGGTGGTCGAGCGGACATTGGCGAGCCGCGATTCCACTTCCTCCTGGCTCGCCGCGCGCTGGCTGGCCAGCGTCTGCGAACGCGCGAGCTCGGTCTTCGCATTGGCGAGCGCCGCCTCGGCCTGTGCGAGCTGCGCGGCCGCCTGCGAGACCGCCGCCTGCGCCTGGCGCGCGTCGATGGTGAAGAGCAGCTGGCCCTTGCGCACATATTGGCCGTCGCGGAAGCCGACGCCCTGCAGATAGCCCGAGGCGCGGGGACGCACCTCGACATTCTGGATCGCCTCGAACCGGCCGGCATATTCGTCCCAGTCGACGACGTCCTGGATCAGCGGCGCGGCAACGCTGACCGGCGGCGCGCCCTGCTGGGGCATGCCCGATTCGCCCTTGCCGCCACCGCATCCCGCGAGCGTCAGCGCGGCCGCCACGGCCGGAATAAGCAACTGGTTTCGCTTCGAAAACATATGGACGGTCCCTGATCCCGGCCTGACCGGACACCTCTCCAGGGCCGCTTCCCGAGCGAACCGGCTCCCGTTCAGCGTGTGGCTAGGCTTGCGCCGGATGGTTGTCAACGGCCGATGACTTGCGATGTCAACAACGGTTGACGAGCCGGTCACGAGTGATAGGGGGAATAACCATGATACCGCCGGTTCATGCCCTGCCGCGGCGCAATGCCGCGGCGACGCGCCAGGCGATCCTGGCCTCCGCACGCCGGCACTTCGCGCGCGAGAACTACGAGAATGTCGGGCTGCGCGAGATCGCGGGCGATGCCGGTGTCGATCCGGCGCTGGTCAGCCGCTATTTCGGCAGCAAGGAACAGCTGTTCAAGGAAGCGGTGCGCGGCGACGACGATCACATGATGCAGGGCATCGCACGCGCGGATCTGCCCGCGCATTTCACGGCGCTGCTGATGGACGAGGACGGCGAGGATTCGGAGGATGCCGCCGCCAAGATCGAGCAGCTGCTGATGCTGCTCCGCTCGGCCTCGTCGCCCAAGGCCTCCGAGATCATCCGCGAGGCGATCGACGAGGACATCCTCCGCCCGGTCGCCTCGGTGCTCGGTGGCGAGGACCCGGAGCTGCGCGCGAGCCTCTGCCTCGCGGTGCTGATGGGTACGGGCATCCTGCGGTCCGGCATGATGATCGAGGCGCTCCGCCTCGGCGACCGCGCCCGGCTCCAGCGCCGCCTCACCGCGCTGTTCGCCGCGGCGCTGGGCGAGACGCCCTGACGCGGCCGAGCCAGGATCAACAGAGCCATTTGTGGCCGGCAAGGCGCCGGAGCGTATCGGCGTCCAGCGGCCCTTTTTCGATCGCTTCGAGATTGCGTTCGACCTGCGCGCGCGTGCGCATCCCCACCGCCACGGTGGAGACCGCCGGATGCGACACGCAGAAGCGCAGCGCCAGTTCGGGTAGCGGGCCGGTTTCGGCTTCCACTCGGTCCGCCCTCGCCCCGGCCTCGCGAAGGTGATTCTCGAAGAAGAACGCCTCCCGCCAATCGTCCGGCGCGAATGCCGTCGGCCGCGCCCCCGCCGCCGCCAGCATGCCGTAATAGAGCGGCGAACGGACGATCACGCCCAGGTCGTTCCGGCGGCATTCCGGGAGCAGCGCCGCGGCCGCGCCCTGATCGAAGATGTTGTACATCGCCTCGACGGCGTCGACCGCGCCGCCGGCCGCCGCCTCCAGCGCGGCATCGACGTCGTGATCGAAGAGCGAGATGCCGAAGCTCGCGATCTTCCCCTC
>CBIFVW010000234.1:0-5177 GCA_966186155.1 uncultured Sphingomonas sp.
CTCGCGGCGCGGCGCGCGGCGATGCTGTACCTGCGGCTGCTGCGCGGATCGGCGCCGATATGGGACAAGACCGCGCACGAATTTCCGGAGCATGTCGAGTCGGCCGCGGCATGACCGGGAACGGCCGGCCGCTGCGGTTCCTCGGATTGGTGACGCTCGGCTGGATATGCGCGCGGATTGCCTTGCTCTGGCCGCAGACCGGCTCGCTGCCCGAGGCGATCCGCGCGCTGGTCCCGGCCGGAATCGTGCCGGCGCGCGCCGCCCCCGCCGCGTCGCCGTCTCCTCCGCCGCGCGCGACGATCGTCGTGCGACGGACCGCGACGCCCGGACATGGGTTCGCGCCTCGCCTCTTCGCGCCGCGCGCGGCGAGCGATCCGCGGGTGCAGATGGCGATGCTGGGCCTCGTCTATTACGGCGCGCCCGAGAGCGTCGCGGCGCCGCTCGCAGCCCTGCCGGCCGGCGCGATGCCGATGCCGGCGCCGATTTCATCTGGTCTGCTCGCCCCTGACCGGCTCGATCCCTTGCCCGACCGCTGGTCGGCCAGCGCCTGGCTGGTCGCGCGTGGGGGCTCGGGCGCGGGCGCGGCGCCGGGCGGGCAGATCGGCGGCGGTCAGGCGGGTGCCCGCCTGGCCTGGATGCTCGTGCCGCGCGCGCGAGTCGCGGTCTTCGGCCGCGTGACCACGCCGCTTGCCGGGAGGGGGCGCGAAGCGGCGGCCGGAATCGAATGGCAGCCGACGCGCGCGCCGGTCCGGCTGGTCGCCGAACGGCGCTTCGGGCTCGACGGCACGCGCGGCGGCACGGGGCTCGGCGTCATCGCGGGCATCGATGCCGAGCTCGGCGGCTTCCGTCTCGAAGGCTATGGCCAGGCAGGCGCGATCGGCCGGGGGCGTATCGAGCTCTATGCCGACGGGGCCGCGCGCGGGACGCGGACGATCGGCGCGGTGGGCGAGGCGCGGCTGGCGATCGGCGCGGGCGCTTGGGGCGCGGCGCAGCGCGACGCGCAGCGGCTCGACGTCGGTCCCTCGGCGACGCTGGCGGTGCGCAACCTGCGCATCGCCCTCGATTGGCGCCAGCGCGTCGCGGGCGAGGCGCGGCCGGGCTCGGGGCTCACGCTGACGCTGGGCGCGGATTTCTAGCGCCGGTGGCTTTTGCACTGCGGCGCAAACGCGGTATCGCGGAGCGCCATGGATCTCTACCTCCCCATCGCCAACCTCTCGGTCAACGCGCTGGTGATCGTCGCGCTCGGTTTCGGGGTGGGGCTGCTCTCGGGGATGTTCGGCGTGGGCGGCGGCTTCCTCACCACGCCGCTGCTGATCTTCTACGGCATCCCGCCCACCGTCGCCGCCGCATCGGCGGCGAGCCAGGTGACCGGCGCCAGCGTCTCCGGAGTGCTCGCGCATTTCCGTCGTGGCGGCGTCGACGTGCACATGGGCGTGGTGCTCGTCGCCGGGGGCGTGATCGGCAGCGTCGCCGGCGCGGGCCTGTTCACCTTGCTCCAGGCGAGCGGCCAGATCGATACGGTGATCGGTCTCATCTACGTGCTGATGCTCGGTTCGATCGGCGGGCTTATGCTGTACGAATCGATCGGCGCGATCCGGGTCACGCGCGGCGCCGCGCCGGCCCGCCCGCGCAAGCGCCGCCATCACCCGCTCGTCGCGATGCTGCCGCTCCGCTGGCGCTTCTATGCCTCGGGGCTCTACATCTCGCCGCTCGCGCCCTTGCTGCTCGGCTTCTTCACCGGCGTGCTCACGGTGCTGCTCGGCGTCGGCGGCGGCTTCATCCTCGTGCCCGCGATGCTTTATCTGCTCGGCATGGGCACGCAGGTCGTGGTCGGCACCTCGCTGTTCCAGATCCTGTTCGTCACCGCCGCCGCGACGATGATCCATGCGACCACCACCAAGGCGGTCGACATCGTGCTGGCCGCGCTGCTGCTGCTCGGCTCGGTCGTCGGCGCGCAGATGGGCGCGCGCTTCGCGATGCAGGTGAAGGCCGAATATCTGCGGCTGATCCTCGCGGTGATCGTGCTGCTCGTCGCGCTGCGCATGCTGCTCGGTCTCGCGTGGCGGCCCGACGAGATCTATTCGGTGGAGCTGCTGTGAGGCGGGGAATTCTCGTCCTGCTCGCGCCGCTGCTGATGGGGCAGGTCAAGCCGGCGCTGGTGCCCGACGTCTCCCAGCGCGACATCGAGATCGCCTATTCGTTCACCGGCGCCGATCTGCTGCTGTTCGGCGCGATCCTCTATCCCGGTGGCCGCCAGTCCGGGCGCGACGACAAGCCTGCCGACATCGTCGTCGTGGTGAAGGGCCCTACCCAGAACGTGCTGGTCCGCGAGAAGGAGAAAGTGGCCGGCATCTGGGTCAATGCCGAGCGGATGCGCTACCGCTCCGCGCCGAGCTTCTATGCGATCGCCTCGTCGCGCCCGATCGAGCGGATCGTCGACGACCGTACCCGCGCGATCTACGAGCTCGGCGTCGACAGCCTCCAGCTTTCCCCCGCTTCGGGCGCCGCGCCCGCGGTACAGACGCGGTTCGACAAGGGGCTGGTCGACCTGCGCACCCGCGCCGGCCTCTATTACCAGGCGCCCGGCGCGGTCGAGATCACAGACGGCGTGCTCTACCGTGCGCGGGTCAACATCCCGGCACGCGTGCCCGTGGGGCGCTTCACCGCCGAGACCTTTCTGATCCGCGATGGCCGCGTGCTCGCCGCCGCGGTCCGCCCGATCGAGATCCGCAAGTCGGGCTTCGAGCGCTTCGTCGCGAGCTCGGCCGATCGCCACTCGATCCTCTACGGGCTGGTCGCGGTGGCGCTGTCGATCCTGTTCGGCTGGGGCGCGGGCGCGATCTGGCGGCGTTTCTGAGTAGGCGGCACCGTTGAGATAGGCGACCGCGGCCCGCATCCGCGTCAGCGCATCAAACTGCGTCTACGCAATTTTTACTTCCCGAAGGCACAAGTGTGAGCGGTAACGGGGAGCAGCCGATGGACGGCCAATTCGGGGCGCGCGGGTTTGACAATGCGACGTCCCTTTCGAGTGCGGAAGGAATGGCCACGCGCGCGCCGATCGATCCGATCGGCGCGGTGTTCGAGATCGCTGGCTCGTCGAGCCAGGTGATGCTCGATCCGGCGGCGATCAACGCGCTCGCGGGCAGCGGCGACCCGACCGTCGCCAATGCCGGGCAGGTCGGCAGCCAGGTCAAGGTCCGCGTCGGCAACATCTGGCTGATCGCGAACGTCCGCTCCTTGAAGCTCGATGGCGACCGCATCGCCGCCTATATCGACTTCCTCGGCGAGGGCGACGAAGAGAAGCTCACCGGCAAGCTCTACAAGTTCCGCCGCGGCGTGACGCGCTACCCGACGCCGGGCGCGCCGGTCTTTCCGGTCTCGACCGCGGACCTGAAGCAGATCTACGCCGCCGACGACCGCGCGCACATCGAGATCGGCAATGTCTATCCGACCAAGGACATCCGCGCCGCGCTCTATGTCGACGCGATGCTCGGCAAGCATTTCGCGCTGCTGGGCTCGACCGGTACCGGCAAGTCGACCGCGGCGGCGCTGATCCTCCACCGCATCTGCCAGCTCGCGCCCCAGGGGCATGTCGTGATGATCGACCCTCACGGCGAATATGCGAGCGCGTTCAAGGACACGGGCGCTCTCTATGACGTCTCGAACCTGCAGATGCCCTATTGGCTGATGAACTTCGAGGAACATTGCGAGGTGTTCCTCACCACCGAAGGCTCGGACCGGCAGGTGGACGCGGACATCCTCGCCAAGTGCATCCTGCTCGCCAAGCAGAAGAACCGGCTCGCGGCCGAGATCGGCAAGCTCACCGTCGATGCGCCGATTCCCTATCTGCTCTCGGACCTCACCCAGATCATCCAGCTCGAGATGGGCAAGATGGACAAGGCGACCGACACGGCGCCCTATCTGCGGCTCCGCTCCAAGATCGACGAGATCAAGTCGGACCCGCGCTACGCCTTCATGTTCTCGGGGATGCTGGTCGCCGACACCATGGCGAACTTCCTCGCCCGCGTCTTCCGCCTGCCGGGCGACGGCAAGCCCATCTCGATCATCGACGTCTCGGGCGTGCCTTCGGAGATCACCTCGGTGGTGGTGGCGGTGCTGAGCCGCATGGTGTTCGACTTCGCGATCTGGTCGCGCGGCGAATCGAAGCGACCGATCCTGCTCGTCTGCGAGGAGGCGCACCGCTACGTCCCCAACGAGCGCAACGCCGACGGCTCGTCGGTGGGCCGCATCCTCAGCCGGATCGCCAAGGAAGGCCGCAAGTACGGCGTGTCGCTGGGGCTGATCACCCAGCGTCCGTCGGACCTCGCCGAGGGCGTGCTGTCGCAATGCGGCACGATCCTGTCGATGCGGCTCAACAACGAGCGCGACCAGGCCTTCGTCAAGGCGGCGATGCCCGAGGGCGCGCGCGGCTTCCTCGATTCGATTCCGGCGCTCCGGAACCGCGAGTGCATCGCAGTGGGCGAAGGCGTCGCGACGCCGATCCGGCTGCTGTTCGACAATCTCGACGAAGCCAAGCGTCCGGCCTCGGACGACCCGCTCTTCTCGACGCTGTGGCGCGATACCGGCGGCGAGGAGCAGATGCTCGAGCGCACGATCAAGCGCTGGCGCTCGCAGGGGAAGTGACGCGCGGGAATTCGGTCAGGGAGCCGGTATAGGCGTGGGAGCGCCGAGCATCAGCGCGCCGAAATGGAAGGCGCCGCCGGAACAGGCCAGTTCGACTTCGATCTTGTCGGGCAAGGATCCGGCCACCACGGTGGACTTTCCGGCCACCGTCAGCTTGAGACCTTTCGGATCGCGTTCCATCGAGAAGGCGAGGGGATTCCCGAATTCCAAGGTCCCGAGCAGCGCTTCGTCATACTCGATCTTCTCGCCGAGCCTGGCGAATAGCCTGACATTGACGGCGTTGGCGGGAGCATCGCGGGTTTCCAGCCTTAGCCATGCCTCGAGCCGCTTGCTCTTGGAGTCGGCGGCGCCGAGCTCCCTGGCTTCGATCCGAGTAACCGCCATGCTGTAATGGGTCGGGGACGCAGTAGCGGATTGCGGCGTCATGGTTCCGCTCACAATCATCGTGCTGCCCGAGGTCCTGTGCAGGAAGCGGGCGGGCTTCTCGTGCGGTGCGTTGCAGGCGAAACGAGTCTGCGCGGCTGCCGGTGCCG
>CBIFVW010000235.1:0-5176 GCA_966186155.1 uncultured Sphingomonas sp.
TGGATCGCGATCGCCCAGGCGTCGATCGAGCGCGCGAGCGGCGCGCCGTTGCGATCGACGATGTCGCCGCGCGGCGGCACCAGCGTCGCGGCGAGGTCGCGTGCGGTGGCCGGCTCGGCCCAGAGCGCGAGCAGCGCCAGCTTGCCGACGACCAGCAGCATGCCGAAGCCGAACAGCAGCGACAGGATCATCAAGCGCAGCTGGGCGATGGCGACGAGCGCCTGACGGGCACCGCCCGTACGGCGCGACTGCGCCGGCGGGGCGACGACGACGATCAACGCAGCGCCAGCTTCTCGCGGCTGGCGAGCTTCTGCAGGTCGTTGATCGTCGAGGCGCTGAGCAGGCCCTTGTCGACCATCGCCACCGCGCGCTTGTCAGCCTTCTTCATCAGGTCGTGCAGTTCCCGGTCCTGCTGTGCCACGCTCTTGCCCGTGGGCGCGGCCTGTACCGGACGCGTCGCGGCAGTCGCCGTCGCTGCGGCAGGCTGCACCACGGGCGCGCCCGCCGGAACGATGAGCGACGCGGTCTGGACCACGGCCGGCTGGTCGAGGCTGGCGAGCGCCGCCTCGTCCGGCAGATATTGCTGCGGCGCCGGCGCGGCGAGCGCGAGCACCTCGCCGTTCCAGCGCTCGATCTGCGCGAGGTTGGCGCGCGTCTGGAACTCGGTCTCGAGCCCGCGGATGTCCTTCTCCGCCTGCACGATCGCCGCCTTCATCGCGTTGAGCCTGGCCTGCTCCGCGGCGCCATAGGAGTTCACCATGTAGCAGGCGGGCGCCACGATCACGCCGCACAGGAACCATCCCAGTCCCCGGAAACCCTGAACCGCCATCTTACGCTACTCCTTCACTGGACCACGGCGCCGCCGCGGTGCGCCGCGCCACGCGCAGCGTCGCCGAACGGGCGCGCGGATTACGGGCAACCTCCTCGTCGCCCGGCCGCACGGCCTTGGCGGGAGGTTCGAAACTGGGCTCGGCGCGCGGCCCCACCGCGGGCCGATGACGCGAGCCGGCCGGCTCGCTGCCGCTACGCTCGCGCAGGAAGCGCTTCACCAGCCGGTCCTCGAGGCTGTGGAAGGTCACCACCGCCAGCCGGCCGCCCGGCTTGAGCAGGCGCTCGGCCGCGGCCAGCCCCTCCGCCAGCTCGTCGAGCTCGCGGTTGATGAAGATGCGCACCGCCTGGAAGGTGCGAGTCGCCGGATCCTTCTTGTCGTGCGGCTTGTGGCCGAGCGCGCGGCGGACGACATTGGCGAGGTCGGTCGTCGTCGCGAGCGGCCGGGCACGGACGATCGCGCTCGCGACGCGGCGGGCGCGCGGCTCCTCGCCATATTGGTGGAGCACGTCGGCGATCTCGGACTCGTCGGCCGAGTTGAGCCATTCGGCGGCGGTCATCCCCTCGCCCGCCATGCGCATGTCGAGCGGCCCTTCCTGCTGGAAGGAGAAGCCGCGCTCGGCCTGGTCGAGCTGCATCGACGAGACGCCGATGTCCATCGTCACGCCGTCGACGGGCACGAGGCCGCGGCGCTCGAGCTCGCCGTCCATGCGGCTGAACGGCGCCTCGATCAGCACCAGCCGCCCATCCGCGACGGTGACCAGCCGTTGACCGCCTTCGATCGCATTGGGATCGCGATCGAAGGCGGCCACCTCGGCACCCCGCTCGAGGATGGCGGTCGTGTAGCCGCCCGCTCCGAAGGTCGCGTCGACATGGCGCTCGCCGGGCACGGGGGCGAGCGCTGCCACGACTTCGTCGAGCAGGACGGGAATATGCGGCTGGCCCTGGGGCGCGCTCACAGCGTCACTCCCTTGGCCTGGCAGAGATATTCGCAGATCTCGCGCAGCGTCGGATCGGCTTGGGCATCGCCCATCAGCCGCTCGGGCGCCCAGATGTCGAAGGTCTCGCCGCTGCCGTAGAACAGCGCCCATTTCTGGATGCCCGCCTTCATGCGGAAAAAGGGCGGAATCACGAAGCGGCCGGAATCGTCGAACGGCGCCTTCTCGACCTGGCCGAAGGCGCGGCGCTTGGCGCGCGGATCGACGTCCTCGCCGCGGTCCGCCGCCTGCTGCTCCTTGCGGTCGAGCCGCTCGTACTTCTCCTTGGACCAGCTGAGGTCGTGCGCCGAGAGGCAGGGGTCATGGGGATGGAGGCCCACGACGATCTGGCGGATGTCGGAGTTGCGCTCGGCGGCGGCGCGCAGGTCGGCGGGAATGGCGACGCGACCCTTCTGGTCGACCGCCTGGAGCGCAAACCCCTCGAAAAGCTCCCTGTCCGCCACTGCCAAACCCCGAACCGGGCACGACTCTCCCGTCTCCGGAATCGACCCCCAAAGCCGCCTCCGGCGCGATCACTGACGGAAAAAGGGCGTGCCCCTTAAGCATCCCGTTTTACCAACAAGTGTTCGGGGACACAACGGGAGAAATGGGGATTTCATGGGATTGTGCCCCACTCAGCCCCAAAAACGGACGATGTTTTACTTGGATTCGGGATTTGTTCTCCGCCTGTTTCCTCGGATCGTGGCTAAAAGGGGCTCCGGTTAAGGATAATTCCTGAAAGTGGGGCGATTTCCCGCTCAATCCCGGGAAATCCGGCAAAATGGCGTGAATTCCCCGTTTTCGCCATCTGTTGCCCGGCAACACGGCACGCGGCGCGCCGGGCGCCCGACGTCGCGGAGACGGCGGAAGAAGCGGCGGAAGCCCGCCGAGTCGCGAGTCAGCGGCTTCGCGCCGCCACTCGAACGGGATGGACGGTCAGTGCTGCCGCTCGTGAGCCGCGGCATCCTTCTGCGCGGCGGCCTCGTCGCCCGAGGCGGTGCTGGGCGCGGCGCCGAGCTCGGCGAGCGGCTCGTCCTTGCCCTTCTCGATCATCAGATTGCCGGGGTCGATGATGTTGGCGACCACCGACGCGTTGGACGCGCCGATCGCGGAGACCGGCGCGTCGCGATTGGCCGAGGTGAAGATCGCGCTGGCGAGCGCGATCAGCACCAGCACCATGGCGAGCCCCGTCATGCCCACGCGAACGCGCTGCATCGTCTGGATTGAGTCTGGCGATCCCGGATTCATATCTGTTGCATAAATGTAACGCCGGAACGCCCGAATGTCGAGGCGGGTCGTTCAGCTCCGCGCGAGCCATTCCGGGACGGCAAGTCCCTTCGCGCTCAGCCATTCGGCGTTATAGAGCGTTGAAAGATAACGGAATCCCGTATCGCACAGGATCGTGGCGACGCGTTTTCCGGGGCCGAGCTCCTTCGCCAGCCGCACCGCGCCCGCGACGTTGATGCCCGAGGAAAGCCCGAGACACAGCCCTTCCTCGGCGAGCAGCCGGCGGACCCATTCGAGTCCCTCCTCGTCCGAGATGCGATATTGGGTATCGATCGGCGCGCCCTCGAGATTGGCGGTGATCCGCCCCTGGCCGATGCCCTCTGCCACCGAGCTTCCCTCCGCCTTCAATTCCCCACAGGCATAATAGCTGTAGAGCGCCGCGCCGTGCGGGTCGCTCAGGGCGATGCGGACCGCCTCGTCCTTCTGCTTGAGCCCCATCCCGACGCCCGCGATCGTCCCGCCGGTGCCCGCCGAGCAGGTGAAGCCGTCGATCCGGCCCTCCATCTGCGCCCAGATCTCTTCCGCCGTGCCGACGATGTGCGCCTTGCGGTTGGCGATGTTGTCGAACTGGTTCGCCCAGATCGCGTTGGGCGTCTCCTCGGCGATGCGGCGCGAGGTGTGGACGAAATGGCCGGGGTTCGAATAGGGCGCCGCCGGCACCAGGACGAGCTCGGCGCCCAATGCGCGCAGCGTGTCCATCTTCTCGCGGCTCTGCGTCTCGGGCATCACGATGATCGTGCGATAGCCCTTGGCGTTGGCGACGAGCGCGAGGCCGATGCCGGTGTTCCCCGCGGTCCCCTCGACGATGCAGCCGCCCGGCGCGATCAGCCCGCGCTCCTCGGCGTCCTGGACGATGAACAGCGCCGCCCGGTCCTTCACCGAGGCGCCCGGATTGGCGAACTCGCACTTGCCGTAGATCTCGCAGCCCGTGGCCTCGCTCGGCCCCTTGAGGCGGACCAGCGGCGTGTTGCCGATCAGCGCCAGCGTGTCGGATGTCGCATGCATGGCGGCTAAATGGAGGCGATTACGCCGCGGGGCAAGCAAGCGAAACTATGGCGCCACGCCCGCGCGCTTGAGGTGCGGCTCGAGCCGGCCGGCGAGCCACAGGAAGAACATCCGGTAATCCGACACGAGCGACCAGAGCGGATAGGTGAAGGTCGCCGGCCGGTTCCGCTCGATGCCGAAATGCGCCGCCCAGGCGAAGCCATATCCCGCCAGCGGGATCAGCGCCCACCACCATCCCCCCGCGCCGAGCGCGAGGAAGAGGAACCAGAAGGTCAGCAGCGTGCCGACATAGTGCAGCGCGCGCGTCGCGGGCTTGGCATGCTCGCGCAGATAGAAGGGCCAGAAGTCCGCGTAGCGAGTGATGGTCCGCGCCATGACGTCAGGCTACACCGCTTTCGCCGGGTTGCAAGCCATGGTAGAAAGAGTGCGACCGGAGGTAGAAATGGGCGCGCAGCTCAACATCAAGGACAGCGAAACCGTCCGTCTTGCACGCGAACTTGCCGACGCGACGGGTCAGCCGGTTACCAAGGCGATTCGGCAGGCGCTCGAGCATGAGCTCCAACGGCGGGAAGCTAAGATCCAGACGAAGATCGCCCGAGTGAATGCCATTGTCGCCGAGTTCCAGCGCAACCTGCCCGAGGAATGGCGCGGCCGGACGTCGAAAGAGATCATGGACTCGATCTACGACGAGGATGGTCTCCCGAAATGATCGTCGACACTTCGGCGATCATGGCAATCCTGACGGACGAACCGGAGCGGCCCGCCTTCGTCGCCAAGCTGGCCGAAGCGTCGACGCCTCGGCTGTCGGCCGGATCCTGGATCGAGCTCGCCGCAGTCCAAGTACGCGGAAATCGCGATTATCACCAAGCGCTCGAACAACTCGTCGCTGCGTTCCGCATCGCGATCGCCCCGGTGACGGTCGAGCAGGCCCAGATCGGCCACCAGGCCTATCGCGAATATGGGATAGGCTCCCGCCATGACGCCTGCCTCAATTTCGGCGACTGCTTCGCCTATGCGCTCGCCAAGGCGACCGGCGAGCCGCTGCTCTTCAAGGGCGACGACTTCTCGAAGACCGACAT
>CBIFVW010000236.1:0-5154 GCA_966186155.1 uncultured Sphingomonas sp.
GATCACTGCGACCGCCAGCGTCTTGAGATCGAAGCCGCGGACTTCGCTCAGATAGAGCGGCAGCCAGAAGGTGAGCGTCGCCCAGGTCGGATCGGCGAGGAAGCGGGGGAGCGCGATGCCCCAGAAATTGCGCCGGCCGAGCAATGACAGGATCGGCGGCTTGTCTCCGGCGGGCTGGATATGCGTCTCCTGCCCACTCTGGATCAGCGTCAGTTCCTCGGGGGAGAGCTCGGGATGCGCTTCGGGCGCGCGGTAGAAGCGCAGCCACAGCACGACCCAGAGCAGCGCCAGCGCGGCGGCGGCGTAGAAGGCTGCCCGCCAGTCCCACCAGGCGATCGCGACGGCGACGAGCGGCCCGGCAAGCGCGATCCCCGCCGACGCGCCGAGATTGTAGATGCCGCCCGCGAAGCCGCGCTCGCGTGCCGGGAACCATTCGGAGACGACCTTGAGCCCCAGCGTATGCGACGTGCCCTCGGCGAAGCCCAGGGCCCCGCGCAACGCCGCCAGCCCCTGCCAGCTCGCCACCCAGCCGTGCGCCGCGATCAGCAGCGCCCAGCCGGTGGCGAACAGCGCCATGCCGGTGCGCAGCCCGATCCGGTCCAGGATGTAGCCGACCACCGGCTGCAGCATGATGAAGGCCTGGAACACGCCGGTGACCCAGCCATATTGCTCCTTGGTCATCGGCACCTCGGCCTTGAAGGCGTCGGTGGCGACGGCGACGCCGAGCGTCTGGCGCACGAGATAGTTGATGATCGTGCCGAGCATCACGATCGCGATGATCCACCAGCGCAGCGCGCGGGTGCGTCGCCAGAAGGACATGCCGCTCTCCCACCGGGCGTCGGCATGCGCCCGTTAGCGCTAACGGTGGCGCGGGGAGCCGCGCAAGGCAAGTCTTGTCTGAGTTAGTGGATCAGCAGCGCCTGAGCCGCGCCGCGCAGCTCGGCGTGCTCGAGCGAGACGAGCGCCCGCGGTACTTCGCGAAGCTGGCGTTGCCAGGGGCTGTGCACGAGGAAATGTTGTGCCGCCTCCTGCGTCCGGATCGCCGAGCGCAGCGCCTGGGCGAGGCCGCCGGTGATCATCACGCCGTTCCAGGCGCCATAGGCCAGCGCCATGTTGCCCGCGAAATACCAGAGCGCGCGGGCGAACAGCGCCGCCGCGCGGCTCGCGCACGGATCGTGGAGCGACACCAGGTGCGTCACGCCCTTCGCGTCGCTCGCACGCGATGCCGCCCCTTCGCTCTCCACCACCATCCGGTAGAGCGCGAGCAGCCCGCGCGTGGAGAGCAGGTCCTCCGCCGACACCGGCCCCTTGGCGCGCCGGCCGACGAGCAGCGCGTCGAGCGCCGCCAGCCCCGCCATGAAGTGGCAATGGCCGCCCTCGGTCGGCAGCACGTTGATCCGTCCCTGCGCGTCGCGCGTGACCACCGCGACGCCGAGCCCGCTGCCGATCCCGATGAGGCACCGCGTCCCCGGCTCGCCGGTCCGCAGCTGCGCGCCGGCCACCGCTTCGATCCGCGCGTCGCTGTCGGGCGCGCTGAGCGCCCAGGCATTGGCCGCGAAATCGTTGAGGATCAACGGCGGCGCCTGCAGCATCGCGGTGAGGCCGGGCCGCGACAGGTACCAGGGGCTATTGGGTACCGAGATGGTGTCGCCCACCGCCGCACCCGACACGGCGATCGCGCAGCGGCGCGGCAGCTCGCCCAGCGCGCACGCCTGGCCGAAGCTGGTGAACGCACCCGAGATGCTCGATTGCTCGCGCGATTCGAACGTGCGGATAGTATCGTGGCGCAAATGGCCCTCGCCATCGGTGAGACCGAGGCGCATCGTGTTGTGGCCGACATCGGCGATCAGGGCGAGCTTCGAGGCTCCGGCGGCGGGTGCGGTGTACATGGCGGTCCTGAATTGGGGCCGCCCATCCTTTCAGGATGTGAATTCGGGGTTCCGGAAAGGCCCCTTCCGTAGCCTTGCGGAGGCGTTTCGCTTTGGGCGCAAGCCGCGGGATGTGGGTGCGTGGCCGGGCGCCTATATCCAGGGCATGACGAATGCGATGACCCTTTCCGAGGATACCGCCTGGACCGCCTTCGAAGCGCGCGACCGCGCCTTTGACGGGCGCTTCATCGTCGCGGTGACGACCACCGGCATCTATTGCAAGCCGAGCTGCCCGGCACGGCATCCGAAGCGCGCGCATGTCCGCTTCTATCCCGATGCCGAGGCCGCGCGCGCCGCCGGCTTTCGCGCGTGCCTCCGGTGCAAGCCCGACGAAGTCGGACGCGACAGGGTGGCGGTGGCCAAGGCCGTCGCGCTGATCGAGGCGGCCGAGGAGAATGTGCCGCTCGACGCGATCGCCGCCGCGGTCGGCTATGCGCCGCATCATTTCCACCGGCTGTTCAAACGCGCCACGGGCGTGACTCCGGCCGCCTATGCCCGCGGCCTGCGCGCCCGCCGCGCCGCCGAGGCGCTTGGCGAGGAGGACGCGAGCGTCACCGAGGCGATCTACGAGGCCGGCTATTCGGCCCCGAGCCGCTTCTACGAGACGGCCAATGCCCGGCTCGGCATGAGCCCCAGCGTCTGGAAGCGCGGCGGCGCGGGCGTGACGATCCGTTGGACGATCGCCGCGACGAGTCTCGGCCCGCTGCTGATCGCAGCGACCGACAAGGGGCTGTGCCGCCTCGCGTTCGACGAGACCGCGCTCGATCTGGCCAGGCGCTTCCCCGCGGCCGAAGTGGTGCAGGGCGGGGCGGCCCTCGCCGAACTCGCAGAGCGCGTCGTCGCCGAGGTCGAGACGCCCGGACGCGATGCGGACCTGCCGCTCGACGTGCAGGGCACGGCGTTCCAGGAAGCGGTGTGGCAGGCGCTGCGCGAAATCCCTCCGGGTGAGACGCGCAGCTATGCCCAGCTCGCCGCCGCGGCGGGCAGCCCCGGCGCGGTGCGCGCGGCCGGATCGGCATGCGGCGCCAACCATGTCCCCGTGATCATCCCCTGCCACCGCGCGCTGCGCTCCGACGGCAGCATGGGCGGCTATGCCTATGGCATCGACCGCAAGCGTGCCCTGCTGAAGCGCGAAGGAGCCGAGCAATGAGCTTCGTGATCTCGGGGCTCGACCCCGCGCCGTTCCGCAGTCTCTATGGCTTGCCCGACGAGGCGCTCGCCGCCGCCGGCGCGATCCGCATGACTGTCGACGGGAAGCCGGGCTTTCCCTGCCGGATCACGCTCGAGGACGCCGAGCCGGGCGAGGCGATGCTGCTCGTCAACCACGAGCATCTGCCGGTCGACACGCCCTATCGTTCGCGCCACGCGATCTTCGTGCGCGAAGGCGCGGAGCAGCCGGCGCGGTTCGAGGGAGAGGTGCCCGAGCAGCTCGCGATTCGCCTGCTCTCGGTGCGTGCCTTCGACGCGGCGGGCATGATGACCGACGCCGATGTGGTCGAGGGGTGCGACCTCGCGCCGCTGATCGACCGCTTCTTCGCCGACCCGGCGGTCGATTATCTCCACGTCCACAACGCCAAGCGCGGCTGCTTCGCGGCGCGGGTGGACCGGGGCTGAGTTACTTCGTGGTGGCTGCCGCGCCCGCCGGGGGGATCCCGCCGGGTGCCGCCTCGCAACGATATACCAGCTTCTCGTTGTAGACCGGCGGCAGGGCGGCGCGGATCGATTGCTGTTGGGTGGCGAGAGCCGCGCGCTTTGCCTGGTCGGCCGAGCAGGTCTTGAGCGGCACCATCTTCCGGAGCGCGCGCGCCTGGTTCATCTGCTCGGACGAGAGCAGGTAGCGGGTATTGGTGTAGGTCCGCGTCGCCGGGTCATAGTCGAGCACCGAGACATTGGCTTCCTGGTCGGGAACGAGGATGCGCTGCCAGTGCGTGCCCGCCTCGGCATATTGGGTGCGGCCGTTGATGCAGCCGTCCGCGCCGATGTCGAGGTCGACCTTGTCGGTGTCGGTCACGGTCACGCGGCTCCGCTCGGGAACGAGCGTGCAGACCATCCGCCCCTGTGCGCCCTCCGGAGCGACCGCCGCGGCGGCCGCGGTCTTCGGGACCGGCACCACCTTCGTCTCGTCGAAACCTGGGCGGCTGACGAACAGCGCCACCGCGCCGAGCATCAGCGCGCCGCCGCCTGCCGCGACCCAGATCGCCTCGCGCTTGCGCTCGCGCGAGAGGAGCAGCCCGGCGCCGCCCAGCGCGAGCGCGCCGAGCACGAGCAGCACCGCGGCGCCCGCCATGAAGTTCTCGCGCGCGGTCTCGGCACGGTTTCGCGCCTGGGCGATCGCGTCCTGGCGTTCCGCGGCGGCCTTCGCCGCATCGCTGCGCGCCAGCTCTTCGGCCTCGAGCCGTGCCTTCTCGTCGGCGCTGCGCTCTTGCGCGAGCTGCTCCTCGACGCTGGTGCACGGCACGCCGACCGATGCGAAGGGCTGCTTCGCCTCCTGGAGGAAGGCGGCGAGCTCCGCGCCGGAGATGGCGAAGGCGAAGGTCGAATCGCCTTCGTCGTTGTGCGTGATCGCCGAGTTGACGCCGAGCACGCGGCCGCACCGGTCGAGCAGCGGGCCGCCCGAATTGCCGCGGGCGATGCTCGCGGTGTGGAGCAGCACGCCGACGCCCTGCAGCTTGCGCAGCCCCGCGAAGCCGCCTTGCGAGCGGACCGGGGACTGGGGCTTGATGAAGTCCGCGGCCGATCGCGCGGTGGCGATGTCGACATTGCCCGGATAGCCGAGCGCGATCAGCGAATCGCCGTCGTTCACTGCGCCCGTGTAGAGCGTCAGCGGAGCGAGGCGGACGCCGCTGAACTCGATGAGCGCCAGGTCGCGTTCGGTGTCGATCTTGATCAGCTTGCCTTGGAACGACTTGTCCCCCTCGGACGGAACGACACCGATCACGACATTGTCGGGATAGCGCGAGGCGAGCTCGACGACATGCGCATTGGTGACGATCCGGTTCGGCGCGACCGCGAAGCCGCTGCCATGGCCGAAGCCGACGACCTCGTCATTGACCACCGCGATGGTGACGATGCGGACCACACCGCGCGCCGAGGCCGAGATATCGTCGGCGCGGGCCGGACTCGCCCAGGCGAGGACCAGCGCCACCACCATCAGCAACCGACGCATCATCGCACCCGACCCTCCGTTTGGCCGGCAGCTTTCGGGCAAAACGCGCGGGGGTTCAAG
>CBIFVW010000237.1:0-5138 GCA_966186155.1 uncultured Sphingomonas sp.
GCCGGGCATAGGCATTGGCGAGCGCGGGCAGGTCGCCGCGCTTGACGTCGGTGACCACCAGCACCTCGGACTGGGCGGCATAGTCGAACGGGCTCGCCGCCTCGAACCGCGCCGCGGGGCGCATCAGATGGACCGCCCCCGAGCGCGCCTCGGCCACGTCCCAGTCGCCCCCCGCGCGCAGCGTCGCCGACGTGACGAGCACGCCGTGCGCGGGCGCGAGCACCGCCTTGGCGAAGGGCTTGGCGGGATCGAGCCAGTGGCGGTGGAGGCCCACATCGTACTCGCGCCCCTCGACGCGATCGACCGCGAGCCAGTCGACGAACTCGGGATCGGCGGGCCCGCCGATCCGCGCGATCAGCGCGAGCCAGGCCCCGACCGTGTCGGCGCGCCAGCCGAGCGAGGCGACCGCGCCCTCGATCCGCGCGCGGGCCGGGCCGTCCATCCAGTCGGGCGCCTCGGCGAGCACCGCCTCGAGCCGGCGGCCGAGCGCGACGAGCGGGCGGAGCAGCGCGTCGAGCGCCGCGCCTGCGGGCCCGGCCGCCTCGACCAGCGCGCCGTCGGGCTCGGCGAGCTCGGTCTCGAGGCCATAGCCGGCGTCGCCCGAACCATTGGCGTCGCGGGCGTAGACGAGCCCGCGCACCGCGGCGAGCAGCGCCTCGACCGGGCCGAAGGGCTGGCCCTCGCCCAGGCGCTGGAGCCATTGGTCGCTCGGCAGGGCGCGCGCCGCCTCGACCGCCTCGGCGATCGCGCGGCCGCCCTCCTCATCATAGCTGGCGATGTCGGAGAGCCGCGCGGCGAGCCCGCGCCGCCGCCCGCGCGCGCCCGATTCGGGGCCCATGATCCAGCGGCGGAGCTCGATCGTCTCCTGCCCGGTCAGCGCCGCCGAGAACATCGCGTCGGCGGCGTCGAACAGATGATGGCCCTCGTCGAACACATAGCGCGTCGGCCGGCTCGCGGCCTCGCGGCCGCGCGCGGCGTTGACCATCACCAGCGCGTGGTTGGCGATGACGATGTCGGCATCGGCCGAAGCGCGGGCGGCGCGCTCGATGAAGCATTTCCGATAGTGCGGGCAGCCGGCATAGATGCACTCGCCGCGCCGGTCGGTGAGCGCGGTCGAGCCGTTGCGGCGGAACAGGGTCGGCAGCCAGCCGGGCAAGTCGCCACCGATCATGTCGCCGTCGGCGGTATAGGCCGCCCAGCGCGCGACGAGCTGGGCGAGGATCGCCGCGCGCCCCGCGAAGCCGCCCTGCAGCGCGTCCTCGAGATTGAGGAGGCAGGCATAGTTCTCGCGGCCCTTGCGCGTGACGATCCGCTTCCGGCGCTGCCCGGGATCGGGAACCAGCCGCTCCCCCTCATGGCCCAGCTGCCGCTGCAGCGCCTTAGTGAAGGTCGAGACCCAGACCGCGCCGCCGGCCTGCTCGGCCCAGAGCGAGGCGGGAGCGAGATAGCCGAGCGTCTTGCCGATCCCGGTCCCCGCCTCGGCGAGGACGAGGTTGGGCGAATCGCGCAGGTCCCGCGGCGCGAACGCACCCGCCGCTGCGGCGGCATAGTCGCGCTGGCCCTGGCGCCGCTCGGCGCCGGCGCCGGTGAGCCGGGCGAGGCGATCGGCCACGTCCGAATCGGCGAGCGTCACGGTGCGCGGCGCGGCGCGCGGCGGCTGCTCGCTCCATTCGGGCAGCCGCGAGAAGAGCCAGCGCTCCGCCCGCTCCGGCCTGGCGATCGCCTGCGAGACCGCCGGCGCCCAAGGCCAGCGCAGCCGGAACAGCGACTGGGCGGCATGCCAGGCCCCCTCGCGCTCGGGCCAGTCGCCCCCGGGCAGCGCGAGCAGCGCCTCGGCCGCGCGGCGGAGGAAGGCGGCGACTTCGGCGTCGCTTTCCGGCGGCGCGATGCCGGAGACCCGCGCGAGCCCCTTGGGTGTCGGCACCATGAAGCGGGCGGGGCGGAGGAAGGCGAACAGCTCGAGCAGGTCTAGCCCCGACAGCTCGGGATGGCCGAGCCGCTGACCGACCAGGGGTGCATTGAGCAGGATCACCGGCGTGTCGGCGGCGATGCGGATCGCCTCGCCCCGGCCGACCGCGCGGCTCTCGCCGTCGGCGCCGGCGATCCAGATGCCGCCATGGCTGGCATGCAGCGCGGGATAGGGAAGCGGCGGCGTCATCGCGGCGATTCGTACCCTGTTCGTTCCGTCGCGTCAGCTGCGAAGTTGACGAAGTTGACACGACTCGGGGCAAAGACGGCGATTTCGCCGGGATTGCGACAGCTTCGCGCCGCCCGGGCGACGGAGAAGCGCCGAGCACGCGACGCCTGCGCCACTGCCGCGCGACGCCGACGCGACACCCACGCGCCCGGCACGCGCCCGGCACGCGGCGGCGAAGCGACGGCGATGCGCCACTCGGGCGACAGCGGCGCGACAGGCGGGAAGCCGGCGAAACGGGAAGGAGGGCGCATCTTCGAGTCTATGCGAAACGAAATCCTACATTGGAAGGGTGATCAGGCCCTTTTTGGCCGCCGCTCCCACGGCCGCGAGGCGCGGCAAAAGCCACTCGGGAATGGTGCGGAGCGGGGCTGGATCATTTCCTCCCCCGGAGGGGGAGGGTGACCGCCGCCGGAGGCGGTGGTGGAGGGGTAGGTCTCCGCCAGCGGCGCCGCCCGGGGCGAGCTACCCCTCCGTCAGCCCTTCGGGCTGCCACCTCCCCTTCCAGGGGAGGATCAGGCGGAGCGGGGATGGGGAGAGGACAAGATGGCGAGGCCGAGCTTGCCACTCCGGATTATCTGACTTACGTCAGATAATATGCAGCATGATCCCGTCGCCCGCTTCCGCCGCTTCGCTCGCGCCGTCACCAGGGAAGTGGGGGCGCTCGACACCTCGTTCCTGGGCCGGGGCCGCCCGCTCGGCTCGGCGCGCGTGCTCAACGCGATCGGCGGGGGGCGCGGCGAAGTGGGCGGGATTCGCGACTATCTCGGGCTCGATTCGGGGCTGATGAGCCGGCTGCTGCGCGGGCTCGAGGAAGAGGGGCTGGTCGAGACCGTGCCGCATCCCGAGGATGCGCGCCGCCGGGTCGCGACGCTGACTGAAGCCGGGAGGCGCGAGTACGAGGCCTATGAGGCGCTCTCCGACGCGCGCGCGTCGGCCTTGCTCGACGCGACGCCGCACGCCGAGGCGCTGCTCCGCGCGATGGACCTGATCGCCTCGGCGCTCGGCCGCGACACGGTCGCGATCGAGGAGGCCGATCCCGAATCCGACGCCGCGCGCCATTGCCTCGGCGCATATTATGCCGAGCTCGCGCGCCGCTTCCCGCAAGGCTTCGATGTCGGCCGCTCGCGCGATCCCGACGCGCGCGACATGGTCCGCCCGCGCGGCGCGTTCCTGCTCGCCATGTCCGACGGGCTGCCGATCGGCTGCGTCGCGCTCAAGGGCAGCGGCGGCGCGGCGGGCGAGATCAAGCGGCTGTGGATCTCGCCGGCGGCGCGCGGGCTCGGAATCGCCAAGCGGCTGATGCAGGCGGCGGAGGACATCGCGCGAGAGCTCGGCATGGCCATGCTCCGCCTCGACACCAACAGCGCACTGCCCGAGGCGCGGCGGCTGTACGAGTCGACGGGCTGGACCGGGATCGACCGGTTCAACGACGACCCCTATCCCGACCTCTTCTTCGAGAAGCGGCTCTAAGGGAATCGGCGTCGCGCGGTCCGGGAACGCCGCGGGAAGGGCGGCGCGTCAGGCCGCACTCGGAACCGCCGGCCGCCCGCCGACGCGGGAGGCCTCTTCCTCCGCATCCTGCGCGGCGCCCAGATGATCGGCGAGGGTACGCCCCTCACGGCAGCGCCGATCGCGAAGGAAGAAGCCGAGCATTTCGTGGAACCACACGCGCCGGCCCATGCGATAATACCAGCGGATGGCGTGGCGGATCTTTGGGTCGGGGTGCCACGCCCAGCGCAGGAGCGCGCGCGGTCGCAACTGCGCCGCCGCCTCGATCAGCTTGATCCACAGGAACAGCCGCCACGGCGCCATTCCCCGGACGCCGAGCATCTGATGCTTATAGTCCCATTTGGTCCGGTCCGCCTGCACCACCGGACGATCGGCCGCCAGGCGGTAGAAGGGAGTCCAGCGGTGCGGAGTCACGTAGAGCGCCTGGATCTGGTCGGGATCATAGGAGATGATCTGGCGCAGGCCGCGGAGCAGGCTCGCATCGGTCTCGTCGTCGAATCCCGCAACCCAGGTCGCCATCGACAGGATGCCGTGGCGCCGGAGCAGCCGGATCGCCTCGCGGTCGGCGCTGGTCGAGCCGCCCTTGCGGATCAGCGCGAGCGTCGCCTCGTCGGTATTCTCCATGCCGAGCAGGAAGCGTTCGAAGCCGGCCTGCTTGTAGAGAGGCAGTATATCGGCGTCGCGCACGATGTCGTCGGCGCGGGTGGAGCCCACGAGTGTGACGGAGATATCCTCTGCGATCACTGCTTCGAGGAAGGCACGCCAGGCTTTGCGCCCGGCACTGGGATTCTCATCGGCGAAGTTGAAGACCTCGACGCCGTGCGCGCGATGGAGATAGGCGATCTCGCGGGCCAGCTTCACCGGATCGCGGTGCCGCCAGCGCGTCCAGAAGCCGCGTTGCCCGCAATAATTGCACAAATGCGGGCAGCCGCGCGAGAATTGGATCACCACGGCGCGCTTGCCGCCCCAGTAGCTGTAGCGGCCATGGTCGATCAGCTCCCAGCCGATGCGATAGGCGTCGAGATCCCGGATGACCGGCGCGGGCGGGGTGGCGACGACGGCGCCCGCGTCGCGATAGGCGATGCCCTCGATCCGGTCGAGCGGCGCCCCTTCGGCGAGCGCGCGCATCAGCCGCCGGGCGGTCTCCTCGCCCTCCCCGCGCACGATCGCATGGACATGGGGCTCGTCGCGAAGCAGCTCGCGCCAAAAATAAGTGGGATGGACGCCGCCATAGACGATGTACGCCTGGGGCAGCCGGGCCGCGGCCTCGGCGGCGACGCGGCTGATGATCGGCTGGGCGGACGAGGAGCCCGAATGGCCGAACAGGATCGCATCGGGACGGCGGCGCGCGATCTCGTCGATCAAGCCGCCAAGGGGCATCGGGCCCAGTTCGGCGTCGAGCAGCGCAACTTCGTGCCCCTCGTCGATCAGC
>CBIFVW010000238.1:0-5111 GCA_966186155.1 uncultured Sphingomonas sp.
CGGTGAGCGCCAAGAAGCAGCGCGAGCTGGCCCAGGCCATCAAGCGCGCCCGTCATCTGGGCCTGCTGCCCTACATCGTGAAGTAAGGAGCGCACCCCATGGACGTTATTCTGCTTGAGCGCGTCGAGAAGCTCGGCGGCATCGGCGACGTGGTGAAGGTCAAGGACGGCTTCGCCCGCAATTACCTTCTTCCGCGCAAGAAGGCGCTGCGCGCCAACGAAGCGAACCGCAAGGTCTTCGAGGCGAACCGCGCCCGCATCGAGGCCGAGAACGCCTCGCGCCGTTCGGACGCCGAGAAGGAAGCCGGCTCGTTCAACGACGTGTCGGTCACGCTGATCCGCCAGGCCTCGAACACCGGCCAGCTCTACGGCTCGGTCGCGGTGCGCGACCTGGTCGAGGCGCTCGTCGCCGACGGCCACAAGGTCAACAAGTCGCAGGTGGTCCTCGACCGTCCGATCAAGGCGATCGGCGTGTACGAGGTCCGCGTCGCGCTGCACCCCGAGGTGTCGGTGACCGTCAAGGTCAACGTCGCCCGTTCGCCGGAAGAAGCGGACATGCAGGCACAGGGCGTCGACGTGATGGCGGCGATGTTCGAGAAGGACGAGGCCGGCTTCACCGAGGATTACGATCCCAATGCCGAACCGGGCGCGACCGCCGAGGTCCAGGCCGAGCCGGCCGCGGACGAAGGCGAGACCGCCGAGGGCTGATCGCCATTCGGACTATCGGGAAAAAGGGCCGCTCCGGGAAACCGAGGCGGCCTTTTTCATGCAGCACGACGAGGGCTCCCGCGTTCGGTTCCCGTTCATCGGCGCGCCGGCTAAGGACGTGCCGATGCTTCTCCCCCTCGCCCTGGCGCTCGCCGCGCCCTCGCAGCCCGCGCTCGAGCGTGCCGTGCTCGCGGAGATCAACTTCGCGCGCACCCGGCCGCGCGACTATGCCGAGCGGCTCCGCGCCTATCGCAAGCTCTTCCGCGGCAAGATCGTCTATTATCCCGGCAATCCCGACGGGCTGCTGACCCGCGAGGGCACGCGCGCGGTCGACGAGGCGATTCGCTTCCTCGAGCGCCAGCCGCCGCTCGCACCGATCGCGCCGTCGCCGCTCCTCGCCCGCGCCGCGCGCGACCATGTCGCGGAACAGGGGCCGCGCGGAGCGACCGGTCATGTCTCCGCCGATGGCGCCAATCCGGTCCTTCGCGTCCAGCGCCGCGGCGGCGGCAGCTATGTCGCCGAAGTGATCACCTATGGCCCGCCGAGCGCAGTCGAGGTCGTGCGCCAGCTGATCGTCGACGACGACGTGCCCGGGCGCGGCCATCGCAAGACCCTGTTCGCGGCCGAGATGCGCTTCGCCGGCGTCGCCTGTGGGCCGCACCGTGGCTATCGGGTGATGTGCGTCGCCGATCTGGGCCGCAAGGCGGACGGCGCTCCCTAGGGTTAATTCCCGAATATCCGCTTGCCTTCTCAAGCGGTTAAACCAGTATCGCTACCGATGTAGCTGGACGGGCGCGGGGCCCGGCCGAGTTCCGGGGGGCTTTTCGTGACTGCCATGGGCCGTTTCGCCGCTGCGCTCGGCGCGTGCTGGATCCTGTTGACCGGCGCGGGCGAGGCGACGCGCATGGAGCGCGACGTGCTCGCCGAGATCAACTATGCCCGCCAGCATCCGCGCGAATATGCCGAGCAGTTGCGCGAATATCGCCGCTATTTCGACGGCCGCGTGCTGTACCTGCCGGGCGATCCGAACGGCCTGATCACCAATGAGGGGCCCGACGCGGTCGACGAGGCGATCGATTTCCTCGAGCGCCAGCAGCCCTTGGCACCGCTCGATATCGGCGAGCTGCTGATGCTCGCCGCGCAGGATCATGCCGACGATCAGGGCGCGAGCGGCGCCACCGGTCATGCCTCGCGCGAGGGCCTGACGCCGGGCGACCGGGTCAAGCGCCGCGGCGGCGACATCTATGTCGGCGAAGGCATCTGGTACGGCAATGGCGATGCCGCCGCAGTGGTGCGCGGCCTGATCGTCGACGACGGCGTGCGCGGCCGCGGCCATCGCGCGCTGGTGTTCAAGCCCGACTTCCGTTTCGCCGGCGTCGGCTGCGCCGAGCATCGCCGCTTCGGCCATATGTGCGTGATCGACTTCGCAGGCACGCCGGACGGCAACCCCGTGCTGCCCGACTGGGCGCGCGCGGCGAAGGGCCAGATGTTCCGGATGCCGGCCAAGCGCTAGAGGCGCTGGTACATCATCAGCGAGTCGACCCGACCGTGGACGGGATGGCGGAAGCCGCCGGGAACACGACCGACGATCTCGAACCCCATGCCCTGCCAGAGCTTCACCGCGCGATCGTTGCTGCTCACCACGAAATTGAACTGCATCGCCTCGAAGCCGCGGGCCCTGGCCCGGTCGAGCGAATGGACGCACATCGCGCGGGCCACGCCCCGTCCGGTCGCCTCCGGATGCGTCATGTACCCGGCATTGGCGACATGGCCGCCGCCGCCCGCCTGGTTGGCGCGCAGGAAATAGGTGCCGAGCACCTCTCCTCCCTCCTCCGCGAGCCAGGCCTCGCGATCCGGCGCGAACCAATAGGCGAGCGCGGCATCGCGCGGCATGTCGCGATCGAGCGCCCAGGTCTCACCCGCGCGGATCACCGGCTCGAGGATCGCCCAGATACCATCGGCATCCGCGTCGCCGGCGCGCCGGATCTCCATCATTTCCTCCCGAACAATTTCTCGATGTCGCCGTGCGCGAGCTTTACCCAGGTCGGGCGGCCATGGTTGCACTGGCCCGAATGCGGCGTGACCTCCATCTCGCGGAGCAGCGCGTTCATCTCGGCGACCGAGAGCACGCGGCCGGCGCGGACCGAGCCGTGGCAAGCCATGGTCGCGGCGACATGGTCGAGCTTCTCCTTGAGGCTCAACGCCTCGTCGAAGCTTGCGAGCTCGTCGGCGAGGTCGGTGACCAGGCCGTGGACATCGCCCTGCCCCAATACCGCCGGCACCGCGCGGACCAGCATCGCGCGCGGCCCGAAACGCTCGAGCTCGAGGCCGAACTGGCCGAGCTCCGCCGCGCGCGCCTCGAGCCGGTCGCAGCCGGGCTCGTCGAGCTCGACAACCTCGGGGACGAGCAAGCCTTGGCTGGCGACGCCGCCGTCCGCCATGGCACGCCGCATGCGCTCCAGGACCAGCCGCTCATGCGCAGCGTGCTGGTCGACCAGGACGAGCCCGTCCTCGGCCTCGGCGACGATATAGGTCTTGGCGACCTGACCGCGCGCGACGCCGAGAGGGAAACGATTGGTCTCTGGAACCGGCATGTGTGCGGGTTCGGCCCGAGCGAGCGGCGCAGGCGCGCTGAAGCTCGGGCGGCGATCCTGCACTCCCGAATAATGCTGCATCGGCGCCAGCGATGCAGCGGCGGGCCCCGCATCCCAGAGCTGGGGCGCTGGCGCGGCGAGCGCGGCCGCCTCGCTCGTCCACATCCCCAGCGCGGCCTCGCTCGGCCGCTGGACGCTGCGATGCCCCGCCAGGTCGAGCGCGCGCCGGAGCCCGGAGACGATCATCCCGCGCACCAGCGCCGGATCGCGGAAGCGCACCTCGGTCTTGGCAGGGTGGACGTTGACGTCGACCTGGTCGACCGGGACGTCGAGGAACAGCGCCACCACCGGATGCCGGTCGCGCGCGAGCATCTCGGCATAGGCGCCGCGCACCGCGCCGACGAGGAGCCGGTCCTTCACCGGCCGGCCGTTGACGAAGAGATACTGATGGTCCGCCACGCCGCGGTTGAACGTCGGCAATCCCGCGACTCCGCCCAGCGTCAGGCCCTCGCGTTCGAAATCGATCGCGACGCTGTTCTCGGCGAGAGCGCGATCGGTGAGGCCGGCGACACGCTCTGGACCGGTCTCCCCGCCCTGCACCTGCAACGCGCGGCGCCCGTCATGCTCGACCGAGAAGGCGATGTCGGGTCGCGCCATGGCCAGCCGCTTCACCACGTCGAGGCTGGCGGCATACTCGGCGCGGGCGGAGCGGAGGAACTTGCGCCGCGCCGGCACGCGCGCGAACAATTGCTCGACTCGCACCCGCGTCCCCGGCGGCAGCGCCGCGGGGCCCTCCGCCACCAGATCGCCGTTGTCGACGATGCGCTGCCAGCCCTCCTGCCCGCGCACCCGGCTCTCCAGCGTCAGCCGCGCGACGCTGGCGATCGAAGGCAGCGCCTCGCCGCGGAAGCCGAGGGTCGAGACCTGGTCGATGGCGTCGTCGGGCAGTTTCGAAGTCGCATGACGCTCGAGCGCCAGCGCCATTTCGGCCGGCGCCATGCCGCAGCCGTCATCGGTGACTTCGATCAGGTCGGTGCCACCCGCCGCCAGCTTCACCGCGATCCGCGTCGCTCCCGCGTCGATCGAATTTTCCACCAGTTCCTTCAGCGCGCTGGCGGGGCGCTCGACCACTTCTCCCGCTGCAATCCGGTTGACAAGATGTTCGGGGAGACGGCGTATTGACATGGTCGTTGCTCTAGCCCAAGCGACGGCATCCCGCGACCCCAACCGCATGGCACCAGGCCGGATTTTCCCGTCCGCCCCGGCAAGGTCCCGGACTAGATAATGTGCGAACAGCCGGCGACGGGCGCCCGCGCGGCAGGACGGAACGATAGATGGCATTTTCCCGCTTTTTCAAATTCATGTCCCACGACATGGCGATCGACCTGGGGACCGCGAACACGGTCGTGTACCTGCGCGGGAGAGGCGTCGTCCTCAACGAGCCGTCGGTAGTGGCGGTCGAGACGCTGAACGGCCAGAAGAAGGTCAAGGCGGTCGGCGACGACGCCAAGCTGATGATGGGCAAGACCCCGGGCTCGATCGAAGCGATTCGGCCGCTTCGCGACGGCGTTATCGCCGACATCGACGTCGCCGAGCAGATGATCAAGCACTTCATCCAGAAGGTGCACGGCCAGCGCCGCTTCATGCGCTGGCCGCAGATCGTGATCTGCGTGCCCTCGGGTTCCACTTCGGTCGAGCGCCGCGCGATCCGCGACGCCGCCTCGAACGCCGGCGCGAGCCAGGTGTGGCTGATCGAGGAGCCGATGGCCGCCGCGATCGGCGCCGACATGCCGGTGACCGAGCCGATCGG
>CBIFVW010000239.1:0-5106 GCA_966186155.1 uncultured Sphingomonas sp.
GCCAGGCGCTTCACATCCCCGATCGCGCCGCCGCCGCGGCGCATCTCGCCGCGATCGCCCGGCCGGGCGACCGGATCGTGGTGATGGGCGCACGCGACGACACGTTGAGCCAGCTCGCGGCCGACATGGCGGCACGGCTCCGGGGCTGATTTCCGGCGACGCGACAAAGGGATAGACATAGTCTGGAAACGTGCCACCATGCCGCCAAAGATGGGGGTGGTGCCATGGGCTTTCTCCAGCCGATCTATTGCCTGTTCGGCAGGCACCACCGCAGCCGGAGCCGCGCGTGGACCGACGGCAGTCACTACCGTTCCTGGTGCACGGGATGCGGCAAGCCGATGATCCGCGGATTCCATGGATGGCATATCGACCCGGTCCCCATGTCTCCGCCGGACAGCAACCAAACTTAGAGGTCGCGCACTCTTTCCTATATGGAAAGCGTCATTGACATTCTTGCGCCGAGGAATGTAAAGCACCCTTGTCTGATTCGAAAGGGAGCTTGACATGCAGGGATCTTCCCCAGCCGCGAAGCGCTATCTGCGGCGCTTCATTCCGACCATGATCGCCTATGTCGTGCTGCTGACCACGGCCAATTGGGTGGTCGAGGCCCGGCATCCGGTGGGCGTTGCGCTGGTGGCGCTCGCGGTCCTTCCCGCGTTGCCGATCGTCGGCGTGATCGCGGTCATCGGCCTCTATGTCGTCGAGGAAACCGACGAATATCTGCGCCGGCGCATCGTGTCGGCGATGCTCGCGGGGCTCGCGGTCATGCTGAGCCTCGCCACCGTGTGGGGCTTTCTGGAGGAAGCCGGCGTGGCGCCGCATTTGCCTGCCTATTGGGCCTTCGTGCTGTGGTGCTTGGGTTGGGGCGTCGCGCAGTGCGTGATGGAGCTGAGCGATCGATTGACCGGAGGCGGGCAATGAAGAACCGCCTCCGCGTGCTCCGCGCCGAGCGGGCCTGGAGCCAGCAGGACCTGGCCGAACGGCTCGAGGTCTCGCGCCAGAGCGTCAACGCCATCGAGACCGGGCGTTACGACCCCTCGCTGCCGCTCGCCTTCAAGATCGCCGACCTGTTCGGCCTCGCGATCGAAGAGATCTTCACCAATCCCTCGAAGGAACCCCAGCAATGATCCGCCGCATCCTCTTCGCGCTCGCCTGCATGCTGAGCATCCCCGCGATCCTCGGCCCCCAGGCCGCGCATTCGACGATCGCCCCGGCGTCCCCGGAGCTGCTCCAGGGAGAGCGTATCTCGGTCATGGTCACCGGCAAGGGCAGCCCCGTGATCCTGATCCCCGGGCTTTCGAGCCCGCGCGCGGTGTGGGACGGCGTGGCGCCCGAGCTGGCCAGGACGCACACCGTCTACCTCGTCCAGATCAACGGCTTCGGCGGCGACGATCCGCGCGCCAATCTCCAGCCGGGCATCCTGTCCGGCGTGGTCGCCGAGCTGCACGGGCTGATCGCGGACCGCCGGATCAAGGGCGCGGCGGTGGTCGGCCACTCGCTGGGCGGGCTCGTCGGCATGCTGCTGGCGAAGGCGCATCCGGGCGACCTCGCGCGGCTGATGATCGTCGATTCGCTGCCTTTCATCGGATCGGCCTTCGTGCCGGGATCGACGGTCGAGACGATCAAGCCCCATGCCGAGACGGCGCGCGCGCAGATGGCCGGGCTCTACGGCAAGCCGTTCCCTGCGGCGGTGGGACAGGCGATCGCGAACGCCAACGCGCTCAAGCCCGAATCGCGCGCCAAGGTGGCGGCCTGGTCGGCGGCAGCGGACATGCGGGTGTCGGCCCAGGCGGTCTATGAGGACATGCTCACCGACCTCCGCCCCGACCTCAAGGGCATCGCTACCCCGATCACCATACTCGTGCCCTGGACCGCGGCGCGCGGCGAGGAGCGGGTGCTCGGCTTCTACAAGGGCGAATATGCCGGCGCGCCGCACGCGGCCTTTGTCGGCGTGGCCGACAGCGGCCACTTCGTCATGCTCGATCAGCCCGAGGCGTTCCGCGCGGCGCTGGCTGCGTTCCTCGCCGGCTGAGGCGGATACAAAAGGGCCCGGGACTATCCCGGGCCCAGTCCTGCTCACGTCTGTTATCGCTCAATAGGTGCCGGAGAAGCTCCGGTTGAGGTTGCGCTCGCCGCGCCAGTCCTGGTCGTCGCGGTCCGCGCCGAAAAAGGCGCCCGAGCGCTCCTCGTCCTTCCAAGCGGCCTGCGCCTCGTCGGCGGTCTTGCGCAGCGTCACCTTGTCCGAGACCGATTCGATCCAGCGCGAGGGGATCGAATGATGATGCCCGCCCGAATCCGGGTCGCTCTTGGTCAGGAGGATGCGGTCGCCGCGGACCTTGTCGACGGTGCCGACATGGCTGCCATCGGATCCGATCACTTCCATATGCTCGCGCACCCGGCGCAGGCCGTCGCGCTGGCCCTGGCGTTCGGTGCGCCAGTTGTTGAACTCGCTCTCGAAGCGCTGGGCGTTCTCGCGGCGATATTCGTCATAGTCGCGATCGAGCTCCTCGAGGCGCGACCGGCGCCAGCTGCGATAGTGATCGTCGGGATGCGACCAGCGTTCCTCGCGCATCGCCCGGCTGTCGTAGCGCATGTCGGCCTCACGGCGGCGCTCGGCCTCGGGGTCGCCGAACCACGAGCGCACCTCGTCGCCCGCGCGTTCGAAAAAGCCGCGGTCCTCGTCGCGGTCATAGCCGCTCGGGCCGCGGCGCAGCCCGCGCGGGTTGTCCCAGCGGCCGCGCTCGGCGCGATAGTCGCGGCTGCGGTCCCAATTGCCATAACCATAGCCGCCGCCATAGTCGCGCGCGCCATAGTCCCGATAGTCCCGGTCATGCCCGCCCTGGCCGCGCCACGCGCGTGAGCGGCCGAGCTCGCCGGCGGCGGCATATTCGCGGGCGCTCGAATAATGATCGTCGCCGCGGCGTGCCTCGCCGACCTGATACTGGTCCTGAGGCCCGAAATAGCGATTGTCGGGATAACGGTCGTCCATCGAATCCTCTCCACTGGCCGGAAGCCGAGTTCCGGTGCCGGGATTCAGCGGACGAGGAGCGCGATTGGTTCCGGAAAAACGGCCAGTTTTCAGTGCCGTTCGCCGCGCGGCGCAAGCGCTTCGCCGTGGGCGTTTCAACCCGGTTGCATTGGGGATCGAGCGCCGCTAAGGGAGCGCCTCCCCGGGCAACCGGGACCGGCGGCGGGGCTGTAGCTCAGATGGGAGAGCGCTGCAATCGCACTGCAGAGGTCAGGGGTTCGATTCCCCTCAGCTCCACCAGCCGCCACCTCGTCATTCGGGGAGTAGCCAGCCGCTCTTGAGGCGGGCCCGTGCGTCAACATGCTTGGCCGAGAGGCCATGGCGCGCGGGGAACGGGAGCACCGTTCGGGCGAGACCAATGGCGTCGCATCTCCGCTCGTGCCGGGCGGGGAGGTGCGATGTCGTTGGCCCTACGCGCCGCCCGGCCGGAGACTCCGCGTGGAAGCCCTGCTCACCTCCACCCTGCTCGTGGCGCTCGCCGAGATCGGCGACAAGACCCAGCTGCTCGCGATCGTCCTCGCCGCCCGGTTCCGGCGGCCCTTGCCGATCATCGCGGGCATCTTCGCCGCGACGCTCGCCAATCACTTCCTCGCGGCGCTGGTCGGGGCCGAGGCGGCCGCGCTGCTCGAGGGCGCCTGGTTCCGCTATCTCGTGGCGGCGTCGTTCGTCGGCATGGCGATCTGGACGCTGATCCCCGACCGGCTCGACGATGCCGGGCAGGCGCCCCGGCGCTTCGGGCCGTTCCTCGCCACGCTCGCCGCCTTCTTCATGGTCGAGATGGGCGACAAGACGCAGCTCGCGACGATCGCGCTCGGCGCGCGCTTCCACGACCTGCTCGCGGTGACGGCGGGAACGACGCTGGGGATGATGATCGCCAACGTGCCCGCGGTGCTGCTCGGCGCGCGGGCGATCCGGATGGTGCCGCTGGGCGCGGTTCGGGCGGTGACCGGCGCGGTGTTCCTGCTGCTCGGCCTCGGGCTCGCGGCGCGGACCGCGGGGGTCTTCTAGTCCTCCACCCGCTCGGCCGCGAAGGCGATGCGGAGCGCGTCGGACAGGCTGCGCGCATTGAGCTTGGACATCACATTGGCGCGGTGCACCTCCACCGTGCGCGGCGAGATGCCGAGGTCGTAGGCGATCGTCTTGTTGGGCAGGCCCTTGACCAGCCCGTCGAGCACCTCGCGCTCGCGCTCGCTGAGCACGGCGAGCGCCACGCGCGCGTCCACCGCGCGCGACGCCGCGCTGCTCGCCTGGGCGATCCGCTCGAACGCCGCCTCGATCGCCGCGAGCAGCGCCTCGGCCTCGAACGGCTTCTCGAGAAAGTCGACCGCGCCGGCCCGCATCGCCCGGACCGCCACGCCGACGTCGCCATGGCCGGTGAGCACGATCACCGGCATCGTCACCCCGCGCTCGTGCAGGACCCGCTGCACCTCGAGCCCGTCCATCCCCGGCATGCGGATGTCGAGCAGGATGCAGCCGGGGTCGGCGCGGCGCAGCTCCTTGAGGAAATCGACGCCCGACGCCCAGGCCTGCACCGCGAATCCGGACGTCCTCAGCATGAAGCCCACCGACCGGCGGACGCTCTCCTCGTCGTCGACGATGTGGATCAGGCGCGTGCCGGTCATTCCTGGGCCTCCCCCTCCATGCGCACCAGGGTGAAGTGGAACAGCGAGCCCCCGCCGGAGCGCGGCTCCATCCAGATGCGCCCGCCATTGGCCTCGACGATCGTGCGGCAGATCGAGAGGCCGAGCCCCATGCCTTCGGGCTTGCTGCTGGCGAAGGCGCGGAACAGCGTGCGGGCGATCTCGGGCGCGACGCCCGGGCCGGTGTCGGCGACGGTGACGCGGACATAGCCGGGTGCGTCGGGCCGGCTCGATACGGTCATCCGCCGCTCGGGCGAATCGGCCATCGCCTCGATCGCGTTGCGCATCAGGTTGATCAGCACCTGCTGGATCTGGACCTTGTCGACCAGCACGGCGAGCGCCGTCGGGTCGAAGTCGAACGCGACGTCGACGCCCTTCTCCCGCGCGCCGACCAGGAGAAACACGATCAGCTCGGCAATTCCGCCCTGTTGCGGCATG
>CBIFVW010000240.1:0-5056 GCA_966186155.1 uncultured Sphingomonas sp.
ACCAGCCTGAGTGCCGTATGCCTCAGCTCCCGGGCTGGATGTACGGCACCCGTGCGAACAGCTCGCGTTCCCATTTGCGCGGATCGTTCGCCAGGCGGCTCTCGGCATCGAACACCATCGTCGCGCGATCGGGCAGCGTATAGGGCGCCCAGGCCGGTAATCCCTTCACCACCGGCCGTCCGGCCCGGGCCAGCGCCGCGAAGGCGCCCATCACCTGGCCGCTGAGCTTGCGCGCCGCCGGTCCGGTGCCGGCATAGGAGCCGGGCGCGTCGAGCGTGCCGAAGGCGAGCGCGATGTCCATCGTGTGCGGCGCGCCGCGCTCCGGCTGGGTCGGCGACTGGAAGTCGATCTGATAGACCCAGGTCGCCTTGGCCCCCGCCGCGGCGCGCGCGTCCGCCTCCAGCCATTGTCCCGGCCAGCTCCGCCCCGCGGTGGTGGCGCGGTAGAAGATGTCCATGGGGGTGTCCGCGGGGAAATGCTCTCGATAGCGCGCGACCACCCATTCGGGCAGGATGTCCATGCGGAGCTCCGGCGCCATCCGCTCCGCGAGATTGTCCCAGCTCAGCCCCTTCACCTTCGCCGAATTGGGGTCGACGAACGCCCTTGTCTCGTCGCGGGTGTTGCCGAGGATCATCGGGATCGCCAGCGACTGCGGATTGGCGTCGGGCCAGAAGGGGTGGCGGACGAGCCACTTCATGTCGAGCACCGGCCCGAAATAGACTCCGCCGCCGAGGATCGGATCGGTCGCGCCGAGCCCCTCCATCAGCTTCTCCGTCGGCAAGGCCAGCAGCGCGTCCAGGTCGTTGGGCCTGACCCCGAGCTTGTCGAGCACCGCCTGGGTGCGCCGTCCCGCGTTGAGCGGGCCCGAAGCGGTGACCTGCTGGCCGCTCATCGTCGCGGCGGAGTGGAACAGCCCCTTTGCCGCGGGCATGCCCATCAGCGTCGCGATCTTGGCGCCGCCGCCCGACTGGCCGAAGACGAAGACACGCTTGGGATCGCCGCCGAAGGCCGCGATATTGTCCCGCACCCATCGGAGCGCGAGGATCAGGTCGAGCTGGCCGGCATTGCCGCTGTCCGCGAAGCGCGGATCGAGCCGGGCGAGATAGAGATAGCCGAAGGCGTTCAGCCGGTGGTTGACCGTGACGACCACCACGTCCTCGGCCGCCGCCAGCGTCGCGCCGTCGTTCAATGGCACCGTCACCGTGCCGTTCGAATAGGCGCCGCCATGGATGTAGACCATCACGGGGCGCTTGGCCGCCGGGCTGGCGCCGGGCGTCCAGACGTTGAGGAACAGGCAATCCTCGGACTGGCGGACGTCGCCCCCGCGCCCCTGCGGACAGATCGGGCCGAATTCATGCGCCGGAACGGCGACGCCGGGCGTCGCGAAGGGCACCGGCGCGCGGAAGCGCTCCGCCTTGCCGTAACGGATGCCGCGGAAGCGCAACATGCCGCCGTCGAGCCGGTCGCCCTCGAAGCGCCCCGCCCGCGTCTCGACCGTCGCGTCGCCGGACGCGGCGCGCGCCGCCAGCGGCACCGCCGCCAACGCCATGCCGCCCGCCACCACCGAACGCCGCGACACGCCACTCATCGGTCCACTCCCGTCATGAACTGCCCCGTCGCCTCCTCGATGCGCCGCAGCGCCTCGCCGGTGAGCGCGGCCTGGCGCCCGGCCTCCTCAGCCTCGCTCGCCAGCCGCGCGACGCGCTCGCTGATCGTCGCGATCAGCGCGGCGATCTCGCGCGAGGAAACCGCGGTCTCGTCGATCGAGGCGAGGATGCCCGCGACGCGCGCCATCTGCGTCTCCATCGCGCCCGAAACGGCCCGGACGCGCGCGAGCAGCTCGGTGACGATGGCGAGGATCGCCCGATTGGTCTCCGCCATCGCGCCGCTCGCCTGCTGCGCTGCGCGGATCGTGGCGGTGACGCCGCCTGTCGCGTCCGCGGCCTGATCGGCGAGGTTGCGCACCTCCTGCGCGACGATCGCGAAGCCGCGCCCGCTCTCCCCTGCCCGCGCCGCCTCGATGCTGGCGTTGAGCGCGAGCAGCTTGGTCTGCTGCGCGATGTCGGAGATCAGCGTGATGACGTTCTCGATCCGCGCGGTATGCGCGGAGAGGCTTTCCGCGCTCTCCGCGCCCTTGAGCGCGATCGCGTCGGCATTGCCCGCGACCTCGGCGGCCTCGTGCGCATCCTCGCGCGCGCGCTCATAGGCGGCGATCAGCCCGGCGGCGTTCTGCGCCGACTCGCTCATCGCCACCGCCGCCTGGTCGGCGGCCGAGGCGACCTCGGCGGCGGGCGCGCGCAGCCCGAGCAGTTCGGCGGCGGTGCGCTCGGTGAACTGCGCGATTTCGCGGCTCGCCCGCGCAGTGCTCGTGATCGTCTCGCTGAGCTCGGCGCGCACCTGCGCGGTCTCCTGCCGCCGGGCGGCCTGGGCACGGTCGCGCGCGATCTCGCGCAGCCGGCTGACGATGATCTCGACTTCGATCACCGCGAGCTTCTGCGTCGCGCGCGTCAGCCGCTCGAGCTGCTCGGGATCCTGGCTCAGCTCGAAAAAGAGCGCGTGGATGCGCATCTGCGCGACGAGCATCGAGGCCGTCACGGTCGAGAATTCGAACCCGTCCTCGGCGATGCGGTCCGCTTCCGCGACGATCCGGTCGACCCAATATTGGTCGATCGGATGTGAGAGCTTGATGCGGGCATAGTCGACTCGGCTCTCGACCAGCGCATCCGGAACCGGGCCGCCCGCGCGCCGCTCGAGCAGCTCGCGCGCGACGGTCATGATGTGCGGCTCGATGAAGCGCCATGCTTCCGCGAGCTCGGCTTCGAGCCGGGCGTCGATGCCATAGGTGCGGCGGAGCTGCGCCGCGTTCCGCTGCTCCGGTGCCGCCTCATCGGCGGCTGCGAAATTCTCCCCCATCGACCATCCTCACCTGCCGGGGCGACTTTTCGCCTCCGGTTCGTCAGCGGCGGACGTCGAGTCCGCCTTCGTTGAACGCGGCCAGGTCGGCGCGCGTGAAAAGGCTCGCATCGCCGGGCAGCGAATGCTTGAGCGCAGTGAGCGCGAGACCGGCCTTGGCCGCGGCACGCGCATCGCCATTGCTTTCAATGAGGCCGTGCAGGACGCCCGCCGCGAAGGCGTCGCCCGCGCCGATCCGGTCGACGATGCCGGCGATCAGCACTTCATCGGTCTGGTGCGCCCCGCCGCGCATGTCGACGCGGGCCGAGACGCGGTGGCTGTCAGCGTCGACCACGTGGCGCGCGGTCGAGGCGATCGTCTGGAGCTTGGGGAAAGCCGCGAAGGCGGCCTCCGCTGCTTCGCGGCGGCGATCCGATCCGTCGCCCGAGAATTGCCGTCCGAGCAGGAGCGAGATGTCGCGATGGTTGCCGAACAGGATGTCGGCGTGCGCGATGAGCTTGGTCAGCACTGACCTGGGATCGCTGTCCCAGGCTTCCCACAGCTTCGCGCGATAATTGCCGTCGAACGAGACGGGGATGCCCTTCGCGCCCGCCGCCTCGGCCGCCGCGATGGCGGCGGCGGCGGGGTTGTGCCCGAGCGCGGGCGTGATCCCCGAAAGATGCAGCCGGGTCGCGCCGTCGAGCAGCCTGTTCCAGTCCCAGCTTTCGGCGGGGCGCTCGGCGAACACCGAATGCGCCCGGTCATAGACGACCTCCGAAGCGCGCAGGCCCGCGCCGGGCGTCAGGAAATAGAGGCCGAGCCGGCCGGGCTCGCTCGCAACGGTCGAAGTGTCGACGCCGCGCCGCCGAAGCTCGCCGATCACTGCGCCGCCGAGCGGATTGTCCGCCACCGCGCTGATCATCCGCGTCGCATGGCCGAGACAGGCGAGCCCGGTGGCGACGTTCGCCTCCGCGCCTCCGACATTGACCTCGAGCTTCGGGGTCTGGAGCAGCAGCTCGCGCCCGGGCGGCGACAGCCGCAGCATCACTTCTCCGAAGAACGCAATCGTCATCGCGCGAGCCAGCCCCCGTCCACCGCCAGGATATGGCCCTGCACATAGTCCGACGCCGGGGATGCGAGGAAGACCGCCGCGCCGCCCATGTCGTCGGGGCTGCCCCAGCGGCCGGCGGGGATGCGCTCCATGATCTGGCGGTTGCGGGCCTCGTCGGCCTGCAGCGCGGCGGTGTTGTTGGTGGCGATATAGCCCGGGGCGATCGCATTGACGTTGATGCCCTTGGCCGCCCATTCGTTGGCGAGCAGCTTGGTGAGCCCGCCGATGCCCGACTTGGATGCGGTGTAGCTCGGCACGCGGATGCCGCCCTGGAAGGTGAGCATCGAGGCGATGTTGATGATCTTGCCTCGGCCCCTGGTCACCATGTGCCGCGCCGCCGCCTGGCAGAGGAAGAACACCGACTTCAAATTGGTGTCGACCACCGCGTCCCAGTCCTCTTCGGTGAAGTCGAGGCTGTCATTGCGGCGGATGATGCCGGCGTTGTTGACCAGGATGTCGAGCCCGCCGAGCTTTTCCACAACCTCGTCCACAACCCTGCCCACAGGCTCGATCGTCGAGAGGTCGGCCGAGACGATCTCGGCCCTGCGGCCGAGCGCGCGGGCCTTCTCGACGGTCTCCGCAGCAGGCGTGCGGCCGACGGCGGCGATGTCGGCGCCCGCCGCCGCGAGCGCGAGCGCGATGCCCTGGCCGATGCCGGTGTTGGCACCCGTGACGACCGCGACGCGGCCGGTGAGATCGAAGGGATTGGTCATTGCTTCTTCCTGTTCCCCACCCGCTTGCGGGAGAGGTTGGGGGAGGGGCCACACCAGAGAGGTGCGCGACACGCCCTCCCCCGGGCCCCTCCCGCACGCGGGAGGGAGATTTACGCCAGCTGGCAGATGTCCAGCACGCTCATGTCGGTATAGTCCTGGTTCTCGCCCGCCATCGCCCAAATGAAGGCATAGGCCTTGGTGCCCGCGCCCATGTGGATTGACCAAGGGGGGCTGATCACCGCCTCCTCGTTCTGCATCACGATGTGGCGCGTGGCCTCGCCCTCTCCCATGAAGTGGAAGACGCGGTCGGTCGCGACATTGTCGAGCTCGAAGTAGAAAT
>CBIFVW010000241.1:0-5050 GCA_966186155.1 uncultured Sphingomonas sp.
TCCCCGTTCCGCTACCCCGCCCGCGTCTTCGGCGGCGGCGTGTGCTCGACCGCCGGCACCACGCCCGCGATCGCGCTGCCCTCGAAGGGCAGGCGGCGCAGCCGGTAGACGAGGAAAGGCAGGCCCTTGAGGCCCATCAGCGTCGCCAGGCTGTTCGACTGGCCGAAATCGAGGCTGACATATTCGATCACGAGCCGGTCCATCCGGCCCGCGATCGCGGGGACCGCATTCGCATCGAGCGCGGGGGTCTCCTGAAGCTGCGTGACGATGCGCGAGAGCAGGCCGAGCCCGGTCGCATAGCTGGCGCCGGTGAGGCACGAGACGAACACGACATGGACGTCGAGGAACAGCGGCGCGGCGCCGATCGCATAGAGGTCGCCGGCCCCGGCGCGCGGCGGCTTGTACGCTCCCACGCTCGCATCGGCTTGCAGGGACGCCACAGACATAACGATCCTGCCGCCAATATCATCGGCTGTTTCACCATTGAGGCCGCTGAAATTCGTGAGCTTTATCCAGTTGTCGTCGCGAGGCTGGACAGCTTGTAATGCTGATTCCAGTCTGTTTCTTACAGACAATACAACATCGTTGATCATGACCAAGGGTCAGACCACTCCGAAATCAACGGTTTCTATTTTTGCGGATACGCGATCTTCAATAAGAATCGGGAATACATCCGAATCTCTACTTGCCGGTCAGCGTGGCCCAAGGCCGGTGCGCTGGCAATATATTTTACATCGTCCTGTAAAAAAATCTGACGATATCCTGTGGATGACGTGAATCGCGCTTTCATCTCAATTGGTTGACGTCAGCTCGCGCCCTCGCGGCACATGAATCATTTGTCATCCCGGCAATTCGGGTTAGCGCTAACGGTAATGCAGGGACTCGGCCGGCCGGAGAGGCGGGAGAGCCAGGAGATGAGGATGCCCGATCGATGCCCGCTCGCGTGACTTCCCGTCGCGACTTCCTCGCCGGCGCGAGCATGCTCGCCGTGGCGGGCCCGGCCATGGCACGCGCGGGCGCGGCGCCTTCCCGCGTCGCCGCCGAACCGGTCCCGGCGCGCTTCGTGGCGCTCAAGCCGTCGCTCTTCGCCGATGCCGTCGCCGCCAATCGCCGCTACCTGCTCTCGCTCGACCCCGAGCGGCTGCTCCACAATTTCTACCTCTCGGCCGGGCTTCCGCCCAAGGGGCGCGCCTATGGCGGGTGGGAATCGGCGGGGATCGCGGGCCATTCGCTCGGGCATTGGCTGTCGGGCTGCGCGCTGCTGATCGCCAACACCGGCGACCGGGAGCTGGCCGCCCGGCTCGACCATGCGCTCGCCGAGATGGCGCGGATCCAGGCCGCGCACGGCGACGGCTATCTGGGCGGCACCACCGTCACGCGCGACGGCGAGACCGTCGACGGCAAGATCGTCTTCGAGGAGATCCGCCGCGGCGACATCCGCAGCCAGGGCTTCGACCTCAATGGCGGCTGGGTGCCGGTCTATACCTGGCACAAGGTCCAGGCGGGGCTGATCGACGCGCACCAGCTCGCCGGCAACCGCCGCGCCCTCCCCATCCTGCTCGGCGTCGCGGGCTATCTGGGCACGATCGTCGAGGGGCTTTCCGAAGCGCAGGTGCAGCAGGTGCTGCGCGCCGAGCACGGCGGGATCAACGAAGCCTATGCCGAGACCCATGCGATCACCGGCGATCCGCGCTGGCTGCGCATCGCCGAGAAGCTGCGCCACCGCGCGGTGCTCGATCCGCTGACCCGGCAGCGCGACCAGCTCGACGGGCTCCACGCCAACACCCAGATCCCGAAGGTGATCGGCCTGGCGCGGCTCCACGAGCTCACCGGCGACCCCCGGCACGCCACCGCCGCGCGCTTCTTCCACGATCGCGTGACGCACCATCACAGCTACGTGATCGGCGGCAATTCGGAGCGCGAGCATTTCGGACCGCCCGACAAGCTCGCCGGCCGGCTGAGCACCGCGACCTGCGAGGCGTGCAACAGCTACAACATGCTCAAGCTCACCCGGCACCTCTATGGCTGGGAGCCCGACGGAGCGCTGTTCGACTATTATGAGCGCGTCCAGCTCAACCACATGCTCGCGCACCAGCGCCCCGACACCGGGCGCTTCGCCTATTTCATGCCGCTGGAGACCGGCGCCAAGCGCGACTTCTCCACTGCCGAGGACAGCTTCTGGTGCTGCGTCGGCTCGGGGATGGAGAGCCATGCCAAGCATGCGGACTCGATCTTCTGGCACGGCGCGGACACGCTCTACGTCAATCTGTTCATCCCCGCCGCGCTCGAATGGCGCGGGCTCGGGCTCGATCTCGACACGCGCTATCCGATGGACGGCGAGGTTACGCTCGCGATCCGCAAGGCGCCCGCGCGCGCGACCACGATCGCGCTGCGCGTCCCCGGCTGGGCGGGCGCGCCGCGGCTTGCCCTGAACGGCTCCCCGATCGAAGGCGAGCGCGGCCGCGGCTATGTCCGGGTCACGCGGCGCTGGCGGGCGGGCGAGCGGCTCGTGCTGTCGCTGCCGATGCCGCTGCGCGCCGAACCGATCCCGGGCGACCCCAACACCGTCGCCTTCCTCAGCGGCCCGCTCGTGCTCGCGGCGGACCTCGGCCCGGCATCCGCGCCGTTCGACGGGACTCCGCCCGCGCTCCGGATCGAGGGCGATCCCGTCACGGCACTGCGGCCGGCGCCGGGCGAGCCGCACCGCTACCGTCTCACGCCGATCCTGGGCGAGGAGCGGACGCTGGCGCCCTTCTTCGCCATGTACGACCGGCGGACCGCGGTCTATTTCGACAGCTTCACCGCGGCGCGCTGGACCGCGGAGCGCGAGGCCTATCTCGCCGCCGAGGCCGCGCGCGCGGACCTGGCGCGGCGCACCGCCGACATATTCCATATCGGCGAGATGCAGCCCGAGCGCGACCACGGCTTCGAATCGACGCGCAGCGAACCGGGCACCTTCTTCGGCCGCAACTCGCGCAAGCTGTTCGCGGGCGAGCATATGCGCTTCCGCATGGCGCGGCATCCCGGACCCGCGATCCTGCAGGTGACCTATTGGGGCCACGATATCGACCGGGTCGCCGAGATCACCGCCGACGGCCAGTCGATTGCGGTCGAGCGGCGGCCAGGGCCGCGCAAGGGGGAGTGGGTGACCGTCGATTATCCCCTGCCGGCGTCCGAACGGCCGAGCGTCGACATCGGCTTTGCCGCCCGGAAGGGCGATACCGTCGTCTACGAGGTCCGCGTCGTCACACCGGCGGGATAATGGACCCGAATTAGTCCGACTAGAGACCAACGCCTCAGCCCAGATCGTTACCCCGGCGGCATCGGTTTGACTCAATATTTTGTCGGACTAATATCCATCCGGAATCCGAGATCGGACAAGGGGAGGATGATGCGCAAATTCACTCGTGCCGCCGCACTGGCGCTGGCGTTGACCTGCGCCCCTGCGGCGCTCGCCCAGAATGCGGCGCCGGTATCGATCGCGGTCGATCCGACCAAGCCCGGCAGCAAAATCGACCGAAACATCTTCGGCCAGTTCGCCGAGCATCTCGGCACCGGCATCTATGGCGGCGTCTGGGTGGGCGAGGATTCGCCGATCCCGAACGTGCGCGGCATCCGCAAGGACGTGGTGGCGGCGCTCAAGGCGATCCGGGTGCCCAACGTGCGCTGGCCGGGCGGCTGCTTCGCCGACGAATATCACTGGCGCCACGGCATCGGCCCCGCGAAGGACCGGCGCGTCTCGATCAACGCCAATTGGGGCGGGGCGACCGAGCCGAACAGCTTCGGCACCGACGAGTTCATGGATTTCGTCGACCAGATCGGCAGCGAGGCCTATGTCTCGGTCAATCTCGGCTCGGGCACGGTGCAGGAAGCCTCCCAGTGGATCGAGTACATGACCGCCGATCCGAAGACGACCGCGGGCAAGGAACGCGCGGCGAACGGGCATCCGGCGCCCTACAAGGTCAAATATCTGGGCCTGGGCAACGAGAGCTGGTCGTGCGGCGGCGCGATGACGCCGGAGCACTACACCGACGTGATGAAGCCGTTCGCGCGCTTCGTCCGCAACTACAATCCCGCCCAGCGCGGCGATCAGGCGATGCAGCGGATCGCCGTCGGCCCGACCGACGACGACACTTCCTATACCGAAGGCGTGATGCAGGCGTGGAAGACCCACGACTGGAGCTGGAACATCGAGGGGCTGTCGCTCCATTCCTACACGGTCGGCAACTGGCCGCCCGCCTATCCGAGCATCGATTTCGACGAGAAGGCCTATGCCGAGCTGGTCCAGGCGACGCTGCGCATGGACGCCCGGATCGCCAAGCACTCGGCGATCATGGACAGATATGATCCCGAGAAGAAAGTGCCGCTGGTCGTCGACGAATGGGGCGTGTGGCTGGCCAAGCTGCCCGGAAGCCCCGAAGGCTTCCTCCAGCAGCAGAACTCGCTGCGCGACGCGATCATCGCCGCGCTCAATCTCAACATCTTCGCCCGCCATGCCGATCGCGTGCGGATGACCAACATCGCCCAGATGGTGAACGTGCTCCAGGCGATGATCCTCACCGACGGGCCGAAGATGGTCCTCACGCCGACCTATCACGTCTACAAGATGTACCTGCCCTTCCAGGACGCGACCTTCTTGCCGGTCAGCTTCGATGCCGGCAGCTATGTGCAGGGCGACGTCAGGCTGCCCCGCGTGGACGCGATCGCGGCGCGCGACACGAGCGGCAAGCTGTGGCTGGCGGTGACCAATCTCGATCCGGGCCGGCCGGTGCGGATCGCGGCCAGCTTCGCCGGGCTCAAGGTGCGCGGCGCGCAGGGCGAGGTACTGACCGCGCCGCGCGTCGACGCGGTCAACAGCTTCGACGCGCCGGACGCGGTGGCGCCGAAGCCGTTCACGGGCAAGGCGGACAAGGGCGGCGTGACGCTCGACCTGCCGGCCAAGTCGATCGCGGTGGTGCGGATCGACGGCTGAGGTTAGGGGCGCACTCATTGGACAGCTCGCCGGAGCTCGGCGGTAAAAGCCCTCCCCCTTGATGGGGGAGGGTTGGGT
>CBIFVW010000242.1:0-5003 GCA_966186155.1 uncultured Sphingomonas sp.
GGGTGCGGGCACGCATCGCGATGGCGCTCGGCGTCGCGGCGTCGGAGGCGCGGAGGCTGTCGGCGGCGCGCGGCAGCGATCTGGGCGGCGAGGCGGTGCCGATCGGCCTGGGCTGCCGCGCCTGCACCCGGCCCGACTGCCCGCAACGTTCGGCGCCCCCGGCGGGGCGGGCGGCCATCGCCGCCGAGCGCGAAAGCGGCGTCTCACCCTTCCGATTCGCCGAGGACTGACGGCAAAGAATATTGACGCGCGATAAGCTTTCTTTCCGGCTGGCGTTTCCGGCGCGGTGCTGGCTTGAAGGGCGCGTGAATCCGGGAGCGCGAACTTCAATCGGCGACACGCTCGATCCGCGCCTGCGGCGCGCGAAGCCGCGGCGCAAGCTGTTCCTGCCGAGCGCGATGCGGATCGGCACGCAGGCCTTTCGCGTGCATCTGCTCGACCTGTCGGAGACCGGCGCGCAGGTGCACCATCCGGCGCCGCCGCCGATCGGCACGACCGTGCTGCTCGATTGCGGCTCGGAGCGCCGCTTCGCCCGCGTGGTGCGCCGCGACGGCGCGCGCTTCGGCGTGCAGTTCACGGTGCCGTTGAGCGACGCGCAGGTCGAGGCGGCGGTCAGCCGGCCCTAGGGTCGGGCCGGGTGCCGCGGTCCATCAGCGCCGGCACCTCCCCCGGCAGCTCGCGGCCGAGAAAGCCGAGCGTGCCGGTGCGTTCCGCCAGCCGCCGCCCCGCCTCGCCATGGAGCCAGACGCCCCAGGCCGCCGCGAGACGCGGCGCCGCGCCGCGCGCGAGCAGGCCCGTGATGATGCCGGCGAGCGCGTCGCCCGAGCCGCCCGTGGCGAGGCCGGGACCGCCGCCGGGATAGCGCAGGACCGGTTCCCCAGGCGTGGCGATCCAGGTCTCGGGGCCCTTGAGCAGCACGGTGGCGTCGAAGCGATCGGCGGCCTGGCGGACGAGCGGCTCGGGCGCGTCGCGCGCGCGGTCCTGATCGCAGCCCATCAGCGCGGCCATCTCGCCCGGATGCGGCGTGAGGACGATGCGCCCCCGGTGCGCGCGGATCTGCGCCTCGAGGCGAGGCGCGGCGGCGAGGATCGCCGCGTCGAGGACCAGCGCGAGATCGTCGCGCGGATGCGCGATCACGGCGCGGAGCACGGCCTCGGCATCGGCCTTAGCGCCCATGCCGGGACCGAGCGCGAGCGCGTCGCAGCGCTCGAGCAGCGCGGCGATCGCGGTGCCCGCGGCGGCGCCGAGCTCGCCCTCGGCGTTTACGGGGAGCGGGAAGACCGCCGCTTCGGGCATCGCGATGCCGAGCGGGAGGGCGACCCGGCCGGGAACCGCGAGCTGGAGCTTGCCCGCGCCCGCGCGCAACGCCGCCTCGCCGGTGATGCGCAGCGCGCCCGGCACGGTTTCCGAGCTCCCCGCGACGAGGACGCGGCCGCGCCGGTTCTTGTCGGTGTCGCCGTCGGGCGCCGGCAGCGGATGCGCGGCGAGCCAGGCCGGATCGAGCGCGATCATCCGCGCGCCGCCACCATCGCGTCCGGCGCGCTGGTCACTTCGGCGACGGGGTCCTGCTCGACCGGCGCAGTGACGTTGTAGCGGACCAGCGCGAGGCCGCCGTCCTTCCCGAGCGCGGCGTCATAGGCATATTCGGTGACCGAGCAATTGGCGACGTCGCCCGCGCGGTCGATCGCCAGGATCTCCTCCTCCGATAGATTCTCGATCACGTAGCGCAGGCAGAGCACCACGACCTGGTGCGCGACGATCATCACGCGGCGGCCGCGATGATGGAGCGACACCGTGTCCATCAGCGAGCGCAGGCGGAAGATCACGTCGCACCAGCTCTCGCCGCCGGGCGGGCGATGATAGAATTTGCCGAGGATGCGGCGGAACTCGGCCTGCTCGGGCTCGGCGGCGCGGACGCCCGCGGTGGTGAGGCCGTCGAGGATGCCGAACTCCTTCTCGCGCAGCCGCTCGTCGACGCAGACCGGCTCGTCGGGCTCGGCGCCACCCGCGTCGCGGAAGCGGCGCGCGGTCTCGCGGGCGCGGAGATACGGGCTGGCGAGGATCACGTCGGGGATGCCGTTGCCCTGCCCTTGCGCGAACCAGCGGCCGAGCGCGTCCGCCTGGCGTTCGCCGAGCGGCGAGAGCGGCACGTCGACATCGCGGATGTCGAGCGCGATGCGATACGCGCCCGAGGCGTGCGCGCGGTCGCGTGCGACATTGCCGGCGCTCTGGCCGTGGCGGACCAGCCAGAGCCGTGCGGGCCAGCGGGGTTGCGGTGCGGACGGCATCGGCGGGACAATGCCGCGCCGGCGCCCCGGTTCCGGGTCAGCGCGTCAGCGCGTCGATCGCGGCCATGTAGCGGCGGCCGACCGGGACCGCATGGCCGCAGGCGAGGTGGACCAGCGCGCGGCCGGCGCCGTCGCGGCAGATCTGGCGAACGCCCCGGGCATTGATCACCGTCTGGCGGTGGACGCGGACGAAGCCCATCGGCTCGAGCCGGTCGGCGAGCTCGCTCAGCGTCGCGCGGACGAGATGGACGCGATCGCGCGCGACGATCTCGCTGTAATTGCCCGCCGAACGGATCAGCGCGACATCGTCGGCGCGCACGCGGAGCAGCGGCGCCTCGGGAAAGTCGAGCCACGCCCCGGGCGCGGCGGGCGGTGCCGGCGGGAGATGCAGGGGCCCGGCGGGGGGCGCGGTTCCGCCCAGCAGATGGCGCTCCCAGGCGAGCAGCACGAGCAGCATGGTGCCGCCGAGGAGCGCGGCGCGCGGCAGGAATTCGCCGCCTGCCGGTAGGGTCGGCGCGGGCGCGGTGCAGCCCGGGTCCGCCGCCAGCGCGGCGAGCAGCTGGGTGGTGAAGACATCGGCGATCGCGACCGGCACGAATGCGAGGCCGACGAGCAGCAGCCGCGAGCGCGGCGCGTCGCGCAGCATCGCGCCGATCCGCTCGCGGAACGCCCAGCCCAAGGTGATCAGCGTGCCCCAGGCCAGAGTCGCGACGAAGCCGCTCTCGGAATTGGCGGCGAAATGCGCGGGTGCGGGCGGCTCGTCGCCGCCGCCGCGCATGCCGTAGCCGAGCAGGAAGGCGAGCAGCGCGAGCGCTCCGGCGCTGCGGCCGGAGATGCGGAAGTCCTGAATCGACTCGACGGGCCTGGTCGCCATGCCCGCAGGATAGCGCAGCCACGCGCGCGCGCGAACCGCCGTTCGTCACGCCCGCGTGACGTTCGTCCCAATAGGCTCCCGATCGCCGCGGCGGCGCGGAAAACCGGCGCCGAGGGGCGAAGCAAAAGGACCGTAACCGATGCGCGTTTCCATCTGTTGTCTCTCGCTCGTCGCGCTTCCCGCCGCCGCCCAGGTCCAGCCCGCTCCCCAGCCTGCCCCGCCCCAGAGCCGCGACGTGGTGCGCGCCGCCGACGACGCGTTCGGGCGGCGGATCGGCATCGAGGATGTCGGGCTCTACAGCGAGAGCGAAGTGCGCGGCTTCGACCTGCAGAGCGCGGGCAACTACCGGATCGAGGACCATTATTTCGTCCGCGCCACCGGGCTGCCGCTGGTGCTGATCGACGGCACCGCGATCCGGGTGGGCGCGAACGGCCTCCGAACCGACTTCGCCGCGCCTTCGGGCGTGGTGCAGTACGACCTGGTCGACGCGGCGCCGGGCGAGCGCGCCTCGGTCGAAGCGGGCTGGTGGGGCGGCAACGGACCGGTGCTGTTCACGCGCTTCGGGCTGGCGAACGACACCGGCACGCTCGGCGTGGCCGGCGGCGTGATCGTCCAGGCGAAGCAGGACTATACCGACGGGACCGGCGGCGACTTCTTCGGGGCGGGGCTGGTGCCGCGCTGGTCGCCCGCGCCCGGCGTCCGGCTGACCGCGATCTACAGCCGGAGCTGGTTCGAGCGCGGCGGCGACACGGTGTTCGCCACCGCCGACGGCCTGCCGCCGCCGCGCGTCCGGCGCGACGTCGAGCGCTCGCAGCCCTGGATGGAGCAGCGCACCGAGACGACCCAGGCCGGGCTGATCGCGGATGTCGAGCCGGGCGGCGGCTGGAAGTTCGGCGCTTCGGGCTTCGTGTCGGACGTCGACGACCAGCGGACCTATTTCAACCTCGTCCGTTTCCCGGGCGGCGGCGCGCCGGCCGAGGAACTGGCGACGGCGTTCCGCGGCGAGCGGTTCCGCTCCTTCTCGGCCGAAGCGACCGCGGCGAAGAGCTTCGCCACCGGCGCGCTCCAGCATCGCGTGATCGCGATGGTGCGGCGGCGCGACAGCCTGTCGCGGACCGGGCCGGGCATGGCGCTGCCGGTGGTGCTCTATCCCGACGTGGACGATCCGGTGGTGGTGCCGAAGCCCGTGGTCACTGTCGATCCGCGGCGCAAGCGCGACACGGTCGCGCAATGGGCGGCGGGGATCGGCTATCGCCTGTCGATCGGCGACAGGGCCGAGCTGCGCGCCGACGTGCAGCGCGCCGAATACGGCAAGGAGGTGCGCGCGCTCGACGGGAGCACGACGCGCGAGACGACGCGGCCCTGGCTCTACAGCGGCGCGCTCACCGTCGCGCTGACCCGGCAGCTGACTGGCTTCGCCAGCTATGCGCGCGGGCTCGAGGAGGCGGGGGTTGCGCCGGGCAACGCCGTCAATCGCGGGGCGGTGCTGCCCGCGGCGATCTCGCGCCAGGCCGAGCTGGGGGTGAAGTACGCGATTCCGGGCGGGCCGACGCTGATCGCGGGGCTGTTCGACCTGGCCAAGCCGCTGCCGGGGATGAATGCGAGCGGCGTATATGAGTTCGTCGGCGAGGTGCGGCATCGCGGCGCCGAATTCTCGCTGGCGGGCCCGATCACCGGACGGCTGAGCGCGGTGCTGGGGGCGACTTACCTCAGCGCGCGGATCACCGGCGACCTGGTCGACGCCGGCGTGATCGGGCCGCACCCGATCGGGCGGCCCGAGGTGATCGCGCTCGCCAACCTCACCAGGCGCGTGCCGGGTATCGAGGGGCTGGCGATCGACG
>CBIFVW010000243.1:0-4932 GCA_966186155.1 uncultured Sphingomonas sp.
TGGGGATGCCCTGGGTGCGGTTGGAGCTCAGCTGGTTCCTGAGATCGAACGGCGCGAGCGCCGCTTCGATGTCGGTCGCGAGGATCTCGGCGGGGCTCCTGTCCTGCACCGCGAGCAGTACCAGCGCGATGATGCCCTTGGTGATCGCGGCGTTCGAGTCCGCGAGGAAATGGAGCCGGCCGTCGTCGCGGCGGGTCGGATAGACCCACACCGCCGCCGAGCAGCCCCGGACCAGGGTAGCGTCGGTCTTGAGCGCATCGGGCATCGGCTCGAGCGCGCGGCCCAGATCGATCAGCAGGCGATAGCGGTCGTCGGAATCGAGGAACGCATATTCGTCCTGCAGGTCGGCGAGGTTGTTCATGATCGGGCGATATACTGCCCCGGTTCCAGTTTCCAACAGGTCCCCGGCGAAGGCCGGGGCCCAGTTGCAAGCCGGTTCGATACTGGCCCCCGGCCTTCGCCGGGGAACAGCTTACAAATCCACTCCCGCGGCGATCGCCTCGAGCTTGCGGATGCGCTCCTTGAGATCGGCGATCTCGATGCGCGAGGCCGCCGAAGGCGTGCCCGAAGGCGTGGTATCGGCCGCGTGGTGGGTGTCGAGCTCCTGGCGCTTGAGCGCCAGCCAGCCGCGCCAGCCCGAGAGCCCGGCGGCAGTGACCATCCCGAGCCCGGCGAGGCCGGAGACGGCGAGGGTGAGATAGAGAGTCGGATCCTGGGTCACGTCATGCTCCCTTGGTCGGACATGTTCAGTTCTTGTCGCGCAGCGATTCGATCTCGCGATCGAGGCGAACGCTGCCTTCGGTGTCGGTGATCACCCGCTCCAGGACCTGGACGCGCTCCTTGAGCGAGCGGATCTCGTCCTTGAGGCGGGCATTCTCGGCGGCCGCCGCGGTGTCGCTGGTGCCGCCGCGATAGATCTCGTTGCCGGCGTTGTCCTTGTGGATGCCGTAGCGCGCCTTGAGGACGCTACCGATCGTGACGATCACGATAATCGCGACAACCATCTCGAACGGATTCATCTGCTTCTACTCCTTCCAGGTCGCGCTACGGGCGCTCAGTTCTGCTGCGAGGCTCGGGCCAGCCGCTCGGCGCGGCGGACGGGGCGGTCGCGGGCTTCGGCGAGGACAATACCTCCCACGCACAGTGCCGTCAGCACTGCGAACATCACGATGGCAATCATGTCGGACTTTCCTTGTACTGGCGGCGCCTTGGGTCGCGCCGCGAAGCTTCCTCAGTTGAGCGGGGCGTCCCGCAGCTTGTCGATCTCGTCCGCGACGCCGATGCCGCGGTCGGTCACGATCCTTTCGAGCACTCGGACCCGTTGCTCGAGCCTCTCGGTATGGGCGGCGTACTGGGCCGCCTTCTCGGCGGTCTCGGCGGCGATGACCTTGGCCATCGCCTCCTTGTGCTTGAGCCAGCGGCGGAACATGTCGGCGCCGATTCCCGCGATCACGGGGATGCCGACGACGATGAAGAAGAAGGCGATCACGGTCGTGTTCACTGGATCCTCCTCAATTGCTCTTGCCGCGCAGTTGCTCGATCTCGCGGTCGAGGCTGTGGGCGCTGTCGGTCACGATCCGCTCGACATTGGCGAGCCGGTCCTTGATCGACCCCAGCTCGGCGCGGAGCTGGGCGTTCTCCTGGCTGAGCAGCTTGATCCGCTCCATCGCCTCGTCGCTGGTCTTCGGATAGATCGCCTGGCCCCAGGCGCCGTCGAGCGGATATCCGTTCCGGATCCGGAGCCAGGTGGTGAAGATCCACCCGACGATCCCGAAGAAGCCCAGCAGCATGCCGCCGGCGATGATCCAGGGCAGGTTCTGCATGATCACGGTCTGAACCATTTCGATCTATCCCTCTGAATTCACTTGCTCAGCGCAGGCTGTCGATCTCGCGGGCGACGCGCTCGGCGGGATCGGTGGCGATCCGTTCGAGCACCGCGATCCGCTCCTCCAGCCGCGAGATCTGGCCGGTCAGCCGCTCGTTTTCCGAGGAGAGGAGCTCGATCTTGCGTTCCGCCTCGATATCGCCGGTGCCATGTCCGCGGCGGCCGCGGCTGTGCCGCTCTTCCATCGGGTAGCCGTGCTTGGCGCGGACCCAGGTCTGGAAGGCCTTGGATGCCATGACCGCGGCGACGATCAGCACCGGCACCAGCCAGCTCAACTCCCTCATCTTCTTGTCTCCCGTTGGCTGTTCCAGGCGCCTCAGCGCAGGCTGTCGATCTCGTCGGCGAGGCGCGTGTTGCGGCTCGTATAGTACATCTCGATGTCGGCGAGCCGGCGGTCGATGTCGCGGAACTTCGAGCGGACCTCGGCGGCCGAGCGGCGCGGATTGGACCGGACGCCCTGCCAGAACTTGGCTTCCTCGGGGCCCTCGTAGAGGCCCATCGGCTTGTTCGGCGCCATCCAGGCGATCAGCACATAGCCGACCACGTTCAGCGGGAACATCGCGAAGGTGAGCATCACGAAGCCGAGGCGGAGCCAGAGGACGTCGATCCCGGTATAGTCCGCGAGCCCCGAGCACACGCCCAGCCACTTGCCGTTGGCCTTGTCGAGGTAGAATTTGGTGCGGCTCGACATCTCAGTTCCTCCTGGAAATATCGTACGGGCTCTGCTCGGGGCGCTGGTCCCGGAGCGGCCGGAAATCGGGGTGATCGGCGGCGATGATCCGCTCGATCGTGAGCAGGCGCTCCTCGAGCTGGCGGGCGGTGTAGTGCAGCTCGTCGAGCAGCTTCTCGTCCTCGCCGGTGATCGAAGCGGACTGCTTCCACTTGGTGATGTAGTGCATGATCACCCAGGGGAGCCCGATGAAGAGCATCCCCACGATGACGATGGGAAGGAGAACCTCTTCCATCGGATCAGGCTCCCTTGCCCAGGCGCTTCTTCAGCGCTTCGAGCTCGGCATCGACCTTCTCCGACGAACGGAGCTCGGCGATCTCCTCCTCGAGCGTCTTGGGGATCGAGCCCAGGCCGGCGGCCTCGGCGCGTCCTTCGGCGAAGTCCACCCGGCGCTCGAGCACGTCGAAGCGCGAGAAGGCGTCCTGCATCTTGGAGCCGTTGGTCATCTCGCGCAGGCGCATCCGGTTGTTGGCGCTCTCCAGGCGCGTGACGATCGAGTTCTGGCGGGCGCGAGCCTCGCGCAGCTTGGTCTGGAGCTTGTTGATGTCCTCCTCCGAGGCCTTGAGCGCCTCGTCGAGCACCGCGATCTCCTCCGAAAGCTGCTCGCACATGTCCGAAGCCTTCTGCTTCTCGACCAGCGCGGCCTTGGCCAGGTCCTCGCGGCCCTTGCTCAGCGCCAGCTCGGCCTTCTCGGTCCAGCTCTCCTGGAGCTTCTCGAGCTTGGCGATGTGGCGGCGCATTTCCTTCTGGTCGGCGATGGTGCGCGCGGCAGAGGCGCGGACCTCGACCAAGGTCTCCTCCATCTCGAGGATGATCATGCGGATCATCTTCGCCGGATCCTCCGCCTTGTCGAGCAGGTCGGTGACGTTGGCGGCGATGATGTCCCGGGTTCGCGAGAAGATACCCATTTCGTCTTTACTCCTTCGTACTTTGGGGCCGCCAGAGGGGCCTAGGGGGTGACCCCTCCGGCGGGGCCCGCTCGCGGGGCGGCGAGCGGGGAGACCTTGGTTAGGCGACCGCCGGGCTCATCGCGCCGGCCATGAAGACCAGGCCGGCGACGACCGAGAAGGCGACCGCGAAGAAAGCGTTGCGGTAGTAGAGTGCGTTGGCGTTCATTGTCGCGTTCCTGAACCTTTTCGCATGGCCCTCAACGGGCTTGCCACATGCTTTGCAGGAGGCGTGCCAATTTACGAAAACCGCAGAAATCAGCGGTTTTTGCCGTTCATCCGACATTCAGGCGACAGATATCACTTGCCAAGTGTTGGGAAATTACACCAAGGATTTGGCATGGAGCGCACCACCCAGGTCATCGGCCAGTCCTCTGCCTTTCTCGACGCGCTCGAGCGCGCCAGCCGCGCCGCGGCGCTCGACCGTCCGGTGCTGGTGATCGGCGAGCGCGGGACCGGCAAGGAGCTGGTCGCCGAGCGCCTCCACCGCCTTTCGCCGCGCTGGGACCAGCCTCTGGTGGTGATGAACTGCGCGGCGTTGCCGGAGACGCTGATCGAGGCCGAGTTGTTCGGGCACGAGGCGGGCGCCTTCACCGGCGCGACCAAGGCGCGGGCGGGGCGGTTCGAGGAGGCGCATCGCGGCACCTTGTTCCTCGACGAGCTGGGCACGCTCTCGATGGGGGCGCAGGAGCGGCTGCTGCGCGCGGTCGAATATGGCGAGGTGACGCGGATCGGCTCGTCGCGGCCGGTCCAGGTCGACGTGCGCATCGTCGCCGCGACCAACGAGCATCTGCCCGATCGGGTGGAGAAGGGGACCTTCCGCGCCGACCTGCTCGACCGGTTGAGCTTCGAGGTGGTGACCTTGCCGCCGCTCCGGCACCGGCCGGGCGATGTCGAGGTGCTCGCGGACTTCTATGGGCGGCGCATGGCTTCGGAGATCGGATGGGCCGACTGGCCGGGCTGGGGGCCGAACGCGCTCGACATCCTCACCCATTATGATTGGCCGGGCAATGTCCGCGAGCTGAGGAACGTCGTCGAGCGCGCGGTCTATCGCTGGGAGCATGACGGGCCGATCGACGCGATCGAGATCGATCCGTTCAAGTCGCCCTACCGGTTGCGGCCGATGGCCAACGTCGCGCCGGCGACGCCGGCTCCGGTGGCGGTTGCTCCGGCAGCGGAGGAGCCCGTGGTCATCACCGGCGGGAGCGACTTCAAGACGCGCGTCGCGCGCTTCGAGAAGGAGTTGCTTCAGCGCGCGCTCGCCGACCACCGCTTCAACCAGCGCGCCACCGCCGAGGCGCTGGGGCTCACCTACGACCAGCTCCGCCACGCGCTGAAGCGCCACGAGCTGCTGGGGGTGGGAGGGTGAC
>CBIFVW010000244.1:0-4853 GCA_966186155.1 uncultured Sphingomonas sp.
CGGGACGAAGCTATATGCGGGGGTCGGCTCCAACAGCAACATCGCCGAGAACGGTATGGAGGCCGAGCACAACCGCGCCGCCATCCTCGAGATCGAGCGCTCCAGCGGCCGCTGGCGGGTGTTCGCGAGCGTGACCCTGCCGCTGAGCCTGCCCGGGGTGATCGCCGGCGCGGTGCTCGGCTTCGCGCGGGCGCTGGGCGAGTTCGGGGCGACGATCACCTTCGTCTCGAACGTGCCGGGCGAGACGGGGACGCTGCCGCTCGCCATCTACGCCGCGCTGCAGACGCCGGGGGGCGAGGGGCATGTGCTGCGGCGGGCGGGCATGTCGGTGCTGCTCTCGCTGGCGGCGCTGCTGGCGTCCGAGCTGATCGCCCGGCGGGCGGGCAGGGGGCTGCATGTCCATTGACGTCGACGTGGCGAAGCGGCTCGGCGAGGCGGAGATCGCGTGCCGGATCGCGGGCGGGGCGGGCCTCACCGTGCTGTTCGGCCCGTCGGGGGCGGGCAAGACGAGCGTGCTCAACATGGTGGCGGGGCTGGTCGCGCCCGATCGCGGGCATGTCCGGGTCGGCGAGGCGCTGCTGTTCGACGCCGCGGCGGGGATCGACGTGCCGGTGGCCGAGCGGCGCGCGGGCTATGTCTTCCAGGAGCCGCGGCTGTTTCCGCACATGCGGGTGCGGGCGAACCTGATGTACGGCTGGCGCGAAGGCGCGCTCGACGTCGACGAGACGATCGCGCTGCTCGGCATCGCGCACCTGCTCGATCGCTGGCCGCGCACGCTATCGGGCGGCGAGGCGCGGCGGGTGGCGATCGGGCGGGCGTTGCTCTCGGACCCGGCCTTCCTGCTGCTCGACGAGCCCCTGTCGTCGCTCGACCGGGCGCGGCGCGAGGAGATCATGGCGCTGATCGAGCGGCTGCGCGACGCGGTGCGGCTGCCGATCCTGATGGTGACGCACGACCGGGAGGAGGCGGAGCGGCTGGGGTCGCGGATCGTGGAGATTTGACGGCTCGCGCCGGGACTCCTGGAGCAAAGGGTCGGCGTCGCCGTTGTCCGGCATGGAGAAGACGGAGGCTGTCGTGATCCATCACGTGTCGGTCGGCACCAACGACGTCGGGCGCTCCAAGCGCTTCTACGACGCCGTTCTGCCCATCGTCGGCATCCTGCCCCTGTCCGAGGAGGAAGGCGGGCTGGGCTATGCAAGCGGGACGTTCCACTTCAGCGTCCAGGTCCCGATAGACGGAAGGCCGGCAACCATAGGCAATGGCTCGCACATCGCCTTCGCCGTGGAGGACCGCGCGATGGTCGATCGGTTCTACGCGGTCGCGCTGGATCATGGCGGGAGCGATGCCGGCGCGCCGGGACTGCGGCCGGACTATGACGCCCATTATTACGGAGCCTTTGTTCGCGATCCGGACGGCCACAAGCTCGAGGCCGTGACCTACTCGGCCAAATAGGGCCGGCGTCGGCTCCCCTCCGCCGCCGCGCTCAGCAGCGCCGCCAGCGTGCGGTTCATCGGGGCGTCGATGCCGTGCCTCGCGCCCAGGCGGACGATCACGCCGTTGCGCGCGTCGAGCTCCATCGGGCGGCCGGCGAGGAAGTCGGCATGGAGCGAGTTGACCGATTGCGGATGCGCCTTGCGCGTCCATTCGACCACCTTGTCGGCGAGCGCGTCGGGCAGGTCGGCGCCCTCGGCGCGGCCGACCGCTATGCATTCGCGGACGAGCCCGCGCATCACCTCGGCAACGGCCTCGTCGTTCGCGACCTCGGCGGGGCGGCGAGTGATCGCGCTGACGATGCCCGCGCAGTTGATCGCGAGCTTGCGCCAGGCGGCGGTGACGAAGTCGGGGGTGGTCCGCGCGTCCACGGCCGTGTCGGCGAACAGCGCCACCAGCGCGTCGCCCGCCGCGCCCTCGGGCACATGGATCGTGCCGTTGCGGCGCTGGACGATGCGGCCGGGCGCGGTGCGCTCGGCGGGCAGGTCGATGATCACCGGCACGGTGCGCTGCGCCGGCACCTCGGGAAAGCGCTCGCGCTGCTCGACGCCGTTCTGGATCACCGCGAGCCGCGTCGCGGGTCCCATCAGCCCGGGCAGCCAGGCCGAAGCGGCTGCGCAATCATAGGTCTTGGTGGTGGCGAGCACCCAGTCGACTTCGCTCGCCTCGGCGGGATCGGTGAGAATGCGCGGCGTGGCGCGGAGCACGCCCTCGGGCGTCTCGACCACGAGATCGTCGAGCGGGGATCGCGCGCAGACGGTCACGTCGTGGGCCTGGGCGAGCCAGGCGGCGAGCGTGCCGCCGATCGCCCCCGCGCCGATCACCGCGACGCGCGCCATCAGATGCCGCCCAGATAGTCCAGCTTGCCCACCGGCACGCCCTTGTGGCGCAGGATCGCGTAGGCGGCGGTCATGTGGAAATAGAAATTGGGCAGCACGAAGCCGGTGACATAGGGCAGGCCCTTGAAGTGCAGGCTGCGGCTCGGCGTCTTCACTTCGATATCGGCATTCTCGCGCCCGTTGATGATTTCGCGCGGGATGGTGGCGAGGAATTCCACCGTCGCGGCGATGCGGCGCTGGAGGTCGTCGAAGCTCTCCTCGGTGTCGGGCATCGCCGGCGCCTCGATCGCGCCGATCCGCGCCACCGCGAACTTGGCCGCGTCGCTGGTGCGCTGCACCTGGGCGGTGAGCGGCGCCATGTCTTCGTGGAGCCGTGCGGTCAGCAGCGTCTCGTGCGGCACGCCCTGTTCGTCGGCCCAGGCGCGGCCCTTGTCGAGAAAGGCGGCCATCGATCGGAATCCGCGCGTGAAGGCGGGGACGGTGAGTTCGTAGAGTTCGGTTGCCATGGCGGTGCGGAGATAGGCGCGGCGATACGCCCGCGCAACGGTCTCGCGGGGGAACCCGCCATGGCCCGGCGCGATTGTCGTTCCTTCACGAGGAGAGAGACGATGCAGGAGAGGCTGGCGGGCAAGCGCGTGCTGATCACCGGCGGCGCCGGCGGAGTCGGGCGCGCGGTGGGCGAGCGCATGGTCGCGGCGGGCGCCCGGGTGCTGCTCGCCGATCGCGACGAGCTGCTGCTGCGCACAGTGCTCGAGGATATCGGGCCGGGCGATGCCGATGTCGTCACTGCGGATCTTTCCAGCCCCACGGGCATCGCGCGCATGTTCGACCGCGTCGACGGCCGGCTCGGCGGGCTCGACATGCTGATCGCCTGCGCGGGCGTCGGCTCGGGGCCGCTGATGGAGATGGACGATGCGGCCTGGCGCTACGTCATCGAGAGCAACCTTTCGAGCTATGTCGCCTGCACCAAGGGCGCGATCGAGAGGATGAAGGCGGGCGGCGTGCAAGGCGGGCTGATCGTGCTGGTCGGATCGATCAGCGTGCACATCAAGGCGGTGGGCGAGAGCGTCTACAATGCGGCCAAGGGCGGCGTCGCCTCCTTCGCGGAGACGCTGCGCAAGGAGCTGATCCCCGACGGCATCCGGCTGACGCTGATCGAGCCCGGCGCGATCGCCTCGGCGATGCAGCCCTTCACGCCCGAGGAGCGCGCGCGGATGGCCGCCGACCATCGGCTGCTGCCGCCCGAGGAAGTCGCCGAGGCGATCCTGTTCGCCGCGACGCGCGGGCCGGGGGTGGACGTGGTGACGCTCAGGATCGAGCCGCTGGTGCAGAAGATCGTCTAGGGCGTAGGGATGTGGTGATATCCAGCAGTTCCTCCCCCGGAGGGGGAGGGGGACCAGCCGCAGGCTGGTGGAGGGGTATTCTCCACTTGCGGTGTCGCCTGCTGAAACTACCCCTCCACCACCGAGCTTCGCTCGGCGGTCCCCCTCCCCCTCCGGGGGAGGAATGAAAAGGCCGCTTCGACGCCCCTTCTGTCGGGTGGCTTGCCCGGATCGCGGCTCCGCTATAGCGTCCGGAACAGGCTTGGCCCGCGCCTCCCCCCTCCATTGGGGAAGTATCGCACATACGGGGCAACTTGGTTCATCGGACATCCGTTCGAGCGTTCGCATAAGGAGGGATTGCGCTTCCGGCTCGGAATGGAGGTTGTGATGCGCCTATCCGTACCGATTCACCAACTAAAGCGTCGGGCCAAATTGCTGGCTCGCGGCGAAAAGATCCCCCTGCACGAAGCACAGGACCGGATCGCGCGCGAACAAGGCTACAGCGCGTGGAGCGCCTTGTCCGCGCATGTGGCGAGGAACGCGCCGGCATCCGCATTGCTGCCCAGGCTCGCCGAAGGGGACATGCTTCTGCTCGGCGCCCGACCGGGGCAGGGCAAAACCCTGATGGGCTTGCGGCTATTGCTCGATGCAGCGCGTGACGGAAGGCGAGCGGTCTTCTTCACGCTGGAGTATAGCGATCAGGAGGCGATGCAGCGCATCCGATCGCTCGATGACGGGGCAGTCGAAAACGCGCCGGAAATCGTGACCTCGGGCGACATAAGCGCCGATTTCATCGTGCGATATCTGTCCGGCTCGCCGCCCGGCACCGTGGCCGTCATCGACTATCTGCAGATCCTGGATCAGCAGAGAAGCAAGCCGCCGCTTTCGGAGCAGATGCGGGCGTTGCGCAAGTTCGCCCGGGAAACCGGGACCATTCTCGGCTTCCTTTCGCAGATCGACCGCTCTTTCGACCCCGAGCGCCACGCCTTGCCCGGTCTCGACGACGTCCGCCTTCCCAACCCGATACCGGGGCGCGTGTTCTCAAAGACCCTTTTCCTGCATGCAGGCGAAGCGCGGCTTCAGCGAGTGGGCTAAGTCATGTTGCCATTCGGGCAGCGCGGATCTGAGCAGTTCCAAATCCTCCCTCGGAGGGGGACCAGCCGCAGGCTGGTGGAGGGGTATTCTCCACTTGCGACGTCGC
>CBIFVW010000245.1:0-4766 GCA_966186155.1 uncultured Sphingomonas sp.
GTCTTGATCCCGCCGACGATGATGATCGACGCGGCCGAGAGGACCATGAACAGGAGCAGGCTCTCGATCCTGAGCTTGGTCCGGAGCGTCAGCGGCAGGAAGGCCGCGAAGGCGAGCGCCTTCCACACCCAGTCCCATTTGTCGAGTGCCTCGATTTTGAAGTCGGCGTTCATCGTCGTGTAGAAGCAATAGCCGAGCAGCAGCACGATCAGCAGCTGGCGCGGCGCGACGCGCACGTCCTTCTTGTCGTCGATCGCGAGCCAGCCGAGCACCGCGAGCCCGACGGCGAGCAGCGAGATCGGCACCGAGTTGAGCAGCAGATAGGTCAGCCGCTGCGGCGAGACGATGTCGATATAGGCATAGGCGAGCACGAACAGGAACGGCTTGCGGAAGCCCATCCCGAAAAATGCCGCGAGGAAGGCGACGAAGACGAGATCACGCACCGGGCTTGCCCCAGCGCTTCTTCCTGGCCGGCTCGGCTTCCTCGCCCGGGCCGGGTTCATGGTCGAGATCGGGGCGGCGCAGCAGCAGGAAGGCCGCGAGCAGCATCAGCCCGTGCGTGATCGCCAGCGATAGATTGTCGATCATGGCCCCGCGTCCTTTCGCTTGGGACCTGTACGCGCGCGCCGGTTGACGTGCCGTTAAGTGCTGGCGTGGCAGGGCAGGGTCCCATGCGGATTCTCCACATCCTCGATCACGGCCTGCCGCTCCACAGCGGCTACACCTTCCGGACGCGCGCGATCCTCAAGGCGCAGATCGCGCGGGGCTGGGAGGTCGCGGCGGTGACGAGCCCGCGCCACGGCAAGTTCGACGCCGACGAGGAAACGATCGACGGGCTGCGCTTCTACCGCACGGCGCGCGTCAATTCGGGTCCGCCGGTGATTGGCGAGCTGCGCGAGATGGCGGCATTCGCGGAACGGATCGAAGCGGTCGCGCGGCAGTGGCGGCCCGACATCCTCCACGCACACTCCCCCGTGCTCAGCGCGATGGCGGCCGAGCGCGTCGCGAAGCGGCTGGGCCTGCCGCTGGTCTACGAGATCCGCGCCTTCTGGGAAGACGCCGCGGTCGGCAACGGCACGGGGCGCGAGGGCAGTCTAAAATACCGCGCCACCCGTGCGCTCGAGACCCGAGCGGTGCGCAAGGCCGATGCCGTGGCGGTGATCTGCGAGGGGCTGAAGCGCGACCTGGTCGCGCGCGGCGGGATCGATCCGGACAAGATCTTCGTCTCGCCCAACGGCGTCGACCTCACCTTGTTCGGCGAGCCGCTGCCGTACGATGCCGAGCTCGCCCGCGCTCTGGGCGTCGAGGGCGCCGAGACGATCGGCTTCATCGGCAGCTTCTACGATTACGAGGGCCTGGACGTGCTGATCGAGGCAATGCCCGCCCTGGTCGCCGCGCGGCCCGACATGCACCTGGTGCTGGTCGGCGGCGGGCCGATGGAGGCCGAGCTGCGCGCCCAGGCCGAGGCCTCGCCCGTGGCCGAGCGCATTCATTTCGTCGGCCGCGTGCCGCACCAGGAAGTCGAGCGTTACTACAGCGTGATCGACGTGCTCGCCTATCCGCGCAAGCAGATGCGCCTCACCGACCTGGTGACGCCCTTGAAACCGCTCGAGGCGATGGCGCAGCGCCGGTTGGTCGCGGCGTCGGACGTCGGCGGACATCGCGAGCTGATCCGCGACGGCGACACCGGCACGCTGTTCGCGCCGGACGACCCCGCGGCGCTGGCGCGGGCGGTCGCGGCGCTGTTCGCGAACCGCGCCGACTGGGACGCGCGCCGCGAGCGCGGCCGCGCCTTTGTCGAGACCGAGCGGAGCTGGTCGGTCAATGTCGGCCGTTATCAATCCGTTTACCAAAGACTCGCCAAAATCGGGGCCATGGAAGACTCGTGGTCCCAGACGCCCCCGGTGCGCGCATGAACCTGCCGCTGGCGCCCCTGATCGCCGCCGTGCTGGGCGGCCTCGCCGCGCTCGGCGTGGCGGTGGTGCCGGCGCCGGCGCTCGAGTCGCTGGTGATGGATTCGGGGCTGCCTTCGGTGATCGCCGCCGCCGAGCCGCCGCTCGGCCTCACCGCCCGCATCGCGCTGGCGCTCGGCGCGGGCGGCGTGGTGGCGGCCTTCATGTGGCTTTCGGCCTTCGTGCTGCTCGGCACGCGGGGCCTCACGATCGGCAATGCGGCGGCGCCGCTCGCCGATCCCGAGGATCTGCCGACTCCGGTGATCCGCCGCGCCGACGCGCATCCCGACGCCCCGCCGCGCCCGCCCTTGCTTGCGACACGCGATCTCGGCACGCCGTTCCTCGAAGTCCGTGCGCCCGAGGGGAAGCGCGCACAAGTTGACGAAGTTGACACGAGTCGGGGGGTATCGGCGCCGGCCGCCGAGGAGCCGCTCGCCCTGACCGATGCGCTCCCGCACCGAGCGCCGCTCGCGATCCGCGAACTCGAGGCTCCGGTGGTCGAGGCGCGGCGCGAGGAAGTTGACGAAATCGACTCGTCTCGAAGCCTTTCCGCGCCTGTCGCCGATGCGCCGCGGACCGTGACCGCCATGCCGCTGCCGCTCGAACGGCCGCTGCCCGAGGACTTCGACCAGCCGCTCTCGGCCTTCGATCCTCAGGCGATCCCGGCGGTGCCGCGCCCCGCGCCGGTGCCGCTCGCGCCGCTGCGCCGCCCCGCGCGCCCCGCCGTATTCGACGAGACCGAGCGCTTCGAGATCTTCGAACTGACGCCGCCGGTGCGCCGCAAGCCCGCGCAGCAGCCCTCGGCGCCCCGCCGCGACGAGGCGATCGTGCGGCCCGAGACCGACGCCTCTATCCACGCGCTGCTCGAGCGGCTCGAGCGCGGGGTGGTGACCAAGGGGATCGCGACCGCTGCCCCGGCCCGGCGCCGCGAGGCCGAGCGCGGCCTGGAGGACGCGCTGGCCACGCTGCGCAACCTGGCGCGGCGCACGGCGTAGAATCCTCCGTCAGCGCTCCTCCACCGTCAGCACCTCGAGCGACACCGTCACGGCGTCGTCCGCGCGGCGGACATGCTCGACCACCAGATCCGCGACCAAGTGCCCGCGCAGGCCGAACTCGGTCGCGGGCAGCCTGGCGATCCAGCCGTAGAGCGCCGGGGAGGGCGGCGCGGACAGCGCCAGCAGGTGCCGCGCACCGGTGAATGTCACGCTCGCCCAGCGCGTCCAGTCGGACTCGGCCACCGTCACCGGGCAACCCGCGGCATCCGCATCCGCCTCGATCGCACGGACGAGCAGCGTGGCGGCGTCGGGCCCCCGGCTCATCGCGCGCCTCCCCGTTGCGCGGTGAGGAACGCCTCCAGCCGCGCCACCATCCTGGGGCCGGGCTCGCGCCCGCGGCGCAAGTCGTGGACCAGCCGCGGATCGCCGGCCGCGAGCCGGCCGAACCGGCTCGCGGACATGTCCGTCTTCCGCAAGAATTTCTCGATTTTCCAATGCACCGACATCCCTGCCTCCGTTCCGAGTCGCGTGGTTATGTTCGATGTTTGTTCTCAAAATCCTACTTGTCTAGGAAAAATCCTACGTGTAGGAATCAGGCATGGAACCGGGCGAACAACGGGTCGCGCTTGAGGCGCTGATCGCGGAGCAGGGCGCGAGCCTGGCCGAGCTGTCGCGGCTGCTCGGGCGCAACCTCGCCTATCTCCAGCAATATCTGCTGCGCGGCACGCCGCGGCTGCTCGCCGAGCGCGACCGGGCGCTGCTCGCGCGCTATTTCGGCGTGCCCGAGGCGCGGTTGGGCGGGGCCGAGGTCGAGGGCCTGGTCGAAGTGGCGCGGCTCGATGTCGGCGCCTCTGCGGGCCCCGGCGGGCTGGTCGAGGGCGAGGCGCTGCGGCGGCCGGGCGCCTTCTCGCCCGTATTGCTCCGCCAGCTCGGCGTGCGCGCCGAGGCGGCGTCGATCATCCGCGTCCAGGGCGATTCGATGCTGCCGACGCTGGCCGACGGTGACGAGATCCTGGTCGACCGCGACCGGTGCCGGGTCGAGGGGCGGGGCGGGGTGTTCGTGCTGCGCGTCGATGGCGAGCTGATGGTCAAGCGGCTGCGGCCGGCGGTCGGCGGGATCGAGATCGTCTCAGACAATCCCGATTGGCCGGTGCGCTTCGCGCGTGCTGCCGAGGTGGAGGTGATCGGGCGCGTGGCGTGGCTGGGGCGAGTGATTTAGGACGGGGCGAATTCCTCCCCCGGGAGGGGGAGGAATAAAGAAGGGCTCAGCCCCCCGTTCGCATCCGGTCGGCCAGCCAGACCAGGACCAGCAGCGCGAGACCGATCGCGAGGCCGATGACGAAGCCGATCGACGCTTGGCCCCTGGCGGCGCCGATGAACACGCCCAGGATCAGGCTGATCGCGAGCAGGAAGCCGCCGGCCATCGGCGTGCGGGAAGCGGGCTTGGTCATGCGAATCCCTCTGCCACGTCCCGCGCGGGGACGCTACCTGTCCCGTGCCGGGGCACGCGGCACGGCCGCCGCCGCCATGGTTGACGCCTATTCACCCTCGCATTGCGCGCGGGGCCGGGATTCCCCTCGTTCTGGCATGAAGCGTGAGTGGGGCACGCCATGGAAATCATGCCCTATCTCGCCGATCGCGGCCAGGTTGCCGACGCGGCGGAGCTCATCGCCCTGTTCGGCGAGGACGCAGGCTTCGAGGCCGCGTCGCGCGCGGACCGCAGCCGCGACCTCGGCAACCATGTCCATTTCTGCCGCTGGCGGCAGATCGAGCGGCTGGTCGTGCTGCTCTCGATCGGAAGGGCCGTGGGGACGGTGCA
>CBIFVW010000246.1:0-4755 GCA_966186155.1 uncultured Sphingomonas sp.
ACGCAGACCGTCCGCCAGATGGAGCGCGACGGGTTGCTGATCCGCACCGTCCATCCGGTGATTCCGCCCAAGGTGGAATATCGGCTCACCGATCTTGGCCTCAGCCTCGCCGAGGCGTTCTGCGGCGTCTGGGTGTGGGCGGCGCGCAATCTGGAGCGAATCGAGGCGTCGCGCATCGCCTTCGACACGCGCGACGCCGGCTGAGGCTTGCCAAAGCCGTTTCGGCGTCCGAGAGAGTGCCGCCATGCCCGACAGCGCCACGATCCGCATCGCCACGCGCGACGACTTGCCCGTGCTACACCCGGTGATCGAGCGCGCCTATCGGGGCGAGACCGCGCGCCAGGGCTGGACCCACGAGGCCGACCTGATCATCGAGAGCGCGCGCACCGACATCCCGACCCTGACCGCGATCATCGACGATCCCGCCCAGCGCCTGCTGATCGGCGAGCGCGGCGGCAGCCCGATCGGTTGCGTGCACGTCAGCGACAAGGGTGACGGCCTCGCCTATCTCGGCCTCCTCTGCGTCGATCCGGGGCTGCAGGACGCCGGTCTCGGCAAGCGCCTGGTCACCGCCGCCGAGGAGGTCGCGCGCGAGGCGTTCGGCGCACGCACGATGGAGATGACGGTGATCGACCGGCGGCGCGAGCTGATCGCCTTCTACGAGCGCCGCGGCTACCGCGTCTCGGGCGAGAAGCGCCCCTTCCCCGTGCCGCTCGATCCGCCGCTGGTCATGGACGTGCTGGTCAAGGGCCTCTGATGCGCGTCGCCGCCAAGATCTGCGGGCTCTCGACTCCCGAGACGGTCGACGCGGCGGTGGTCGGCGGGGCGAGCCATATCGGCTTCGTCTTCTTCGCCAAGAGCCCGCGCAACGTCACCCCGGGTCAGGCGGCGGCGCTGGCGGAACGCGCCGCGCGACGCGTGAAGATCGTCGGGCTGTTCGTCGACCCGGACCCGGCGGAGATCGACGCGATCCGGTCCCAGGTGCGGCTTGACGTGCTGCAGCTCCATGGCAGCGAGCATCCGGCGCTAGTCAGCCGGCTCCGCGCGAATCACGGGCTGGAGGTGTGGAAAGCGATCCCGGTCCGCACGAGTGACGACGTCGCCTCCTCCCGCAAGTTTCTGGGTGCGGCGACGCGCATCCTGTTCGACGCCAAGCCGCCGGCGGGCGCCGAGGTGCCGGGCGGTACCGGGGTGCGGTTCGACTGGTCGCTGCTCCAAGGGTGCCGCCACGCCCTGCCCTGGGCCCTTTCGGGCGGTCTCGACGCGCGCAATGTTCGCGAGGCCGTCAGCGTGACCGGCGCGCCGCTGGTCGACGTCTCGTCGGGCGTCGAGAGTGCGCCGGGTGTCAAGGATGTTGCCAAGATCGCTGCGTTCCTCCAAGCGGTGGCGCAATGTTGAGGCTGTCCGCTCCCGTCCGCATCGGATTTCGATGGCGCTGATCGCTTGCCCCCGCGCCAGCGAACGCCCATTCGAACCCGCGAGAGAGACATGACCGACACCGCTCTGCCCAATTCCCTGCGCAACCTGCCTGACGAGAACGGCCATTTCGGCCAGTTCGGCGGCCGCTTCGTCGCCGAGACGCTGATGCCGCTGATCCTCGACCTCGAGAAGGAATATCGCGCGGCCAAGGCCGATCCGGCCTTCCAGGCCGAGTTCGACGACCTGCTCGAACATTATGTCGGCCGCCCGAGCCCGCTCTACTTCGCCGAGCGGCTCACCGCGCATTATGGCGGCGCGAAGATCTACTTCAAGCGCGAGGAGCTCAATCACACCGGCGCGCACAAGATCAACAACTGCATCGGCCAGATCCTGCTCGCCCGCCGCATGGGCAAGACGCGGATCATCGCCGAGACCGGCGCGGGCCAGCACGGCGTCGCCACCGCGACGGTCGCCGCCCGCTTCGGCCTCCCCTGCACGATCTTCATGGGCGCCAAGGACGTCGAGCGGCAGAAGCCCAACGTCTTCCGGATGAAGCTGCTCGGCGCCGAGGTGACTCCGGTCACCAGCGGCGCGGAGACGCTCAAGGACGCGATGAACGAGGCGCTGCGCGACTGGGTCGCCAACGTCCACGACACTTTCTACATCATCGGCACCGCGGCCGGCCCGCACCCCTATCCCGAGCTGGTCCGCGACTTCCAGAGCGTGATCGGCACCGAGACGCGCGAACAGATCCAGAAGGCCGAGGGGCGCCTCCCCGACCTGCTGATCGCCGCGGTGGGCGGCGGATCGAACGCGATCGGGCTGTTCCATCCCTTCCTCGACGATGCCGAGGTGGCGATGATCGGCGTCGAGGCGGCGGGGCACGGCATCGAGACCGGCCAGCACGCCGCGAGCCTCACCGGCGGCGCGCCCGGCATCCTCCACGGCAACCGCACCTATCTGCTCCAGGACCGGGACGGCCAGATCACCGAGGCGCACTCGATCTCGGCCGGGCTCGACTATCCGGGCATCGGCCCCGAGCATAGCTGGCTCCACGAGAGCGGGCGCGTCGAATATCTGCCGATCACCGATGCGCAGGCGCTCGACGCCTTCCAGCTCTGCTGCAAGCTCGAAGGCATCATCCCCGCCCTCGAAAGCTCGCACGCGCTCGCAGCCTTGGAGACCAAGGCACGGGAAATGCGCGCGGACCAGATCATCGTGGTCAATGTCTCGGGCCGCGGCGACAAGGACATCTTCACGGTGGCGGAAGCGCTGGGGGTGGCGCTGTGAGCAACCGCCACAACAGAAGCAGCCGGTCCCGCCGCAAGGTTGAGCCTGGCCAGATCGATCGGTGGCGGTGGCGTCGTCCCCTGGGCCATTTTCTCGTGGCGTTGGTAATTTTCCTCGGCGCCCGCGCGCTGCTCTTTGGACGCGCGCCTGAAGCCCTGGACGTTGCTTGGTCGCTGGGAATGGCCGTCGCCTGGACCTTTATCGAGAATTGGACCAACCGGCGTCGGAGGAGAACCGCATGAGCCGCCTCTCCGCCGCCTTCTCGCCCGACCGCGCCGCGCTGGTCGCTTTCGTCACCGCGGGCGACGGTCCCACCGATGCGATCCTCGACGCGCTGGTTGCGGGCGGCGCGGACGTGATCGAGCTCGGCATGCCCTTCACCGATCCGATGGCCGATGGCCCGGCGATCCAGGCCGCGAACCTGCGCAGCCTCGGCGCCGGCACGCGGACCGCCGATGTGCTCGCCATCGCCGCCGCGTTTCGCGAGCGCCATTCTGAAGTGCCGCTCGTGCTGATGGGCTATGCCAACACCATGACGCGCCCGACCCCGGCCGCCTTCGCCGAGGCGGCGGGCAAGGCAGGTGCGGACGGCGTGATCATCGTCGACATTCCGCCCGAGGAAGCCGACGAAGTCGCCTCGTTCGCCGCGCACGGGATCGACGTGATCCGTCTCGCCACCCCGACCACCGACGCCGCGCGCCTCCCCGCCGTGCTCGAGGGCGCGAGCGGCTTTCTCTATTATGTCTCGGTCGCCGGCATCACCGGGCTCCAGCAGGCCGCCCAGACCTCGATCGAGCAGGCGGTGGCGCGGCTCAAGGCGGCGACCGATCTGCCCATCGCGGTGGGCTTCGGCGTCCGCACCCCCGAACAGGCCGCGGCCATCGCCCGTGTCGCCGACGGCGTGGTGGTCGGCTCGGCGATCGTCGAGCTGGTCGGCAGGCACGGCGCGGATGCACCGGAACAGGTCCGCGCCTATATCCATTCCCTCTCCGCGGCGATCAAGGCCGCCCGCAAGGAACCCGTATGAGCTGGCTCAGCCGCGTCCGAAACGTCCTCTCCTTCACCCCCAAGAAGGACACGCCCGACAATCTCTGGCACAAGTGCAAGGGCTGCGGGCAGATGGTGTTCGTCAAGGAGCTCGAGGCGAACCAATATGTCTGCCCGCATTGCGACCATCACGAGCGGATCGGGCCGGCGCTGCGCTTCCAATATCTGTTCGACGAAGGCAGCTACGCCGTGCTGCCGAGCCCCAGGGTCGCCGAGGACCCCCTCAAGTTCCGCGACCAGAAGCCCTATCCGGTCCGCCTGAAGGCCGCGCGCGCCGCGACCGGCGAGCCTGACGCCTTCCTCAACGCCTCGGGCACGATCCAGGGCCGCAAGGCAGTGATCGGCGTCCAGGACTTCGCCTTCATGGGCGGGTCGATGGGCCAGGCCGTGGGCGAGGCGTTCATCCAGGGCGTCGAGGCCGCGATCGCCGCGCGGGCGCCGTACATCGTCTTCACCGCTTCGGGCGGCGCGCGCATGCAGGAGGGCATCCTCAGCCTGATGCAGATGCCGCGCACCACCGTGGCGATCGAGATGCTCCACGACGCGGGGTTGCCCTATATCGTCGTGCTGACCGACCCGACCTCGGGCGGCGTGATGGCCGCCTATGCGATGCTCGGCGACGTCCAGATCGCCGAGCCGCGCGCGACGCTCGCCTTCACCGGCCGGCGCGTGATCGAGAACACGATCCGCGAGAAGCTGCCGGACGACTTCCAGACCTCCGAATATTATCGCGACCACGGGCTGGTAGACATGGTCACGCACCGCAAGGCGCTGCGCGACACGCTGGGGCAGCTGATCGGGCTGCTGAGCGAAGGGAAGAGGGCGGCGTGAGTCCTTCTCCCTCTCCCCTTCAGGGGAGAGGGCCGGGGAGAGGGGCAGGTGCGGCCCGCCTCGATCAGGCCCCACTCCCCGGGCCAAACCCCGCAAGCGGGGGGAGGGAGTAGTGGCCCGCCCCGCCCGTTCCTCCGCTCCCCCGGGGCAGAGCCCGCGCGACCCGGG
>CBIFVW010000247.1:0-4755 GCA_966186155.1 uncultured Sphingomonas sp.
AATGACCTGGTACATCGTCAAGCTGATCGTGCTGCTGCCGCTCGTCTGCGGCCTGCTGGTCGGCTGCCTCTATGCCTGGCGCAAGCTCGAATCGCGGCTTCCCAGGAACCAGGACCAGCGGATGGTCCAGCTCAAGGAGACGATGATGCTCTCCCCGGGGCTCAGGCTCGCGGTGATCGAGTTCGAGGGGCAGAAGCTACTCGTCTCGGTGAGCCGCAGCGGCGTCACGCTGGTCGACAAGCAGGGGCACAAATGATGCGCGCCATCGTCCCGGCGCCGCGGACGATGGGCGGGCGCGCCGCGCTCTTCGTCGGGCTGCTCGCCTTCATCGTGCTCTTCGCCTTCCCGGCCTTCGCGCAGGGCGCCCCCGCCGTGCCCGCGCCGGTCGCGACGCCGGGCGTCGGCGACGCCGTCGACCGTGCGCTCGGCGATCTCGGCGGCGGCAACGCGCCCCTCAGCCTGTCGCTCCAGGTCCTCATCATCATGGGCCTGCTCACGATCCTGCCGGGCATCCTCCTGATGATGACCAGCTTCACGCGGATCATCATCGTGCTCGCCCTGCTCCGCCAGGCGCTCGGCCTCCAGCAGACGCCGCCCAACCAGGTGCTGATCGGGCTCGCGCTGTTCCTCAGCTTCTTCGTGATGGCGCCGACGCTCAACACGATGAACGCCACCGCGATCCAGCCCTATGCCGAGGGCAGGATCAACGCGACGCAGATGATCGCCGCTTCGGGCCAGGCGCTGCACGGCTTCATGATCAAGCAGACGCGCACCAAGGACGTGACGATGTTCGCCGGCATGGCCAAGAGCGGCCCCTATGCGAAGCCCGAGGACGTGCCTTTCTCGGTGCTGCTCCCCGCCTTCGTGACGAGCGAGCTCAAGACCGCCTTCCAGATCGGTTTCCTCATCTTCCTGCCCTTCATCGTCATCGATCTCGTCGTCGCGACGGTGCTGATGGCGCTCGGCATGATGATGATGTCGCCGACGATCATATCGCTGCCCTTCAAGCTGCTGCTCTTCGTCTTGGTCGACGGATGGGCGCTGACGATGGGATCGCTCGCCTCCAGCTTCGCGAGTTAGCCGCCATGGATGCCGACTATTTCCTCACCGTGGGTCGCGAGGCGATGTGGGTGCTGGCGCTGGCCGCCACGCCGATCCTCGTGCCCGCCCTGATCTCGGGCCTGCTGCTCGGCATGGTCCAGGCCGCGACGTCGATCCAGGAGCAGACCTTGAGCTTCGTGCCCAAGCTGATCGTGGTCGGGGTGAGCCTGGTGATCTTCGGCTCAATGATCCTCGGCCTGCTCGGCGACTTCACCACGAGCATCTTCGAGCGCATCCCGGACCTGGTGAAATGAAACTCCCCTCCCGCTCGCGGGAGGGGTCGGGGGAGGGCCTGTTCGGTATGGCCTGCCCGACACACCCTCTCCTAGCCCCTCCCGCAGGCGGGAGGGGGATTTGACATGATGGGCTTCGGCCTCTCGATCGAGCCGCAGCTCTGGGCGCTGCTCTTCGCGATGGTGCGTATCGGCGCGGCGTTCGTCGCGGCGCCGATCTTCAGCGCGGTGGCGATTCCGCTGCCCGCGCGCATCGCCCTCACCGGCGCGATCGGGGTGCTGGTGGTCAACACCGCCCACATCGTCCCGCCCGAGCAGATCTTCTCGGTGAGCACCTTCCTCGCCGTCGCTGCCGAGGCGCTGGTCGGTCTCGCCATGGGCTTCGTGCTCCAGATCGCCTTCGCCGCGCCGATGGTGGCGAGCGAAGTAATCAGCATGTCGATGGGCCTGGGCTTCGCCAATGCCGTCGATCCGGCGAGCGGCCATGCGACCCCGGCGATCGGCACCTTCCTGTCGCTGCTGCTCACCCTGCTCTTCCTCGCCGTGGACGGTCACCTCGTCCTCGTCGACCTCGTCGTGCGCAGCTATGAGGCGATGCCGCCGGGCGCCTGGATCGCGCCCGGGCGTCTCCTCAACATCGCGATGTTCGGCGGATACGCCTTCATGGCCGGCCTCCTGCTCGCGCTGCCGGTCGGCTTCCTGCTGCTCTGCCTCAACATGATCGTCGGCATGCTGAGCCGCGCCGCGCCCGCGCTCAACCTGTTCGCGGTGGGCCTGCCCGCTAGCCTGCTCTTTGGCGTGGTCGCGATCCTGCTCGCGCTGCCGGCGATGGGCGACTATCTGCTCGTCATCGTCCGCGAGGCGCTCAACGCCATGCCGCAGCTGGTGCTCGGCTGATGGCGGAGGGCGGCGAGAAGACCGAAGCCCCGACAGCCAAGCGCAAGCGCAAGGCTGCGGAAAACGGCCAGATCCTGAGCTCGAAGGACTTCGGCACTGCATTGATCGTGCTGCTCGGCTGCGCCTGGATGGCGATGCTCGGCCCCGCGCTGGTCGGCGCGTGCAAGGAAGTGATGACCGCTAGCTTCTCGTTCGGCCGGGGGGAGATCGAGGATTTCGAGCCCTGGCGCCCGATCGCGGAGGCCGGATGGAAGCTCGCACTGCCGATCGGCGGGCTGCTGGTGCTGTCCGTGGCCGGCGCGATCCTCAGCCATGTCGGGTTGAGCGGTCTGCGCTGGAACGCCGGGCTGTTCGCGCCCAAGGCGTCGCGGGTGAACCCGGTCTCGGGGCTCAAGCGCATGTTCGGGCCCAATGGCTGGATCGAGCTCGGCAAGGGCGTGCTCAAGGCCATGCTGCTCGGCAGCATCGGCGCGTGGATGCTCTGGTCGCTCACCGGCCAGTCGCTCGGTTTGCTCGCGGCGGACCTCGACGGCGCGGTCGGCGCGCTCGGCGGCAAGTTCCTGACCTTGCTGTTCGTCATGGCGGGCGGGCTGCTCGTCATCGCCGGCATCGACCTGCCCATCCAGATCGTCCGCCATTTGCGGCAATTGCGCATGACCAAGCAGGAAGTGCGCGACGAGCACAAGGAGAGCGAAGGCTCGCCCGAGACCAAGGCGGCGCAGCGCCAGCGCCAGCGCGAGATCCTGAAGGGCGGGTTCCGCAAGGCCGTGGCGGGCGCGCATGTCGTGCTCACCAATCCGACGCATTTCGCCGTCGCGCTGCGCTACGAGCAGGGCAGGGACCAGGTGCCGGTGCTGGTCGCCAAGGGTCGCGGCGCGACCGCGCTCGCGATCCGCGAGCTCGCCGCCGAGCTTCAGGTGCCGGTGCTCGAATATCCGCAGCTCGCGCGCGCGGTCTATTACACCAGCCGCGAGAATCAGGAGATCCGCGACGATCTCTACATGGCGATCGCGACGGTCCTGGCCTTCGTGTTCCAGATCAACCGGCGCGCCGGCGCGGCGCAGCCGCCGGTCACCGTGCCGGAAACGGCGCTGTTCGACGAAAACGGACGGAAATTGGCGCGCGCGGGCTAAAGATCGCGCGCCCGCTGCCGCTTATCGGGACGGGGGATAGCATGGCCATCGAATCGATCGCAAAGACGCTGGGAACCGGATCGGGGATCGACATCACGTCGCTCGTCGACCAACTCGTCGAGGCGACCTATGCCAATCAGAACCACGTGCTCACCGCCAAGGGGGACACGCTCACCGCGCAGATCTCCAAGGTCGGCGAGCTCAAGAGCAACATCGGCGATTTCGCCTCGGCGCTCGCCTCGCTGACCGGCTCGGGATCGCTCGCCACGCAACCGACCAGCTCGAACCCCGGCATATTGACGGTCGCGCGCCTCCCCGGCGCCGATCTCTCGGGGCTCAGCGCGACGATGGAGGTCCGCCAGCTCGCCCAGGGCCAGGTGACCAGCTCGCAGCTCTTCGCGGGCGGCGGCGGCACCGCCATCGGCACGGGCACGCTCACTCTGACCTTCGGCACCGCCACCGTCGCCGACGGCGCGATGACCGGCTTCACCGCGGGCGCCGCCGCTTCGATCGACATCGCGATCGATTCGGACCACGCCACGCTCAAGGGCGTCGCCGACGCGATCAACGCCAAGAAGGCCGGCGTCACGGCCTCGATCCTCAGCGATACGAGCGGCGCGCGGCTGGTGCTCAAGAGCGCGACCGGCGCCTCGCAGGCCTTCACGCTCAGCGGCACCGGCGGCCTGTCGGCGCTCGACGTCGGCGTCGGGGCGGCCGATTCTACGGTCAACACCGCCGCGCAGGACGCGCGCGTCGCGCTCGACGGCGTCGAGGCCAAATATCCGACCAACAGCATCTCGAGCATGATTCCCGGCGCGCGCATCGATCTGGTCGCGGCGGCGGTGGGGACCAAGGTGGCGATCGGCGCCAGCGCGCCCACCACCGCGATCAGCCAGGCGGTCACCAATTTCGTCGACACCTACAACCAGGTCTACAAGGCGGTGCAGGCGGCGGTCGATCCGATCGCCGGACCGCTGCGCGGCGATCCGGCGGCGAAGGACCTGCTCGCCAAGTTGAAGCAGCTCTCGTTGGCCGAGCTCGTGCCCGGCGCTTCCGACGACGTGCCCTCGCGGCTCGCCGATATCGGCGTCAAGACCAACCGGGACGGGACGCTCGGTGTCGATACCGCGCGCCTCTCGAAGGTCCTCACCAGCTATCCCGACGATGTCGAGGCGATCTTCGCCGAGGGCGCCGGGCTCAGCAAGGCGCTGTCGACGATCGCGGCGGGCGCGACCAATGCCAAGTCGGGGCTCGGCGCCAGCGCCGACAATTACGGCAAGGCGCAAGCCAAGCTCGAGGACGACAAGGCGCGGCTCGCCACGCAGACCGAGACGTTGCGCGAGCGGATGACGCAGCAATTCGCGGCGATGGACGCCAAGGTCGCGGCCTAC
>CBIFVW010000248.1:0-4745 GCA_966186155.1 uncultured Sphingomonas sp.
CGCGGCGCGAGGGCCTCGGCGAGCCGCAGGGCGTCGTCCTGCCGAAGCGCGGCGGCGGCCAATGCCCGGCGCAGCGTCGAGGGCGCGTCGCCCTCGCCCGCCGCGGCACGCGCGATGAGATCGAGCGCCACCCGCCAGCGCGGACCCGGGGCCGGATGCGCGCGCGGCGCGAGCGTTCGGATCATCCGCGCGAGCGCCGCATCGCTCAGGCGGCGCAGACCGGCGGCGAGCGCCTCGCGTACCGGCGCGGTGAGCATCGGTGGCGGCACGGAAGGCGTATCGGCGATGAGCCCGGGAAGCGCCGCAAGCTGCGCCGCCCGGCCGCCGCGAAGCAGGTCGCGCCGCTCGCGCGGCGCGAAGAGCAGCATCAGGCGATCCAGCTGGGATTGCGGCAGCCGCGCGAGCAAGGCGGCGGGGATCCGGTCCCCTTCCGCCCGCAATCGGGCGCGAAGCTCCGCCGGCGCGATGCCGCGCAACGCGGGAAGCAGCCGCGCCAGCGCCTCCGCGCCCTGGGAAGGCGTGAGCGGTAGCGCACCGCTCCAGAGCGACGCGAAGGTGTCGAGCGCGGCATGGCGCAATACCGCTTGCTCCAGCCCATCGCCCATCAGCGCGCGCAGCAGCACCGCGGAAGGGCCCGGCGCCCGCGCGATCCGGCGGCGGAGCGCCGCCGCGGAGCCTCCCCTGCGCCGCGCCAGCGCCTCGATCCCGCGCTGGAGCAGGACCTCGGGCAGCGTCGCGTCGCTTGCTCCTGCCACCATCGCCAGCAGGGCCGCGCGGTCCGACACGTCGCAACCGGCTGCCTCGGCCAGCCAGGCGAGTGGCTCGGCAAGCGCGGGCGGCAACAGGCGCGCCATGAGCTCCGCCTCGCCTAGCGCGGGCGCCAGCCGCCTGCGGAACCGGACGGGATCGGCGGCCGCGAGATCGCGCAGCAGCATGCGCATGCCGATCGCGTCGGCGCGGCGGGCGCGCTCCACCGCGAGGGACAGTTGCGCCGAATCCACTGCTTCGGCGTCGATCGCCAGCGCGAGCATCTCGATCGCGTCGCCGATTGCCGCGGGAGCCGCGCTCCCCCCCTCCTCGCGGGCGGCCGCGATGCGAAGCAGCGCCGCGCGCTCGGTGTCGGAATCGACGGCCTTGGCGGCCGCGGGATCGCCTCCGACGAGCGCCAGCGCTTCGGCGAAGGGCAATGCTCCCTCGAGGCCGCACAGCAGCGCCACGGCGTCGGCACGCGCGAAACGGCGCAGGAGCCAGGCGAGCGCGATACGCTGCGTCCGTGCCGCCTGGGCGAGCAGCGGGCGGAGGCGGCGCGTATTGCGCGAGGAAGGCCGAGCCAGCAGCTCGGCGAGCTCGGCGATCGCGAGGTCGCCGGCGAGCGGCGCCGATTCCTCGCCTGCCAGCTCGCCGAGCAGCTCGACCAGCGATCCCGCCTGGCGATGCCCTTCGGGCAGCTTCCGCAGGCCGCGGCGAAGCTGCAGCAGCAGCGCCGCCACCGGCACATGCCCCCCTTCGGACAATTGCCCGAGCAGCCGGCGCAGAAAGGCCTTGCGGTTCGCGCGGAGCCCCGCGTCCCGAAGCGCGTCGCGCAGCACCACGGTCCACATCAGCTGGTCGAGCGCTTCGGGCGTGGCGGCGATCACGGGCGTGACTCGGTGGCTTGCGCGCACCTCGCCGAGATAGCCGATCACATAGGCGGCATGGGCCGGCTCGAGCCGATGGAGCAGTTGCTCGAGCTGCGCCCCGGGTATCTGGCGCGCCAGCCTCGCCACCAGCGGCTCGAAGCGCCCCCGGCGGCGCAGCATCGCCACGAGCGCGGCGGGGTCGTCGGCCAGCAGCCGCGCAAGGCAGGCCGCGGGACGTGTCGCGGGATCGATCCCGGCGCCGTAGGGCCAGGCGCCGTGAAGGAGGTAATGCTCGAAATCGTCGATCAGCGCACGGTGTTCGGATACGCGTTCCGCCGGAAGGGTATCGGCGGCCATGCCGTCGAACGGCGCGCGGCCGACCGCAGCCGTGAGCGCACGCCGCAGCTCGCGCGCGAGCCGCGCCTCGATGCCCGCGACGTCCTCGATGTCGATCCGCCCCAGGTCGATCGCCAGCCGATCGATCCGCACCACTTCGCCGGGGCGGTCGAACTCGTCGAGCAGCCGCTCGATGAGCGGCAGGAAGCGGCGGCGGTTGAGATCGCCGATCCGCTCGAGCAGCGCCGCCCCCTCGGGTCCGGAGACGCGCACGTCGATCCGCTGCTCTTCGACGACATGGGCGCGGCGCGGCCTTTGCGGACGAGGTGGAATCGGGCCGATTTCCACTAGCCGGGCACTCGAATCGCGGGCATGCTGGACGGCGTCGGGGAGGTCCTTTCCATCCTGTCCATTCGGCCCATCACGCCCCGCGCGCTCCCCGTCGCCGCTCCACGCCGCGAGCTTGCCCGTCACGCTCGCGGAACGCCAGCGGCAATATGGGCCGGCAATGGCTGAGCGGGCCGTCCGCGCGCCCGAACCGCACAGCGAACCGTCTGCCCCGGTATCGGTGCCTGGCGCCCGCCACGAGGGGCTGGAGCAGCGCCCGGCCTCGCGCGCCGCGGAACGCACGCTCGCTCCGCCCAACCGCACCGGCATCCCCGACATGGTCAAGGCCAGCGCCGAGACGGTCTCGGGCCTGTCGATGGACGATGTGCGCGTCCGTCACGGCTCGCCCGAACCCGCCAGGATCGGCGCGCATGCCTTCACCCGCGGCGCCGAGGTCCATCTCGGGCCCGGCCAGGAACGGCATCTGGCGCACGAACTGGGGCACGTGATCCAGCAGAAGCGCGGCCTGGTGAAGCCGACGCTGCAGATGAAGGGCGTGGCGATCAACGACGATGCCGGACTGGAGCGTGCGGCTGACCGGACCGGGGAGGCGATTTCCAGCGCCGGCGGCAGCCGCATGGCCCTTCCTGCAGCGCTCCGTCACGCTCCGGCCTCTGGAAGAACGGTACAGGGGCATTTCACGATCAGGTTCGTCGACCCGCGTGACTATGATTCAGACAGCTGGGCCGATTCTGATGCCTCCGATACCGAGGACAGCGCACCCGCCGCGGCGGCGGCAAGCTCGGCGACCGCGAAAGGCCGCCGGAAACCACGAGGCAAAGGCGGTGGAAGCGGCAGCGCCGGTCGCGGCGGCCGCCACAGGCAGGCCGCTTCCTCATTGCCCGATCACAAAAGCTCCGGCATGCCGACCGGCGGGGCACTCCATCCCTTCCCCTATCATACGCCGCTCAGTTTCACGCCACCGACGGGGGCCGCGGCCACGGCCGCGGCAGCGGGCACCGCGTCGGCCACACCATTCATACCCCTTCATCCGCTTGTGCCCACGGCGGACAAGGCTGGCGGCTCGGGAGCAGCTTCCGCCAACGCATCGGCGGCGGCGACCGCCGTCGATGCATCGAGCACGGTCACGACGCCATCCCTCACCGCCGCAAACCCGCCGGCGGCGTCGGCCGCCACCGCCGCGCCGCACGCGCCGTTGCCCTTACCGCCGCTTCCCGATCCGATGGCCGACGCGACTGCTGCGCTCGCCGCAGCGCGGGCTACTCCCATCGCCGGTTCGGCCTCGGCGGTGGCCGGCCCGAACCTGCTCGAGGTTGCGCACGCCGCCAAAGAGCAGGCGCGACAGGCGCATAGCGCCAATGCCGCAGCCGCCGCGCTGGCCGCCGCGTTCAAGCCAGCCGAAGGCGTGATCAAGGTGACGGGAACGCGGCGGAGCGACAAGACCGACGGTGGCGCGCACGTCACGGCATACAAGGCCATCGAAAGCGGCGCGCGCGCTGCGATAGAGGGGAAGACGTTCGCCGAGGCATGGTACAATCTAAATGGTCTATTCCATATCGCCGAGAGGCAGCTTGCGGCGGCAAGCGCGCTGCCTGCCCGCGACGGACCCGACAAGACCGCCGTACATCGCGCGGAGTTCGGCCAGTTGATCGCCGAATGCATCGCAGGTGAGTACGATCATAAGTTTGGGCGGGATAGCCGTGTAGGCGTGATCCAGGACCTGGTCGAGGCCTATATCCAGTTCTGCCACTATATCCCGGGCACGTTCATTCCCAATTCGAGCGGCCGTAAGCCCAAGGAGGTTTCGGGCAACGTCTACCTTCCGGGCGAACCGAAGGTGAATGTCACCGCCGCGACCAACGAGGCGCTGGGCGCACGCATGCTCCTCCGGACCCACCGGCACTCCATCGGCCGCGGGAAGGACCTGGCGTTGAGCCTCGACGAGGTCTTCGACCCCAACTCCCTCCTTCTGAAGGAAGGCCAATCGGTCGACATGGCGTATGCGGCGCGCTGCGGCCAACTCATGCAGCGGCACATCACGACGAATATCCTGGGCTTCCAAGCGGTTGGTCATGGCGGTGTCGGCGTGAACGCCGATCTCGCGAAAGCGACCAACAAATGGGTAGCGCTGGCGCTGATGACGCTCTTGCAGAATCAACCCGAGGCGACGGCAGTGCTCGAGGACATCGTGGCGGTGATAAACCCTGGAATCCGTCCCTATAAGATTTCTGCGGCTGCGATAGCGACCGCTCGTAATGGGACCAAGGCATCGGACGACCTGGTGCCGAAAGGGACAAGGGTCGAACTCACCGGCAAGCGCCCGAGCAAGAAGGCGGCCGCCACCGCCGCCAGCGCGGCGGCTGCGAGCGACAGCGACACTTCCATGGCGGCCAGCGATTCAAGCGGAGGCGGAGGCGGCGGCGGACGCGGACGGGGAGTGGC
>CBIFVW010000249.1:0-4737 GCA_966186155.1 uncultured Sphingomonas sp.
GCCGAATTCATCCGCGCGCTGCGCAGCACCGGCAGGGCGATGGCCAGCTCGTCGAGCGCGAAGATGCGCACCAGCGGCGGCGGCGGATCGGCGTGCTCGAGCGCCCGCGCGCTCGCGGCACGCACCGGCGCGGGCACCGAATCGCGGATCGACCGCAGCACCGCCATCGCGCGCGTCCCTGCCGCCACGCGGCGGCGCCCGACCAGGTCGACGAGCTGGCGCCATGCCGACTGCACGCCGTACGGCGTGCTCAGATCGGATGCGAGCACCGTCTCCAATGTGTCGTCGAAGCGCAACGCGAGCCACCTCACCCCTGGCGCCGGAACGCGCGCCCTAACGATTCCTTAACCCGTCCCACGCCGGTCAGGAACAGATGATTTCGGCACGTCGCATTGTGGGACAATTGCGTTGCGGTGAAATAAAATTATGCGTAACGCCAAGGCTCGGAAACGAATCAAAAGCAGCGAGGGGCATAAATGCGGTTCGACGACATCGATGTCAGGATCCTCAGTTTGCTGCAGGATAACGGCAGGATGACCAATGTCGAGCTTGCCGAGCGCGTCGGATTGACGGCACCGCCATGCCTTCGCCGCGTGCGGGCGCTCGAGCAGCAAGGCGCCATCACCGGCTATCACGCGGCGCTCGATCCGGCGGCGCTGGGCTACAACCTCACCGTCTTCGCGATGGTGAGCCTGAAGAGCCAGGCCGAATCGGACCTGCGCGCGTTCGAGCAGATGGTCGCGGAGATTCCCGAGGTCCGCGAATGCCACATGCTCAATGGCGAGATCGACTTCATCCTCAAGATCGTCGCGCCGGACCTGCAGAGCTTCCAGCACATCCTGACGACCCGGCTGACGCCGGCGCCCAATGTCGAGCATGTGAAGACCTCGCTCACCATCCGCACCTCCAAGGCGCTGCCCGGCGTGCCCGTCGGCTGAAACGAAAAGGGGCGACCGAACCGGCCGCCCCTTCGCTGTCCCTTCGGCTCGCGATCAGGAGATCGGCGGCAGATCCGCCGACATCTGCCAGAGCAGCGCGAGATTGGCGAGCGGACCCGCGGTGACCTGCTGGAACGCGGCCTTCGCCTCGTCCTTGCGGCCCAGGCGCTGCAGCGCGACGCCGCGATGCAGATTGACTTCGTTGGCGTCGATCCCGCCCTTGGCGACCGCCTGGTCGTAGAGCGCGAGCGCGCGGGCATTGTCGCCGGCCGCGAGGAGCGCGTCGGCGTTCTGCACCGCGGTCGGGCCGTCCTTGGCGGCCGCGCCCTGCTTGGCGAGCACCTCGAGCGAGGGGCTGCTCTTCACGCCCGCCTGCGCGGCCGCGAAGGTGCGGTTGACGTCCGAATCGGCGGCGGGAACCTTGCCCGAGCTGCGGCCTTCCTCGATCACCGAGATCGCTTCCCAGGGCAGGCCGCTCGACTGCGCCGTGTAGGCATAGTCGGCATAGTCGCTGCGATCGGCGAGCGACTTGGTCGCGCGCATCAGGCGGAAACGGTCGATCTTCTCGATCTTCGCCGCGCGATCGGTGCCGTTCGAGCGCAGGCCGAAGACCTGGATCGCCCAGCGCCAATTGTCCACCGTCGGATAATCCTGGATGTAGCGCGTCAGCCAGCTGGCGACCGCGGTGCGGTCGCCCGACGCGTTCGCTCGCGAGACGATGAACCGATACCAGTCCGTCGGCGGCTTGCGGCCCGCGGCCTTGCTGACCGCGATGGCCTTTTCGAGCTCGGCGGCGGCTTCGGCCTGCTTGCCGGTGGAGGAATAGGCGACGGCCAGCGCCGCGGGGATGTCCGGGTTGTTCGATCCGAGCTCGCGCGCCTTGGTCAGATACTGGATCGTCTCGGGATGCTTCTTGGCCTTCGATGCGGCAAGGCCCTGCAGCAGGTTCAAGTTCATCGTGTAGGGCTGAAGCGCTTCCTTCGGCGTCTTCGGATTGTTCACCAGCGTCTGGAGCGCCGCGATCATGCCTGCCTCGTTGCCGCGGCCCAGCTCGAGCTTGAGGCGCAGCCCCGCGGCGAAATATTTCTCGTCGTCGTTCTTCGCGAGCCCTTCGGCAGCAACGATCAGCGGCTCGGCGGCCGCCCAATCCTTGGCGTTCACCGGGGTTTCCGCGGCGACGGCCGCCTTGCGGAACTCGGGGCTGATCTGGAGCTGCGGCTCGGCCTTCTTGTCGTCCTTCTTCTGGGCGGCGGCGGGCGCGGCGCCCAGCGCGGTCGTGCCCAGCGTCAGCACGGCTGCCAGCGCGAGCTTGGAAACGAAAGTCATCTGAAACTCTCCTCAAGGGAAACGGCGGGGCGTCCCGGGGCTCTCTAAATGCGCGTCACGCGCCGTTCAAGCGGATCGCCGGAAGCGATGACGACGATGTCATGAACGCCATTTGAATGACGTTCTCGGGACATGCGAAAGGCCCCGCGATCATGTGTCGCCGCCGCGATCCGGCCCGCGCATCTGTGCGGCACGGCGGCCGGAAACGAAACACGGGCTGCCGCAGGAACCCCACATTTCGTCCGAAGATTTTGGTTGATGCTTCTTAACCACGCCCGTAGATTGCAACTGGGTCGAGTAAGATATTGCGACGGAGGGAAAAATGGCCTCCTTGTATCTGGGTTGCACTTTCTGCGAAGTCGATCGGGAGGGGAACCTCCTGCTCGCCGACGGTACCGCCGCCGCGCTGGGGCTGCCTGCAGCGGACGAATCCCTGTTTCTCTCGGCGCACGGGCGCGACCGCTGCCTGGTGGGCTATGCGCGCGCGCATCTCCAGGAAATGCCTGGAGCAATGCAGCGGCTGCTCGGCATCGTCGAGGTCGCGCCGCGCGCCGGTCGCGGTATCCCGATCCCGAGGGCGATGCGCCATCTGGGGGGAATCGAGAGCGTCGCGCTGGTCGTGGGCGGCGGCGATCGGTTCGAGATCTGGAACCCCGGAATCGCCATGACATATGCCGGCCTGCGGACATATCCGCAGGCGATGGCGGACCTGCCTTGCGACTATCGGCACCCGCCGCGCGCAGGCAGCCGCCGCGCGCGCCCGATGCGCATCGGTCTCTAGAGCAGCGCCTCGATCTCGGGCGCGATCGCGTCGGGGCTGGTGGTCGGCGCGAACCGCTTCACTACCTTGCCCGCGCGATCGACGAGGAACTTGGTGAAGTTCCACTTGATCGCCCGCGACCCAAGCACGCCGGGCGCCGCCGCCTTGAGATGCTCGAACAACGGTGCGGCATCGGGCCCGTTGACGTCGACCTTGGCGTAGACGGGAAAGGTCACGTCGTAGGTGAGCGAGCAGAAGCGCGCGATCTCCGCCGCGTCGCCCGACTCCTGCGCGCCGAACTGGTTGCACGGAAAGGCCAGCACCGCGAAGCCGCGGTCGCGATATCGGCGATGGAGCGCCTCGAGCCCCTCATATTGCGGCGTGAAGCCGCATTTGGAGGCAGTATTGACGATCAGCAGCACTTCGCCCGCATGCGCGGCGAGATCGGTCTCCTCCCCGCCCGGCTTGCGGACCGGGATATCGGTGATCGCAGTCATGCCCCGCCTCCCTCGTGGCGTGCCATCAGCAACTCGATGTTACGGCACACGCCCGGCCATTCGTGCGCGAGGATCGAATAGACCACGCTGTCGCGCAGATGGTCGCCCAGGATCATGTGGCCGCGCAGCACCCCGTCCATCCGTGCGCCGAGCCGCTCGATCGCGCGGCGCGAGGCCTGGTTGAGGAAATCGGTGCGGATCTGCACGCAATTGACGTCGAGGACGTCGAAGGCATGCCGGAGCAGCATGTACTTGGCTTCGGTGTTGAGCCCGGTGCGCTGGACGCGCGGCGCATAGAGCGTGCCGCCGATCTCGACGCGGCGGTGGCCCCTGCTCATCCGCAGGAAACGCGTGACGCCCGAGACGCGCCCTCCGGCGTCGAGCACGGTGAAGGGCATCGCGCGGCCCGCTGCCTGGTCGCTTTCGATCCGGTCCATCCAGCGGTCGATCGTGTCATCGGCCGGCACGGTCGTGTGGAACAGGTGCCGGAGCCCCGCGAACGCCTCGAGCAACGCCGCCCGGTCCTCGCGCACCATCGGCCGCAGCGTGACATGGCGGCCCGAGAGCGTCGGCGTCTCGGTCCAGGCGGTCATTCCAGATGCCCCTCGTGCAGCCGCACCACTCGGTCCATCCGCAGCGCCAGCCGCTCGTTGTGGGTGGCGATCAGCGCCGCCGACCCCTCGGTGCGGACCAGCGAGAGGAATTCGGCGAGCACCTTGTCCGACGTGACCTCGTCGAGGTTGCCGGTCGGCTCGTCGGCGAGCACCAGGGCCGGCCGGTTGGCCAGCGCGCGGGCGACCGCGACTCGCTGCTGCTCGCCGCCCGAGAGCTGGCTCGGCCGGTGCGTCAGGCGATGCGCGAGGCCGAGCGCGGTGAGCAGTTCCTCGGCGCGCTTGTCCGCATCGGCACGCAGCGCGCCATGGATCATCTGCGGCAGCACGACATTCTCGATCGCATTGAAGTCGGGCAGCAGGTGGTGGAACTGGTAGACGAAGCCGAGCGAGTCCCGCCGCACCGCCGTCCGCTCGCCGTTCTGGAGCTGCGAGGCTTCCTTGCCGGCGATGCGGATCGATCCCTCGAACCCGCCCTCGAGCAGTCCCACCGCCTGGAGCAACGTCGACTTGCCCGAGCCCGACGGGCCGAGCAACGCGACGATCTCGCCCGGCTGGACGTCGAGATCGATGCCGCGCAGCACTTCGATCGTCACGCCGCCCTG
>CBIFVW010000250.1:0-4721 GCA_966186155.1 uncultured Sphingomonas sp.
CGATGCCGCGGCCCAGGACGATGCGGCCGAGGGCCAGGAGATCGTGGTCACCGGTTACCGGCAGTCGCTCAATGCCGCGCTCAACGTCAAGAAGACCTCGGTCTCGTCGGTCGACGCGATCGTCGCGGAGGACATCGCGAAGTTCCCCGACCAGAATCTCGCCGAATCGCTCCAGCGCATTCCCGGCATCTCGATCCAGCGCGACGGCGGCGAAGGCCGCGCGATCACCGTGCGCGGCCTCGGCTCGCAGTTCACGCGCGTGCGCGTCAACGGGCTCGAGACGATCACCACCACTTCCGACGGCGCCTCCGCCAACCGCGACCGCTCGTTCGACTTCAACGTGTTCGCCTCGGAGCTCTTCTCGAGCCTCGTCGTCCACAAGACCGCCGAGCCGAGCCTCGACGAAGGTTCGCTCGGCGCGGTGGTCGATCTCAACACGGGCAATCCGCTTGCGGGCAAGGCCGGCCTGACCGCGGTCGCCTCGATCCAGGGATCGTACAACGACCTGTCGAAGAATGTCGGCCCGCGCGCCGCGGGGCTGCTAAGCTGGAGGAACGACGCCGGCACGTTCGGCGCGACCGTGTCGGCCGCCTATTCGAAGACCGACACGCTCGAAGTCGGCAACAACACGGTCCGCTGGGCCCAGGCCTATTTCGACTCGGTCGACGGCACGCCCTGCTTCTATTCAGTCGCGGCCGCCACGGGCGGCACGCCGGTGGCCAATAGCGGCGGCTTCTATCGCCCGAGCGCGGCGTGCGACGCCGCGTCGCTATCCTTCCACCCGCGCATTCCGCGCTACGGCATCGTCCGGCACGACCGTGAGCGCCTGGGCCTCACCGGCTCGGTCCAGTTCGCGCCGACCGATCGGACCAAGATCTCGATCGACGGCCTCTACTCGAAGTTCAAGGAAACCCGCGAGGAGAAGTGGCTGGAGGTGCTGCTGCGCTCGAACGAGCGGCCGATCAACGTCGTCAATCCGGTCTATGACGGCAACGGCAACATGATCTCGGCGACGCTCAACGACGTCTATGTGCGCACCGAGCATTACCGGCGCGAGTCCGATACCGAGTTCCACCAGCTCGGCGCCACCTGGGATCAGGAGCTCTCGGACAGCTTCCGCTTCACGGTGCTGGGCGGCTTCTCGAAGTCCGACGCCGACATCCCCGTCGAATCCACGATCATGTTCGATGACCGCGACGCCCAGGGCTACAAGTTCGACTATACCGACATGAACTATCCGGTGCTGAGCTTCGGCACCAGCGTCACCGATCCGGCGAGCTTCCAGCTCGCCGAAATCCGAGACGCGCCGTCGCGCAACGTCAACAAGTTCAAGACCGTCCAGCTGCGCACCGAATGGGACGTCGCCGAAGGCTTCCAGGTCAAGGCCGGCGGCGTCTGGCGGCGCTATAATTTCGACCTGTGGGCGGCGACGCGCAACACGCCGGTCTGCGGCAATGGCGGCCTCGACCGCGTGCTCGGCACGCTCACCTGCTCGCCGTCCAGCGCCTTCGGGCCGACCGCTGTCTACGGCTTCCCGGTCACCTCGGCGCTATCCGAGCTGGTCACGCTTCCGGACGCGGGTCAGCCGGCGGGAACCACCGTGCAGTGGCTGATCCCGGCCTTCCCGGCCGCGACCGACTTCACCAAGCTGTACGACCGGGCGCTCGTCGTCGACAACGCCAATGTCCGCGGCGTGCAGGAGACCACCAAGGGCGGCTACCTCCAGTTCGACGCCAAGGGCACGCTGCTCGGGCTCGACTATGCGTTCAACGGCGGCATCCGCTTCGTCCGCACCGAACAATCGTCCTATGGCGTGAACAACGGCCAGCAGGTCACCGTCGAGCGCGCCTATGACGACTGGCTGCCGTCGATGAATCTCGCGCTCTATCCGGTGCGCAACTTCATCATCCGCGGCGCGATCGCGAAGGTGATGACGCGTCCCTCGCTCGGGCAGCTCACGCCGGGCGGCTCGGCATCGGGCTTCACCAAGACGATCAGCTTCGGCAATCCGAACCTCGATCCCTATCGCGCGACCGCCTACGACCTGGCGTTCGAATGGTATTTCCGCCCCGAATCGGTGTTCTCGGTCGCTCTGTTCAAGAAGGACATCGAGAGCTTCCCGATCAGCGCGAGCCGCACCGACTCGTTCCTGTCCACCGGCCTGCCGCCTTCGGTGCTGACTCCGTCGGACCCGGCCTCGATCAATCCGGCGCTGCAGGCGGTGCCGGACTGGACGATCAACGGCTTCGTCAACGGCACCGGCGCCAGCCTGAAGGGCGTGGAAGTCTCGCTGCAGATGCCCTTCTCGTTCCTGCCGGGCATGCTCAGCAACTTCGGCATGCAGGCGAACGCGACCTTCGTCGATTCCGATGCCACCTACCGCCTGACCGGCGCCGCGGTGAGCGCGTGCACCCGCGCGACGCCGACCTCCGCCTGCTCGCTGGTCGGCGTGCCCGCCGACTATACGTCGACGCTCTACAACCTGTCGAAAAAGGCCTTCAACGCGACGCTCTATTACGACGACGGGCGGTTCAGCGCGCGTACGTCGATCGCCTATCGCGGCCCGTTCAACGACCAGGGGAGCGGCAACAACAACGTGTTCGAAGGCTATGACAGCTACACCAATCTCGACGCGTCGATCCGCTACAAGCTGACCGACATGATCGAGCTCTCGGTCGAAGGGAGCAACCTGCTCGACACCTATCGCACGCGCTACGTCGACGAAGCGACCGGCCGTGCGTACGAGAACAACCATTTCGGCCGCACGATCCTGTTCGGCGCCCGCCTGAAGCTCTGACCGGGCGAGGCGGCGAGATTCCGGCCGTCGCGCTCCCCGCGCGGCGGCCGTTTTCTTTTCGGAAGCGAAGCGGGAATGGTGCCCCTGGCCGGACTCGAACCAGCATGCCTTGCGGCGTTCGATTTTGAGTCGAATGCGTCTACCAATTTCGCCACAGGGGCAGCGAGGCGCCGTGGCTAGACGATGGGCGGATCGCCTGCAAGCGTCTGCGATCCCTCTTCGGTGCCGGCGCCGTTTGTCCGGCGGCGATCCTGGAGCCAGCCGGAGATCGCTATGGCTGCGAGCAGTTCGCCCAATCCCAGCATCAATACAAAGACGACCGCCGCGAGCGAGATCCGTACCTCGGAGATCGCGGAAATGATCAAGTTGTGCGCGAAATGGATCAGAACGCATCCGATCCAGATCGGGCCGGCGCGCCCCTCCCGGCTCGCGTAGAGTACACCGGTGGCCGTGTGCATCAGCACCGGCGAGAGCGCCAATATCATCCATCCGGCGATCAACTGCGGCGGCAATGGCGCGGTGAAGAGGAAGGCGAATCCCTTGTCCGCGAGTTCGATGCCACCGAAAGCCAGACAAGCGGGCACTGCACTCCGCATCGGGAGGAGTCGGGAGACGACCGCGAGCTTGAGAATCTCTTCGCTGACTGGAGCGATCCAGGGGAAGGTGCCGCGCAGCAAATATACCAACAGGGGAGCGACGAACAACGCATAGACGAACAACGCCGCCACGATGAATACGAGTTGTCTTTCCGGTAGCTGGATTCCGAACCGCGCCCAGATCGACGCGCCAATGAGAATCGTCATGCCGGTCAGGATCACGACGGGAGCGAGGGAGATCAGCATAGCATCCATCAGCTCCGCGGCGCCTGGCGCCGGTAGCTCAGCGCCTCGGCCACATGGATGCGCCCCACCCCTTCCGCGCCCGCCAGATCGGCGATCGTCCGCGCCACGCGGAGCACGCGCGTATAGCCCCGGGCCGACAGCCGCATCGCCTCCGCCGCCTGGGCGAGCAGCCTGCGGCCGGGCTCGTCGGGCGCGGCATGATCGGTGAGCAGGTCGCCATCGGCCTCGGCATTGGTGCGCGTCGCCGTGCCGGCATAGCGCGCGCCCTGCACCGCCCGCGCTTCCGCCACGCGCGCGGCGACTTCGGCCGAACCCTCGGCGGGCGGCGGCAGGACGAGGTCGGCGGCGGTCACGGGCTGGACCTCGACATGCAGGTCGATCCGGTCGAGCAGCGGACCCGAGACCTTGGCCTGATAGTCCGCCGCGCAGCGCGGCGCGCGGGCGCAGGCGAGCGCCGGATCGCCGAGATGCCCGCAGCGGCACGGGTTCATCGCCGCGACGAGCTGGACCCGCGCCGGGAAAGTGACGTGCGCATTGGCGCGCGCGACACTCACCACCCCGGTCTCGAGCGGCTGGCGCAGCGAATCGAGCACCGCGCGCTGGAACTCGGGCAGCTCGTCGAGGAACAGCACGCCCAGGTGCGCGAGGCTCACCTCGCCGGGGCGCACGCGCAGCCCGCCGCCGGTCAGCGCCGCCATCGACGCCGAGTGGTGCGGGCTGCGGAACGGGCGGGCACGCGTCAGGCGGCCGCCATTGAGCGTGCCGGCGACCGAGGCGACCATCGACACTTCGAGCGCCTCGGCCGCGTCGAGCGGGGGAAGGATGCCCGGCAGGCACGAGGCGAGCAGCGACTTGCCGGCTCCCGGCGGTCCGCACATCAACATGTTGTGCCCGCCCGCCGCGGCGATCTCCAGCGCGCGCTTGGCGGTCTCCTGTCCCTTGACCTGCGCGAGATCGGGGCCAGCCGCCGGTGGATCGGCCTCGCCGACGGGCGGCGAGGCGAGCAGCTGGTTGCCCTTGAAATGGTTGAGCAGCGCGATCAGGTCGGTCGCGGCGAGCACTTCCGCCCGCCCCGCCCAGGC
>CBIFVW010000251.1:0-4712 GCA_966186155.1 uncultured Sphingomonas sp.
GTCGGCGAGGAACGCCTGGCGGTCGCCATCGTCGTCGCCGCCGAGCAGCGCGGCATGACGATGGGGGTGTTCGTCGCGAGCATGCCCAAATGGGCGGATTTCCGCCCGCTGCTCGGCGGCGACGACGATGGCGACCGCCAGGCGTTCCTCGCCGACATCCGCACCTCGATCGACGTGGCGAAGCGGCTCAATGCCAAGTGGACGACGGTCGTTCCCGGCTTCCTCGACCGCAGGGTGCCGCTCGAGATCCAGACCGGCCGGATCATCGACACGATGCGCCGCGCCGCCGACATCGTCGCGCCGCACGGGCTCGTCATGGTGATGGAGCCCCTGAACACGATCGTGAACCATCCGGGCGTGTTCCTGCAGACGATTCCGCAGGGCTATGCCGTCGCGCGGGGCGTCGACAGCCCGGCGGTGAAGGTGCTGGCCGATCTCTATCACGCGCAGATCCAGGCGGGGAACCTGATCAAGTCGATGGAAAGCTGCTGGGACGAGATCGGCTATATCCAGTTCGGCGACAATCCGGGACGCAAGGAACCCGGCACGGGGGAGATCAACCATCGCAATATCGTCCGCTGGCTGCGCGCGAAGCGGTTCGCGGGCGTGATCGGCATGGAGCACGGCAATTCGATCGACGGGCGCGCCGGCGAGGAGCGGCTCGTCGCCGCCTATCGCGAGATCGACGCGGCATGAGGGAGGAGCGAGTGAAGCGTATCGCATGGGGCGCCGCGTTGGCGGCAGCCGTGGCAGCGGGAAGCCCCGCCGCCGCGCAGGAGAAGCCCGGCTTCAAGGACACGCCGACGCTGCCGGACGGCAAGTGGAAGGTGCACGACGCCGACCGGCCCTATCCGACGATGGTGACGCCCGGCGCGGTGCCGGGCGCGCCGCCTTCGGACGCAGTGGTGCTGTTCGACGGCAAGTCGCTCGACGCGTGGCAGCCCCAGGCCAAGCCCTGGATCGTCAAGGACGGCGCGGTCACCGTGGCGCCGCGCGCGGAAGGGGCACCCGAGAACGCGCTGGTCAGCAAGCAGAGCTTCGGCGATGTCCAGCTCCACCTCGAGTTCCGCTCGCCCAATCCGCCCGAGAAGAGCTCGCAGGACCGCGGCAACAGCGGCATCTGGTTCATGCAGCGCTACGAGATCCAGATCCTCGACGGATACGACAACCCGACCTATGCCGACGGCACGGTCGGCGCGATCTACGGGTGGAAGCCGCCGCTGGTGAACCCGTCGCGCCGGCCCGGCGAATGGCAGAGCTACGACGTCGTCTTCGAGCGCCCGCATTTCGGGCCCGACGGCAAGCTGCGGCGCCCCGCCTATGTCACGGCCTTCCTGAACGGCGTGCTGGTGCAGAACCGCCAGCCCTGGCTGGGCACCACGATCTGGCGCAAGGTCGCCCAGTACCAGCCGCATGGCGATGCCGCGCCGATCCAGCTCCAGGATCACAATTCGCCGGTATCTTTCCGCAACATCTGGGTGCGCCCGCTGCCCGAGGCGGCGACGAACCACGACTATCCGGGGGACGTGAAATGATCGATCGAAGGGACGCGCTGGCCGGCATGGCCGCGATGTTCGGCACTGCGCTGTTCGCGCCGATCGCCCGCGCCGCGGCGGCACAGACGGTGCCGATCAGCGACGGGCCGCCCTCGTCGCCGGTGTTCAGCGATTCGCAGCGCGCGCTCGTGAGCGCACTCAGCGAGCGCGTGATGCCGACCACCGACACGCCGGGCGCGATCGCCGCCGGCGTGCCCGCCTTCATCGAGAAGATGCTCGCCGATTGGGCGCTGCCCGACGATCGCAAGCCGATCCTCGCCGGCCTCGACGCGATCGAGGCGCGCAGCCAGGTCGACTACAAGCTGCCGGCCGCCAAGGCGACGCCCGAGCAGCAGGATGCGCTGCTCACCCTGGCGATGGAGAACAAGCTGCCGGGCGGCGCGGATTTCTTCGACAAGTTCCGCCAGCTCGTGATCACCGGCTATTTCACGTCGGAGATCGGCATCACCCAGGAGCGCGAATATCTGCCCGTGCCCGGGCGCTACGACGGCGCCTATCCCTATTCCCAGGTCAACAAGGTGTTCTCGTCATGATGATCAGCAGGCGGCAATGGATGACGGGCGGCGCGGCGCTGGCGACCGCACTGGCGGCGGGGCCGCTGGTGGCGAAGAGCCTCAAGCCGAAGCGCATCGGCATCCAGCTCTACACCGTGCGCGAGCTCTTCTCGAAGGACCCGATGGGCACGCTCGAGAAGGTGGCCGGAATCGGCTATCGCGAAGTCGAGTTTGGCGGCGGCGGCTATGACAAGATGGACCATGCCGCGCTCCGCAAGACGATGGACCGGCTCGGGCTGGTCTCGCCCTCGCTCCATGTCGGCTACGAGGCGCTGGCGGGTGATTTCGACGGCGCGGTGAAGATGGCGAAGACGCTGGGCGCCGACACCGTGGTGGTGCCCTATATGGTCGACGCGCACCGCAATGCCGAGGCCTGGAAGGCGGCGGTGGCCGATTTCAACCGGCATGCCGAGCGGCTGAAGAAGGCGGGGCTCGGCTTCGCCTATCACAACCACGACTTCGAGTTCACGACCAAGCCCGGCGGGCGCAGCCTGTTCGACATGCTGGTCGCGGATGCCGATCCGGCGCTGGTCAAGCTCGAGCTCGACCTGTTCTGGGCGGTCGCCGCCGGCGAGGATCCCAAGGCGATCATCGCGCGCCTGCCGGGCCGCTTCTACGCCTATCACGTCAAGGATCGCACCGCCGACGGCAAGATGACCAGCGTCGGCAAGGGCGTGATCGACTTCGCCGACATCTTCAAGCTCAACGCCACTGCCGGGGTTGAGCATCTCTATGTCGAGAACGACCAGTCGCCTGCACCCTATCTTCCCGACATCCAGACCAGCTTCGCTACGCTGAGCCGGCTCGGCGTCTAACCCCTATTCGAGGATCATTGGCATGGCCGACAAGTTCGATGCGATCGTCATCGGCTCCGGAGTGAGCGGCGGATGGGCGGCGAAGGAATTGACCGAGAAGGGCCTCAAGGTCCTGATGCTCGACCGCGGCATCATGGTCGAGCATGGCGAGGATTATGACTATGACGGCAAGCCGGCATACGAAATCCCCAGCCGCGACATCATGCCGAAGCAGCTGCTCGAGAGCGATTATTTCATCGCGCGATACGGCTATGTGTCGCCCGGGAACCGGAAATTCTACAACAACGACCGTTTGAATCCCTATGCCTATGGCGAGGGCGAGAAATTCTACTGGATCCGTCCCGGCGCGGTCGGCGGCAAGTCGCTGATCTGGGGGCGGTGGAGCTTCCGCTGGAGCCCGGAGGATTTCGAGGCGAACAAGCGCGAGAATGTCGGGATCGACTGGCCGATCCGCTACGAGGATCTCGCGCCCTGGTACGACTATGTCGAGCGATATGCCGGCGTCTCGGGATCGCGCGAGAATCTGCCGCAGCTGCCCGACAGCCAGTTCCAGCCGCCGATGCCGATGAACGTCGCCGAGAAGTGGCTGAAGGAGCGGCTCGAGACCAGTTCGCCCGGCCGCAAGCTGATCCCCGCGCGCCTGTCCAACATGACCGAGGACAAGGAGGCGCAGGGCCGCAGCAAGTGCCAGTTCCGCAACCAGTGCGGGCGCGGCTGCTCGTTCGGCGCCTATTTCTCGACCCAGGCGGTCACCCTGCCCGCGGCGCGCGCCACGGGAAGGCTGACGCTCCGGTCCGACGCGGTCGTCTCCAATCTCGAATATGATCCGAAGACCAAGCGCGTGACGGGCGTTCGCGTGGTCGACACCAAGACCAAACAGGCCGAAGTGATCCCCGCGCGGCTGGTGTTCCTGTGCGCATCGGCGATGGCGTCGACGCAGATCCTGATGAACTCGCGGATCCCCGGCACCGGCAAGAGCCATTTCGACAACAGCGGCACGCTCGGCCGCTATGTGATGGATCACATCTTCCGCGTCGGCATCTCGGGCGAGATCCCGGGGATGACCGATTATATCGAATATGGCCGGCGCCCGGGCGGCGTCTACATCCCGCGCTTCCGCAACGTCGGCGGCGAGGAAGGCGTCGGCTTCCGCCGCGGCTATGGCTATCAGGGCGGGGCGCGGCGCGATCCGGCGCCGCCGCAGGGCTTCGGCGCGTCGATGAAGCAGGGCATGCGCGCCTATGGCCCGTGGAAGTTCGGCATGGGCGCGTTCGGCGAATGCCTCCCCTATGAGGACAATCGCGTCAGCCTTCACCCCGACAAGGTCGATCGCTTCGGCATTCCGCTGATGCGCTTCGACGTCACCTTCCGCGAGAACGAGCTCAAGATGATGCGCGACGCGCGGACCGAGGGCGAGAAGATGCTCAAGGCGGCCGGGCTGCTCAACGTCACCAGCAGCGAAGGCGAGCATGTCCCCGGCGATGCGATCCACGAGATGGGCGGCGCGCGCATGGGGGCCGATCCGCGCCAGTCGGTGCTCAACAAGTGGAGCCAGGCGCACGACGCCGCCAATCTCTTCGTCACCGACGGCGCGCAGATGGCGTCGGTTTCGTGCGTGAACCCGTCGCTGACCTTCATGGCCTTCACCGCACGCGCCGCCGACCACGCGGTGAAGCAGCTGAAGGCGGGCGCGATCTAGAGGGCTGCAGAGGCGGAGGGAGGCGCGGCTTAGCCCGCGAACGCCCTCCGCCCGCGTTCCACGGACATGCGATGCGTGCCCGCGACGC
>CBIFVW010000252.1:0-4651 GCA_966186155.1 uncultured Sphingomonas sp.
AGGAAGTCCAAATCCTCCCCGAGACGAGCTCGGGGAGGATTTGTACTTCCTCTCGCGCCCATTTCGCACCCGGCCGCCAATGGCCCTCGTGCTGCGCGGGCTTGCGGAGCGTCGCTCCGGCGGCGGTGGAGGAAGCAGGCGCCGGCTCAGGCCGCGCGCCGGCGCGCGCTTCCGCCCGCCACAGCCGTTCGATCGGCCATTGGGGCAGGAAGAGCGCAGCGACCCGTTTCATCGCTCGCCTCCACTTCGATTTCGAAACCCTCGCCCCCCTTTTGCCGCGCCAGCTCGAGCCGCCAGCGCGGTCGGCCGACGCCCTCCACCGGCAGCGGCGTCGAGGGCGCCGACGCCACGCGCCAGCGCGTCACCGCCGCCGATGGCATGGCGATCGGATCCGCGCCCTCGCGTGCGGCGCGCTTCAACAGCAGCGCGATCGTCCGGCCGCCCTCGGCCGCGAGCTGGAGCCGGCGCGTCGCGGTCATGTCGGCGCGCCGGGCCTCGCCGATCACCGCGCCGAGCCCGCGATGCCTGAGCCCCTCCTCCATGATCGCGAGCAACTCGGCATCGTCGGCGGCCTCGGCATAGATCAGCCTTTTGTGACTGAGTCCCGCCTGAGCCAGGCCGGGTGCGAACAGGTCGCGCCGCCGCACCACCCACAGCACCGGCCCCCAGGCGCGCGCCGCGATCCCGGCCAGGAACAAGGTCGCCGCGCAATCATCGGCCATGTCGCCCGATCCCGCCGCCGCTTCGTGCAGCGCGTCGAGCCTGAGCCCGCCATCGGCCAACCGCGAATCGATCGCGCCGATCCCGAAGGGCAAGGCCGGGCGCCGGCGGAACCCGCCGGTCTCGAGACCGCTGAGCGTCTCGCGCAATTGCTTCAGGACGGCAGGATCGGCCACGGCTATGACTCGTTGAAGCGACTCGGAAGATATAGTTGTTCCTATTCTGTTCCTGTTTGCGCGAGAGTCAACCATCGCCGGTTGCGACGACCCGTTAGGCCAGCGCTGCTGACCCATCTCGACAAAGGCTTTGAAACTTTATAACAGTCGCCTGAAACAATGAGTCCGCGGCGCGCAATCAAGCCGCGGCCGCATCGGAGAGAAAGTTTGACCGGCCAGCGCGCCAACCTGCCGCCGCTTTCGCTGCACGTGCCCGAGCCTCGCTTCCGCCCGGGCGACGAGGCCGATTTCAGCGATAACGCGATCCCGCCCGCCGGCTCCGCCCGCCGCCCCGACACCGCCGATCCCGCCGCGAGCTTCCACGAGCTGGCCTATGGGCTCGTCCGCGTGCTCGACGAGGCTGGCCAGGCGGTCGGTCCCTGGGATCCGCGGCTCGATGCCGACGCCAAGCGCCGGATGCTGCGCGCGATGGCGCTCACCCGCGCCTTCGACGAGCGCATGTTCCGCGCCCAGCGCCAGGGCAAGACCAGCTTCTACATGAAATCGCTGGGGGAGGAGGCGGTGTCGATCGGTGCGGCGATGGCGCTCGCCGCCGACGACATGTGCTTCCCCTCCTATCGCCAGCAGGGGATCCTGATCACGCGCGGCTATCCGATCGTGACGATGATGAACCAGATCTATTCGAACAAGGGCGATCCGCTCCAGGGCCGCCAGCTGCCGATCATGTATTCGGCGAAGGATTTCGGCTTCTTCTCGATCTCGGGCAATCTCGCGACGCAATATCCCCAGGCGGTCGGCTGGGCGATGGCGAGCGCGGCCAAGGGCGACACGCGCATCGCCGCGACCTGGTGCGGCGAGGGCTCGACGGCCGAGGGCGACTTCCACTCCGCGCTCACCTTCGCCACGGTCTACAAGGCGCCGGTCATCCTCAACGTCGTCAACAACCAATGGGCGATCTCGAGCTTCTCGGGCTTCGCGGGGGCCGAGGCGACCACCTTCGCGGCGCGGGCGATCGGCTATGGCATCGCCGGGCTGCGCGTCGACGGCAACGACGCGCTCGCGGTCTATGCCGCGACCTTGTGGGCCGCCGAGCGCGCGCGGACCAACCAGGGCCCGACGCTGATCGAGCATTTCACTTATCGCGCCGAGGGGCATTCGACGTCGGACGATCCTTCGGCCTATCGCTCGGCCGGCGAGCCCAATGCCTGGCCGCTCGGCGATCCGATCCGGCGCCTCAAGGCCCATCTGATCCTGACCGGCGAGTGGGACGAGGAGCGCCACAAGGCGATGGACCTCGAATGCGCCGAAGAGGTCAAGGCGGCGCAGAAGGAAGCCGAGAAGAACGGCGTTCTCGGCCATGGCCTGCACCAGCCGCTCGATTCGATGTTCGAGGGCGTGTTCGAGGAAATGCCCTGGCACCTTCGGGAGCAGGCGCAGCAGATGCTCGACGAGCAGAAGGCGGCCGGCCTGTGAGCGACATCCTCGCAGCGCAGGGCGCCACCACCCGCATGAACATGATCCAGGCGATCAACTCCGCCATGGACGTGGTGATGGGCCGCGATCCGGACGTCGTCGTGATGGGCGAGGATGTCGGCTATTTCGGCGGCGTGTTCCGCGCGACCGCCGGGCTCCAGGCCAAGTACGGCAAGACCCGCGCCTTCGACACGCCGATCACCGAGATCGGCATCATCGGCGTCGCGATCGGCATGGGCGCCTATGGCCTCAGGCCCGTCCCCGAGATCCAGTTCGCCGACTATATCTATCCGGCGCTCGACCAGCTCGTCTCGGAAGCCGCGCGGCTGCGCTATCGCTCGGCCGCCGATTTCATTGCGCCGATCACGGTGCGCTCGCCCTATGGCGGCGGCATCTTCGGCGGTCAGACCCATTCGCAGAGCCCCGAGGGCATCTTCACGCACGTCTCGGGCATCAAGACGGTGATCCCGTCGACGCCCTATGACGCCAAGGGGCTGCTGATCGCCGCGATCGAGGACAATGATCCCGTCCTCTTCCTCGAGCCCAAGCGCATCTACAACGGCCCCTTCGACGGCCATTACGACCGCCCGGCCAAGAACTGGTCGGCGCATCCCGGCGGCGAAGTGCCCGAGGGCTATTACAAGATCCCGCTCGGCAAGGCCGCGACGGTGCGCGCGGGCGAGGCAGTGACGATCCTCTGCTACGGCACGATGGTCCATGTCGTCGCCAACACGGTCGAGGAGATGCGCGTCGACGCCGAGATCATCGACCTGCGCACGCTCGTCCCGCTCGACATCGCAGCGATCGAGGAATCGGTGCGGAAGACCGGCCGCTGCCTCATCGTCCACGAGGCGACGCGCACCGGCGGCTTCGGCGCCGAGCTCTCGGCGCTCGTCCAGGAGCGCTGCTTCTACCATCTCGAAGCCCCGGTCGAGCGCGTCACCGGCTTCGACACGCCCTATCCGCACAGCCTCGAATGGGCCTATTTCCCCGGCCCGGTCCGCATCGGCGAGGCGCTCAAGAAGATCCTGAAGGACTGATCGGCCATGGCACGCTTCACTTTCCGCCTCCCCGATATCGGCGAAGGCATCGCCGAGGCCGAGATCGTCGCCTGGCACGTCAGGGTCGGCGACCGCGTGTCGGAGGATCAGCAGGTCGCCGACATGATGACCGACAAGGCGACCGTCGAGATGGAATCGCCGGTCTCGGGCGTAGTGGTCGAGCTCGCAGGCGAAGTCGGCGACCAGGTCCCGATCGGCTCGGCGCTGATGGTGATCGAGACCGAGGGCGAGGCGGAAGCGCCGGTCGAGGAACAGATCGAAGCGGAGACGCCGGGAGTCGAGGAGGCGACCGAGGCCGCCAGCGCTCCCCTCCCCGCAGGGGAGGGGGCGGGGGAGGGCCTGCCCGCCTCCGAGGCCGTTGCGGCTCCAGCCTCTCCTCCGCCTCCCGCAAGCGGGAGGGGAGAAGCGCACGTCCTCGCTTCCCCCGCGGTCCGCGCCCGCGCGCGGGACCTCGGCATCGACCTCGCTTCGGTGAAGTCGGATTCCGACCGCATCCGCCACGCCGATCTCGACGCCTATCTCCGCTACGGCAGCGCCCAGGGCTATCACGCCCCGCACGCCAGCCGCGCGCGCGAGGACGAGGCGGTCAAGGTCATCGGCATGCGCCGCCGCATCGCCGAGAACATGGCGGCGTCGAAGCGCGCCATTCCGCACTTCACTTATGTCGAGGAGATCGACGTCACCGCGCTCGAGGCGATGCGCGGCGACTTGAACGCGAACCGCGGCAATCGCCCCAAGCTGACGATGCTGCCCTTCCTGATCGTCGCGATCTGCCGCACGATCCCCGCCTTCCCGATGATCAACGCGCGCTACGACGACGAGGCGGGCCTCGTCACGCGCCACGGCCGCGTCCATCTCGGCATGGCGACGCAGACCGATGCCGGGCTGATGGTCCCGGTGATCCGCGACGCGCAGGACCGGAACGTCTGGCAGCTCGCGAGCGAGATCACGCGCCTCGCCGAAGCCGCGCGCACCGGCAAGGCGAAGAGCGAGGAATTGAGCGGCTCGACGCTCACCGTCACGTCGCTCGGGCCGCTGGGCGGCATCGCCACCACGCCGGTGATCAACCGGCCCGAAGTCGCGATCATCGGCCCCAACAAGATCGTCGAGCGCCCCATCTTCCAGGGTGACGAGATCGTCCGCGCCAAGCTGATGAACCTGTCGATCTCGTGCGACCATCGCGTCGTCGACGGCTGGGACGCGGCGAGCTTCGTCCAGGCG
>CBIFVW010000253.1:0-4601 GCA_966186155.1 uncultured Sphingomonas sp.
GCGGTCGGTCTCGCTACCTGGGAGCCGCTCGCCGCCGCGCGCGTGGCGGCGCCGCCGCCTCGCGGCTATGACGTGACGATCACGCGCGACAGCTGGGGCGTGCCGCACATCTTCGGCAAGACCGATCCCGACGTCGCCTATGGCATCGCCTATGCGCATGCCGAGGACGATTTCGCGACGCTGCAGGACGTGATCGCCATGACACGCGGGCGCCTGGGCGCGATCACCGGCGCGGACGGGGCGAAGACCGACTATGTCCTCCATCTGCTCGGCGCGCGCGACACGGTGGCGCGCGACTATGCCGGGCAGCCGGCGGACGTGCGCGCGCTGCTCGACGGCTATGCGGCGGGGCTGAACCATTATGCCGAGAAGCATCCCGGGGAAGTCAAGCTCGCACGTCTGTTTCCGGTGAACGGCGAGGACGTCGCCACCGGCTTCGTGCTGCGCTCGCCCTTCTTCTTCGGGCTCGACGGCGTGCTCGGCGCGCTTTCGGGCGACAAGCCGCTGCCCGCCGAGAGCGCCGGCCCCGCGCCCGATGCGCCCGACGTCACGCCGCTCGGACCGGAGCCGGAGCAGGCGGGCTCCAACGCCTTCCTCGTCTCTCCCAGGCGCTCGGCGGACGGCTTCACCCGGCTGGTCTCCAATTCGCACCAGCCCTGGCGCGGCGCGGCCGCCTGGTACGAGCTCGTCGTCCAGTCGGGGCAGGGCTGGCACTTCGCCGGCGCGACCTTTCCGGGCGCGCCCTATCCGCTGCTCGGCCATAACGAGCGGCTGGGCTGGACCAACACGGTCAACCGGCCCGACCTGATCGACGTTTACAAGCTGGTGACGCAAGGCGACCGCTACCGCTTCGACGGCCAATGGCGCGCTCTCGAGAAGCGGACCGTCTGGCTGCCGGTCAGGCTCTGGGGGCCGTTCGTGCTGCCGGTGCCGAAGACGGTGTATCGCGCCGTGCAGGGTCCGGTGGTGCGCAACAAGGCGGGCAGCTTCGCGATCCGCTATGCCGGGGCCGACCAGCTCCGCATGGTGGAGCAATATTACCGGCTGGGCCGCGCGAGGGACTTCGCCGAATGGCAGCGCGCCATGGCGATCCAGGGCGTGCCAGGCACCAACTTCCTCTATGCCGACGCGGCGGGGAACATCGCCCATTTCTACAACGCCGCCTTCCCCAACCGGAAGCCGGGATACGACTATTCGAAGGTCCTGCCGGGCGACACCTCGGCTGCCTATGCGCCCGGCACTGTTCCCTGGGCGATGATCCCGCACAACGTGAACCCGGCCTCGGGCTTCCTGATCAACGCCAACAACTCGCCCTATCAGGCGGCCGGCACCGGATCGGAGATCCCGCTCCAGCCGCCCTTGCTGGGAGTCGAAACCGACACCACCAACCGCGGCACCCGCGCGCTCGAGCTGATGGGCGCCGACCCCTCGATCAGCGCCGACGACCTCTACCGGATCAAGTTCGACAGCGGCGTGGGCAAGGACTCCTATCTCGCCGCCTGGTACAGGACGCTGCTCGCGGTCGATCCCGGACGCGACCCGCTGCTAGTGCGCGCCCGTGCGCTGCTACGCGAATGGGACTGGAACTTCGACGGCAAGGGTCCCGCGGACAGCCTCGCCTTCTCGATCCTGCGCGTTCCCAATCGCTGGCATTATGAGCGCAAGCCCCGGCCCGACCCGCGTGCGGTGCTCGCCGAGGCGGCGGGCTATCTTCAGAAGCATTTCGGCCGGCTCGACCTGCCGCTCGGCGACTTGATCCGGCTCCGGCAGGGCAAGGTCGACCTGCCCCTCGACGGCGGTCCCGACGCGCTGCGGGCCGCGACCAGCTATGACGAACTGCCCGACGGCCGGCTCGCGATCCGGCATGGCGACAGCTTCGTGATGTTCGTCGAATGGGACCGGCAGGGACGAGTGTCGTCGCGTTCGATCCAGCCCTTCGGCGCCGCGACGACGCGGCCCGATTCGCCGCATTATGCCGACCAGGCGCCGTTGTTCGTCGCGCATCGGCTGAAGTCGGTCTGGTTCGACACTGCGGCGCTCGAGGGGCATGTCGAGCGCAGCTATCGGCCCTGACGGCGTTTTTTCCAGGGATCCGCTCCCGGGGCCCGCCACCTGTCAGCAACGCGTCACGCGCCTGTCTCCGAAACGCCATCGCCGCTTCCCCATGTTGCAACGCACAACGCCTAGCCGCGGGGCATGCGGACGCGGGGTCCGCGATTTTCGGGGACATTGCCCATGCGTACGGTTGCAGCCTGCCTCCTGGCCGGCACTTCGTTTCTCCTGTCCGGCACCGCCTTCGCGCAAAGCGAGCAGGCCGCTCCCGTTCCTGCTGCCGACGACATGGCGGACCAGAACGAGATCGTCGTGATCGGCAAGGGCGAGACCCGCCAGGTCCAGCAGCTCGACGCGTCGGACATCGGCGAGCTCGCGGCCGGCACCAGCCCATTGAAGGCGATCGAGAAGCTGCCGAGCGTCAACTTCCAGTCGGCCGATCCGTTCGGTGCCTATGAATGGGCCGAGCGCGTCTCGATCCGCGGCTTCAACCAGAACCAGCTCGGCTTCACGCTCGACGGCATCCCGCTCGGCGACGCGAGCTACGGCAACGTCAACGGCCTACACATCAGCCGCGCGATCACCAGCGAGAATATCGGCGAGGTCCGCGTGTCGCAGGGTTCGGGCTCGATCGGCACGCAGGCGACCAACAATCTCGGCGGCACGCTCGAATTCTTCTCGCGCGACCCCTCGGACAGTTTCGGCCTCCAGGCCCAGGGCACCTACGGCACCGAGAACACCGTCCGCCTGTTCGGCCGGCTCGAGACCGGCGATATCGGCGGCGGCGTCGCGGGCTATGTGTCCTATGTCTATTCGGACATGGACAAGTGGAAGGGCTGGGGCTCGCAGCGCACCAACCAGGCCAACGCCAAGATCGTCGCGCCGGTGGGCGGCGGCGCGCGCCTCGTGGGAACGCTCAGCTATTCGGACCGCCGCGAGAACGACTATCAGGACCTGTCGCTCGGGATGCTGAACCGCCTCGGCTATGACTGGGACAATATCTCGAACGACTATGCGCTGGCGGTCCGCATCGCGGACATCGCCAACAATCGCGGCGACACTGGCGCGCCGGTGAGCAATGCCGCGGCGGGCACGGTCTATCCGGCGCCCTTCGCGACGGTCGACGACGCCTATTTCGACGCCGCGGGCCTGCGCCGCGACTGGCTCGCCTCGTTCGGGATCGAGGGCAGCGACGGCGCGCTGCGCTACAATCTCAAGGCCTATTACCACAACAACCACGGCCAGGGCCTGTGGTACACGCCCTATGTGCCGAGCCCCGGCGGCGCCTCGCCGATCTCGATCCGCACCACCGAATACGACATGGACCGCAAGGGCGCGTTCGGCGATGTCGGCGCGACCTTCGGTGCCCACGACGTCACGGTCGGCTTCTGGTTCGAACGCAACGATTTCCAGCAGGCGCGCCGCTTCTACGCGCTCGACAGCCGAACCGACCCGGGCCGCGACAGCCTCGAATTCCAGTCGAACCCCTTCGCGACCCAGTGGGACTTCGACTATCGGACGGACACCTTCCAATATTATGTCCAGGACAAGCTGACCTTCGGCGACCTGACGGTGAACCTCGGCTGGAAGGGCTTCGAGGTCCGCAACCAGGCCGATCCAGTCGTCGCGGGCGGCCTCGCCTCGGGTGAGATCAAGGTCACCGACTGGTTCCAGCCGCATGCGGGCTTCGCCTATGCGCTCGCGCCGGGCGCCGAGCTGTTCGGCGGCTTCACCCAGGTGACTCGCGCCTTCACCGCCTCGGCGACCACGGGACCGTTCGCGACCACCCAGGCGGGCTTCAATGCCCTGCTCGGCGGCTCGACCAAGCTCGAACCCGAGCAATCGGACACCTATGAGCTCGGCGGGCGCTTCCGCTCGGGGCCGTTCACCGGCTCGCTCGCGGGCTATTATGTCAACTTCCGCAACCGCCTGCTCGGCGTCACCACGGGCGCCGGCATCGTCGGCAATCCGGTGACGCTGCAGAATGTCGGCGACGTCCGCTCGATCGGCTTCGAGGCGACGGGCGACCTTCGGCTCGGCGGTGGCTTCGGCGCGTTCGTGTCGTACAGCTACAACGACTCGACCTATCGCGACGACGTCACCAACGCGGCCGGCGTTCTGCTCGCCGCGACCAAAGGCAAGACCGTGGTCGACGCGCCCAAGCATCTGCTCAAGGGCGAGCTGACCTATGACCATGCCGGCTTCAACGCCCGGATCGGCGCCAACTATATGAGCGAGCGCTATTTCACCTACACCAACGACCAGTCCGTCGACGGCCGTGTCGTCGTCGATGCGACGATCGGCTACAAGTTCGACCTCGGCGGCCGCAGCCTCGAGATCCAGGGTAACGCGACCAACCTGTTCGACAAGAAGTACGTCTCGACGATCGGCACCAACGGCTTCGGCAATGCGGGCGACAACCAGACGTTGATGGTCGGCGCGCCGCAGCAGTTCTTCGTGACGCTGAAGGCGGGGTTCTAAATCGCGTTAAAGCCCTCCTCCTTGATGGGGGAGGGTTGGGAGGGGGTGAGCTATCCTCTAGACGTACC
>CBIFVW010000254.1:0-4574 GCA_966186155.1 uncultured Sphingomonas sp.
GGATCGTCATCCCTTATCACAACGAGGAGCCGGGCGAGGCCGATGTCGGCAGCGATCCGGACAGTTACCTGGACGCACAGGGAAGCATCGTTGCGCTGCTCCACCGGCTGCGCGCCGAGGGCTACGACACCGGTCCGGACCCGATTCCGGACCGCGCGCAGCTGGCGAAGCTGATGGCGGCAGCAAGCAACGTCCGACCCGGCGATGACGCGACGCTGCGCCGCCGGATCGCACAGGGCGCCATCGCGATCCCGCTTGCGACCTATCTCGACTGGTATGCCGCATTGCCGGGCCCCTTGAAGGCGGAAGTGGAGGCGCGCTGGGGACCGCCGCCCGGGCGGATCATGGCCGTGGACGGGAAGATCGTGATCCCGGCGCTTCGGTTCGGGAAGATCGTGCTGGCGCCCCATCCGCTCTGGGGACCGCAAGCCGATCCCGGCGCGCTCGCGGCAAAGGGAGCATTGCCGCCGCACCACCAATATCTCGCTTTCTATCTCTGGATGCAGCGCCAGGAACATGCCGACGTGTTCCTGCCGATGTTCACCCAGCTGTCGCTGATGCCGGGCAAGCAGGAGGGACCGGCGGCCGAGGATGCCGTGGGCCAATTGATCGGCGCGCTCCCGCACATCCAGCCGCTGCCGCTGCAGGCCAATGGTGGGGTCGGCAACAAGCGGCGAACCCAGGCGGTGACGATCGGGTTCATGCCCGAGTTCGTGCGCGCGGGCCTCTCGCCTGACCTGGCCGATATGGAGGCATTGCTCGCCGTCGCCCCGCTCGACGCGCCGAAGCTGCGCGCGGCGGCGGCGAAGGCCGGCATGGCCGGGCCGCTCGGGCTCGATCCGCGCGCGGCGCCCCTCGACCGGCTGGCGCCCGCGATCCGGCGCTATCTGGCGGAGGCGAGCGCCGCGCCGATGCCGCTGGGCGGCCATGTCCTCGGCCAGGCGCCCGATACGGCGACGACCGCGCGGATGATCCAGGCGATGCTCGCCGGCAACCATGCGCACGCGCCTCCGCTCGACCAGGTGGTACGCACGATTGCGGGCGAGGACGGCGCGCTCGCGCCGAAGCTGACGGTCGAGGCGCGGGACTATGCCGCGCGGATCGCGGGTGCGCCGCGCGAGATGGACGGCGTGATCGCCGCGCTCGCCGGCGGATATGTTCCGCCGGGGCCGATGCGCGACGCGATCCGCAACCCCGACGCGCTTCCCGCGGGACGCAATCCCTACACGCTCGACGTTCGCGCGATCCCGACGCCCGCGGCATGGGAGACGGGCGTCCGCCTCGCCGATCAGATGCTCGACCAATATCGCGGGAAACATGGTCAGGCGCCGCGCAAGGTCGCCTTCGTGCTGTGGTCGAACGAGACCGCGCAGAATGGAGGAACGAACGAGGCGCAGATCTTCCATCTGCTCGGCGTCCGCCCGGTCTGGAACGCCCGCGGCCAGGTGACCGACGTGACCTTGGTCGGCCGGGCGGCGCTCGGACGGCCGCGTGTAGACGTGCTCGTCACCACCTCGGGCACCTATCGCGACCATTTCGGCGACAGGCTCGCGCTGATCGCCAGGGCAGTGAAGCTCGCCGCCGAAGCGAACGAGGCCGACAATCCGGTGCGCGGCGAGACGCGCGCCCGCGCCGCCGCGCTGCGGGCAGCGGGTGTCGATGCCGAGACCGCCGAACGGCGCGCGCTCCGCCGGATCTTCTCGACCGCGCCGGGAGCCTATTCGCCGTCGACTCAGTTCGCCAATCGCGAGGGCTGGAGTCCGGAGCGCCTGGACCGGCTCTATCGATCCCGGCTCGGCAATGCCTATGGCGACGGCAGCGACGGCGAGGCCGATGCGGAGGCCTTCTCCGCAGGCCTCAGGACCGTCGACGCCGCCGTCTTCAGCCGATCCTCGAGCGCCTATGGGCTGCTCGATACGCCGATGCCGGCCGCCTATCTCGGCGGGCTCTCCATGGCCGTACGCCAGGGCACCGGCCGCACGATCGACGCCTATGTCGCCAACGAGCAAGCCAAAGGTGAAGCGCGGATCGAGACGCTCGAGCGGTTCTACGGCCGCGAGCGCGACAGCCGCTATCTCAACCCGGCATGGATCAAGGGCATGCAGGCGAGCGGCTATAACGGCGCGCGCTACATGGCGGATCTCGCCGATTCGATGCTGCTCTGGGACCAGACGCGGCCCGAGCTCGTCACCGATCGCGATTGGGAAGCAGTGCGCGACGTCTATCTGCGCGACCGCTATCGGCTCGGCATGGCGCAGTACTTCGCCGAGAACAATCCGGCAGCGCGCACCAGGCTAGTCCAGACGATGCTCGACGCGATCGACCGCGGCGCGTGGCGCGCCGATGCCGCGACCCGGGCGGAGCTGGCGAAGATCGTCGATGGTCCATCGTCGCCGGGTCGGGCGAGCGCGTCGCGGCCTGCTTCCGCACAGCACGCGGGAAACACGTCGCGCCCGCCCGCATCGCCTTCCCGCCCGGCTTCTGCGCCGAGAGGCGCGAACGCCGCCGCTCCCATCTCCGGCTACGAGCTGGTGCCGTCTCCGCCGCCGTCGCGGCGCGTCGAGGCGCCGGCCGGCCCGGCGCAGCTCCTTCTCCTCTGCGCGGGCCTGCTCTTCCTGCTCGGCGGCGGCGCCGCGATGAAGCCGCGCTGGTGAAGGCCGGCACTTTGATGACATAGTGTATCATTGTCCGTAACCGGACCGACGATAAGGCATCCACATGCAGACTATTCGATTGGCGCTTGGAATCTTGCTCGCGTGCGGCGCGGGGATCGGCGATGCCGCTATTGCGCAGACGGCGTTCGAGGAGGCCCCGCTCCCACCGGGGCTGCCCTGGTCAGGCGCGAGCGAGAAGCTGGTCGCCGCGAAGAACGATCCCTGGATCACGCCTGCGGAGGCAAGGGACTTCGTCGAGACACCGGATTATGCCGCGACACGCGCCTGGCTTGAGCGGCTGGTCAAGGCCTCACCCCTGCTCTCGATCGAAAGCTTCGGCAGGACCGCGGAGGGCCGCGACCTCTATTTCGTGCGGGCGCGCAAGGGCAATGGCGGCAAGCCGGTGCTGCTCGTCCAGGCCGGCATCCACCCGGGCGAGATCGACGGCAAGGATGCAGGGCTGATGCTGCTGCGCGACATCGCACTGCGCGGCAAGGATCACCTGCTCGACAAGGCCGACCTCGTCTTCGTGCCGATCTTCAACGCCGACGGGCACGAGCGAGCGTCGCGCTACAGCCGCCCCAACCAGCGCGGGCCCCAGACGCAGGGATGGCGGACCACTGCCCAGAACCTCAATCTCAACCGCGACTATCTCAAGGCCGATTCGCCCGAGATGCGCGCGATGATCGCTCTCATCAACCGCCTCGACCCGGCGCTCTATCTGGATCTCCACGTCACCGACGGGACCGACTATCAATACGACATCACTTATTCCTTCTCGGGCTGGCGCGGCTACTATGCCAAGTCGCAGGCGATCGGGCGCTGGCTCGACGCCCGCTTCCGGCCCGCAGTCGACGCCGCGCTCACCAAGAACGGGCACATTCCCGGCTATTATGTCGACGCGGTCGACAATCGCGATCCCGACAAGGGGATCGATCACGATGCCGATCTGCCGCGCTATTCGACCGGCTATGGCGACCACCGCCATCTGCCGACCGTGCTGCTCGAGACGCATTCGCTGAAACCCTATCGCCAGCGCGTGCTCGGCACCTATGTATTCGTCGAGGCGGCGCTCCACCTGGTCGGAGACGAGGCCTCTTCCCTACGCACGGCGATCGCGAGCGACCGCGCCGCGCGGCCGGAACGAACCGTGCTGCGCTGGAAGCCGCGGGAAACGCCGATCTACGCCATCGATGACTTCCTCGGCGTGGCGCATGAGCGCTACCGCTCGCCCGCCTCCGGGCGCGAGGAGATACGCTGGCTCGGCAAGCCGATCCGCCAGCGCATGCCGGTATTCGGGCAGGACCCCGCGCTCGAGGTCCGGCTCCCCAAGGCCTGGTGGGTACCGGCTTCCGAGCCGCAAGTGATCGAGCGGCTCAAGCTCCACGGCATCGCCTTCGAGACGCTCGCCGCGCCGCGCCGCATGACGCTCGACATGGCACGGCTGATCGATCCCAAGCTCGGCAAGGCCGACGAGGGGCACATCCCGCTCACCGCCGGGTTCGAGCATCTCCGCCGCACGCGGACCTTCCCCGCAGGCTCGGTGCGCGTGCCGGCGGATCAGCCGCTGGGGCTCGTTGCAGCCGCGCTGCTCGAGCCCGAAAGCCCCGATTCGATGCTCGCCTGGAACTATTTCCCCGGCATCCTCCAACGCACCGAATATATGGAGGGCTATGTGATCGCTCCGCTCGCCGAGCGAATGCTCGCCGAGGATCCGGCGCTCCGAAAAGCCTTTGAGGCGAAGCTGGCCGCCGATCCCGAATTCGCGGCCGATGGCGACGCGCGGCTTGCCTGGTTCTACGAGCGCACGCCTTATTATGACGAGCGCTACCTGCTCTATCCGGTGGGGAGAGAGACCGGCGAATGACCGCCTGACGGGAAGCGTCAGGATTCATCCGATAAAGGCTCCCTGGTAAACCC
>CBIFVW010000255.1:0-4557 GCA_966186155.1 uncultured Sphingomonas sp.
CGGTGATATAGCCCGTCACCAGCCGCGCGGGGGTGACGTCGAAGGCCGGATTGGCGGCGGGGGAATCGGTGACCTTCACCGTCTCGATTCCCCCGTCCCCGCCCGGCCCGGTGAGCCGCGTGAGCTCCTCGGGCGCGCGCTCCTCGATCGGCACGTCGGCGCCGCTCTCGGTGGCGGGGTCGAAGGTCGTGTAGGGCAGCGCGACATAGAAGGGCACTTGGTTGTCATGCGCGGCGAGCGCCTTGAGATAGGTGCCGATCTTGTTGCAGACATCGCCGTTGCGCGTGACGCGATCGGTGCCCACCACCACCGCATCCACCTGCCCCTTCATCATCAGCAGCCCGCCGGCATTGTCGGCGATCACCGTGTGCGGCACGCCATGGTTGCGGAGCTCGAACGCCGTCAGCAGCGCGCCCTGGTTGCGGGGCCGTGTCTCGTCGACCCAGACATGGACGGGGATGCCGGCGTCGTGCGCGAGGTAGATCGGCGCAGTGGCGGTGCCATAGTCGACGGTCGCCAGCCAGCCGGCATTGCAATGGGTCAGGATGTTGAGCGGCCGGTCCGGATTCTTCGCGTGGAGCGTCCGGAACAGCTCCAGCCCGTGCTCGCCGATCGCGCGGCACAGCGCCGCGTCCTCGTCGCAGATCGCGTCGGCCCTGGCGAAGGCCGCCGCGGCGCGTTCGGCCTCGGGCAGGCCCTGCACCGCCGCCCGCACCGCGTCGAGCGCCCAGCGCAGGTTGATCGCGGTGGGGCGCGTCGCGAGCAGCTTGGCATGGGCCGCATCGAGACCGGCGTCGCCCGGATCCGCGGCGAGCGCCATGGCGAGGCCGTAGGCGGCGGTGGCGCCGATCATCGGCGCGCCGCGCGTCCACATCTCGCGGATCGCCACCGCGGCCTGGTCGGCGTCGCGCAGCTCGACCCAGCGCACCTCCCAGGGAAGCTGGCGCTGGTCGAGTATATGGACGCCCTTGCCGTCATCGGTGCGGCGGATCGAGCGGGTGGGCCGGCCTTCGAGGATCATGGAAGCACTTCCGCCAGGCTGTGGACGTCGCCGGCCTCGCCCGCGCGGTCGATCAGCAGGGCCCGGAGCCCCGCCGCCTTCGCCGCGTCGGTCTCGGCCTGCACGTCGGAGATGAACAGGATGTCGCCCGGCGCAAGGCCCAGCGCCGCGGCGATCCTCGCATAGCTCGCCACCTCGCGCTTGCCGCCGGTGGTGGTGTCGAAATGGCCCGACAGCCAAGGCAGCAGGTCGCCGTCGATCGAATGGCCGAAGATCAGCTTCTGCGCGGCGATCGAGCCCGAGGAATAGATGTGCACCGGAATGCCCGCCGCCCGCCAGCGGCGGAGCGCCTCGGGCGTGTCGGGATAGACATGGCCCTTGAGCGTGCCGTCGGCATAGCCCTTAGCCCAGATCAGGCCCTGGAGCGTCTTGAGCGGCGTCGCCTTGCGGTCCTCGTCGATCCACTGGAGCAGCGTCGCGACCGGATCGTCGCCGGGAACCTCGGCGAGGATCGGCGCGGAAACTTCGGGATTGCTCTCGACAAATGCCGCCAAATGCTTGCGTGCATAGGGAAATAGTTCGTCGGCAACAAAGGAGATGCTGCTCGTCGTCCCCTCGATGTCGAGGAGGATGGCTTTGGGCGTGCGAGTCACGTCAGGCGTCGACCGGCTCGTGGCGCGGGAAGCGGTCGGCGATCGCGTCGCCGGTGAAGTTGGCGATCCAGCCATCGGCGTTGGTGAACAGGCGGATCGCCGTGAAGCGCGGGCTCGGCCCCATGTCGAACCAGTGGCGCATCCCGGCGGGAACCGAGATCAGGTCGCCTTCCTCGCACAGCACCGCGAACACCCGGCCGGCCTCGCGCAGCGTGAACAGCCCCTCGCCCTCGACGAAGAAGCGAACCTCGTCCTCCGAATGGCGATGCTCGGAGAGGAACTTGGTGCGCAGGCTCGCCTTTTCGGGATGGTCCGGCACCATCCGGATCACGTCGACCGAGCGATAGCCATTCTCGGCCTTCAGCCGCTCGACCTCCGGCGCGAAGGCAGTGAGCACCGCGTCCTGGTCCGCGTCGGGGGCGAGCGGGCGCGAGGGCCATTGCTCGAAGCGCACGCCGATCGGCGCCAGCGCCGCGGCGATCGCTCCGGCGTCGCGCGTATCGGTCAGCGGTGCGCCGCCATCCTCGTCGAAAATCCGCAACCGGGTCATCGTTTCCACGCCCTTTCGGCCAGCTCGGCGGCGATCAGCCATTCGGTGCCCTCGAGCACGCGCTCGGCCTCGGCCAGGTCCTTGCCCCAGGCATAGAGCCCGTGGCTGCGGATAAGATAGGCGGGCGCGGCGCCGGGCGCCAGCAGCGCGGGGCGCACCGCCGCCTCGATCACCGCCATGTCCTGGCTGTTGTCGACGATCGGCAGGCGGATCTCGGCCTCGTGGGTGGTGTTGCCCGGGAAGACCTTGAGCATCTCATGGCCGCGGAACACCCACTCTCCCGCATTCGCCGCGGCGCGGCTCATGCCCACCGCTTCCGGGGAGTGGCCGTGGAGCACGGCGCCGACATCGGGGAACAGGCGATAAAGGGCGAGGTGCAGCGCGGTCTCGGCCGAAGGCTTGCCGGCGGTGAGGCCGTTGCCTTCGGCATCGACGCGCATGATGCCCTCGCGCGTCAGCCGCCCCTTGTGCCAACCCGACACGGTGACCGCGAAGCTGCCGTCGTCGAGGCGCACCGAATAATTGCCGGCGGTCGCGGGCGCCCAGCCGCGCGCGTCGAGCCGGCGGCCGACCTCGACCAGCGTCTGGGCGGCGGCTTCGAAGGACATCGTCATGCGCCGGGCCTTAGCCGATCCCGGCCGCGCGGGGGCAACAGATTTATTTGGACCCGCCGCGCGGAATCGGCTGGACGATCTCGCGCGCCGGGCCCGTCACCCAGCTCGCCGGCTGCGGCTGGGGCCGGGGCGCATCGCCCGGCATCGTCACCATGTTGAACGCGTCGCCGCCCAGGTTGCGGATGTCGGCCATCAGCAGGGGCGCCGGCGGCGCGAACAGGTTGCGCTCGGGATCCAGCACCGGCCCGTCGACGATCGAGACGCTGCCGCCGAGCTCGGTCAAATCATAGAGCCGGCGCGCGAACTCCTTGGGGAACCGGATGCAGCCATGCGAGGCCGGATAGCCCGGCAGGCGCCCGGCGTGCATCGCGATCCCGTCCCAGGTGAGCCGCTGCATCCAGGGCATCGGTGCGTTGGAATAGAGGTTCGATCGGTGAAAAGGCTTCTTCTGCAGGATCGTGAACTCGCCCGTGGGGGTCTCGTGCCCGTCCGAGCCGGTGGAGACCGTGCTCGCCGCGACGAGCTTGCCGCCGCGATACACATAGGCGCGCTGGTCGGCGATGCTGACCACGATCGTCACCGGGTCCCAGGCAGTAGTGCTCGCACGGATCAGCTGCGGCTGCTCGTACCAGACATATTGCCCGTTGCGGAGCGCGGAGGGAGCCATCTCCATCGTGTCGGATGCGGCGATCTGCGCGATGGCGGGCGCAGCGGAAATCAACGGGGCACAAGCCAGAACCAGGGCGAAAACCACGCCGGAACGCATCGACAGCTCTCCGAATTCGTCCGCGGCCGGATGACCTCGGGGCGATTCCTTAACGAAATTAACCTAATTTCGTGCCGCTGCCGAATCGCTTATTCCCGAGCCGACCAAGCCGCTGGTTTTGGCCGCAATTCGCATCGGGTCTCGGCGAACCGGGCAAGGGATGCGGCGAGTCGCCCGGTTTGGGACAGTTGTTAAGCAATGCGCTTCCCATCTGTCTGATATAGATTCCCTCGAGGGGCAGAGCAGCGGGCATTTTGAGCAAGTGATGGATAGTCTCGATTCGATTCAGACGCGTCGCGCCTTGTTGAAGTCGGCGCTCGTCATGGCCAGCGGCGCAGTGGTCTCGGCCTGCGCATCGCGCACGATCGAGACCGCGATCGCGCCGCCCTCGATGCCCGCCCCGGTCTATGTTCCCCCGATCCCGAAGGCGCCCGCGGTCGCCGCGAAGAAGCCGGTGGCGCCTGCCGGCATCCGCCCGGAGCTGTTCAAGAAGGCACTCGCGGCGCTCGACCGGCACTCGATGCGCATCCCGTCGCACGACCAGATCGCGATCGCCGATTTCTCGCTGCCTTCCTATCGCTCGCGCTTCTTCCTCGTGAACCTCGGCACCGGCCAGACCGAACCGCTGCTCGTCGCGCACGGCGTCGGATCGGACCCCGAGCATACCGGACTGCTCCAGCGCTTCTCGAACGAAGTGAATTCCGAAGCGACCTGCGAGGGCGCTTTCCTCACCGCCGATTATTATGTCGGCAAGCACGGCGATTCGCAGCGGCTGTTGGGGCTCGATCCGACCAACAACAACGCGCTCGACCGCGCGATCGTGGTCCATTCGGCCTGGTACGCCAATGAGGACATGATCGTGAAGCACGGCAAGCTCGGCCGCAGCCAGGGCTGCTTCGCCGTGGGCGAGAACGATCTCGCCAAGGTGTTCGAGCGCCTCGGCCCCGGCCGGATGATCTACGCCGCCAAGGCTT
>CBIFVW010000256.1:0-4544 GCA_966186155.1 uncultured Sphingomonas sp.
GCCATAGGCGGTGTTGACCGTGTCGAAGCGCGTGAGTCCGATCAGGACGAGCGCGACATGCCCGCCCTCGCCCAGCCGCCGGTCGATCCAGCGCCGCGCGCTCGGCCCATCGCGCGCGCCGGTCAGCGCGTCGCGCACCGCCGCGTTGGCGTCGGGCGCCACGCCCAGCGCCTCGACCAGCGCGTGCAGCCGCCGGGTCTGCGCGTCGTACTGGAGATGCTGCACCACGCGCCCCACGCCGGCTAGGTCGTGCGCGAAAGCGGTCGAGGCAGTCGCCTCTCCGAGCCGCCGGAGCGCGGTGCGCGCGAGCGTCCGGTCCTCGGGCTCGAGCCTCGCGAACAGCGCGCGCGTTCCCGGCGCCTCGGGCAGGCCGAGCAGCGCCGCGAGCCCTGGGGTGAGCTGAAGCGAGCGCAAGTCGGGATCGAAGCGCCAGCCGAGCGGCTCGGAGGATCCGCTCGCCTGCCCCGTCCAGCCCGCCAGCCGCTCGACATGCCGCTGGGCGAAGCGGATCGCATGCGCCATCGCCGCCGAGGACATCGGGCTCGACAGGAAATGCGTGGCGCCGGCGTCGAAGAAGTGCCGCATGTGCACCGTGTCGCTCTGCGAGACCAGGATCAGCATCGCCGCACCATGCGTCTCGATCGTGGGACCGAGCGCCTTCGCGGCCTCGAGCCCGTCGGTCAGCGCGCCGCGCGCGTCGATCACCGCCACTGCGGCGCCGCTGGCGAGGAAGCGCCGCTCGATCGCGTCCGCCCGCCGCGCGGCCACTACGCGCCATCCGCCGCCGGCGGCCGCCGCCGCGACTTCCTCGCGCTGGCGGAAGGACAGCACGAACACCGGCGCCGCATCGGCATTGGCGCTTTCGATCACGGTGAAATCGTCAGACATTCCGCTCTCGATAACGCCAACGCTTGCCCACCGCCATCATGATGCGTAACCCGTTCGTCATGGCAGCTGCGCCCGCCTTGATCGACCGCTTCGGCCGCACGATCAGCTATTTGCGGATTTCGGTGACGGATCGCTGCGATCTGCGCTGCCGCTACTGCATGTCCGAGGCGATGACCTTCCTGCCGCGTCAGGCGCTGCTGAGCCTCGAGGAGATCGCGCTGATCGCCGATCGCTTCGTCGCGCGCGGGGTGCGCAAGATCCGGCTGACCGGCGGCGAGCCGCTGGTGCGCCGCGACGCGGTCGACCTGATCCGCCGCGTCGGCCGACATCTGGGACAGGGGCTCGAGGAGCTTACCCTCACCACCAACGGCACGCGCCTCGCCGATCATGCCGAAGCGTTGCACGAAGCCGGAGTCCGCCGCGTCAATGTGAGCCTCGACAGCCGCGACCCTGCGGTCTTCCGTCACATCACGCGCCATGGCGACGTGGCGAAGGTGCTCGCCGGCATCGCCGCCGCGCACGCCGCGGGACTCGCGGTCAAGATCAACATGGTGGCGCTCAAGGGGCTCAACGAGGCCGAGATCGCGCCGATGCTCACCTGGGCGGCCGCCCAGGGCATGGACCTGACGCTGATCGAGACGATGCCGCTCGGCGCGATCGACGAGGACCGTATCGACCGCTTCCTGCCGCTCACCGGCGTCCTCGCGGACCTGCAAAGGACCCTCGAGCTGGTTCCCGACGATCATCGCACCGGCGGCCCCGCGCGCTACTGGCGCGTCGCGGGCACGGCCACCCGGCTCGGCCTGATCTCGCCGCTCACCGCCAATTTCTGCGACGGCTGCAACCGCATGCGCCTCACCACCGACGGCAAGCTCTATATGTGCCTCGGCCATGACGACCGTGCCGACCTCAAGGCAGCGATCCGCGCCGGCGGAGTCGCGGCGCTCGACGCCGCGATCGATCAGGCGCTCGCCGCCAAGCCCGCGCGCCACGATTTCCGCATCGCGGCCGGCGCCGCTCCCGCGGTCTCCCGCCACATGAGCGTCACGGGCGGATGACTCCACGCGCGCTGGTCGCTTCACCCACCGAACCCGCCCAGCTCGCCGCCGAGGAGCTGCGAGCGGCCTATGAATGGGTGCCGGTCGAGCAGGCGGAGGTCGTGGTCGCCCTGGGCGGCGACGGCTTCATGCTCCAGACGCTCCACGCGATGCTCGAGAGCCGGCGCAGCGTGCCGGTGTTCGGGATGAATCTCGGCACGGTCGGCTTCCTGATGAACGACTGGCGGCTCGAAGGGCTCGACGAGCGCCTCGCCCGTGCGAAGCCGTTCAAGGTGAGCCCGCTCCGGATGAGCGCCGTCGATGCGGCGGGCGAGCGCTTCGAGCTGCCGGCGATCAACGAAGTCTCCTTCCTGCGCGAGACGCGCCAGACCGCCAAGCTCGAAGTCACCGTCAACGAGCGCGTCGTGCTGCCCGAGCTTGTGTGCGACGGCATGCTGGTGGCGACGCCCGCGGGCTCGACCGCTTATAATCTCTCGGTCCAGGGCCCGATCCTGCCGCTCGGCTCGGCGATGCTGGCGATGACGCCGATCAGCCCTTTCCGTCCGCGGCGCTGGCGCGGCGCGATCCTGCCCGACAAGGCGCGCATCGCGATCCGCGTGCTCGAGGCCGACAAGCGCCCGGTGAGCGCGGTGGCGGACCAGCGCGAGGTGCGCGACGTGGCGCAGGTCGACATCGCGATCGATCACCATCGCGACCTGACGCTGCTCTTCGACCCCGAGCATGCGCTCGACGATCGGATAACGATGGAGCAATTCGTCGCCTGAACGGGCCGTCCGGCTTCGTTGAAAGTGGCTCCCCGAGTTGGATTCGAACCAACGGCCGCTCGATTAACAGTCGAGAGCTCTACCGCTGAGCTATCGGGGAATGCCGGCTTTCCAGGCGGCCTGAGCCGCTGCGGAGGCGGCCCTATAGCAGCGCGATTCTCCGGATTGCAAGCCTCAATGCTTGGTTTCGACCACCGTGCCGAGCCGGTCCAGGCACTTCACCCAACCGCTGCTCATATTGGTGTAGGCGGTGTCGTTCCTCGGACGGACGAAGCCCGAATGGACCATGCGCAGGCGCGTTCCGCCCGGGGCGGGCGCCATCGTCCAGGTCACCACCGTGTCGAGCGGCGCGCCATAGCCGCTATTGCCCGGATGCCCACCCTTCCATGCATAGACGAAACGCTCCATCGGGACGACCTCGCGCACCTCGCAATGGATGACGCCGTCCCATTCGCCCGCCGGCGTGGTCCGGAAGGTGAAGCGATTGCCCACCACCGGCTCGAAATCCCGGGGCTCCATCATCCAGCGGGCGATGAACGCGCCGTCGGTCAATGCCCGCCACACCGCCGCCGGGGCGAAGGGAAGGACATCCTCGACGACGATGTCATGGGTGTCGGTCATCAGGGCAGCCTCGCTCATGATTCGGTTTCCTTCAGCAGGTCGTGCAGGTCGGCGAAACGCTCGCGCCAGAAGACCGCATAATGGTCCATCCAGTCGACGAGCGGCGCGAGCCCCTCGGGCGCGACACGGTAATGGACGTTCCGCCCCTCGGGGCGTTCGGTGACGAGGCCCGCCCGCTTCAACGTCTTGAGATGCTGCGAGATGGCGCCCTGCGTCACGCCGCTCCCGCGCGTCAGCTCGACCACGGTGATCTCGTCGCAGCGGAAGATGCGCTCGAACACCGCGCGCCGCGTCGGATCGGCGAGCGCGCGGATGACGGTATCGACGGGGGCGGCCTCGGTCATGCGGACCTATTAGCCTAAACTAATCCATTAGTCAATGCTAATTCGTAGGCATTATCCCTGCGTGAAGCGGAAATGATCGCGGATGCGCCGGTTGAAATAGCTCCCCTTGGAGAGCGCCGCACGCATGCCCCGGGCGATGCGCGGCGGCACTTCGTGATAGCTGTAGTGCCGGCCGCTCACGAAGACGATGTCGAGCCGGTGCGCGGCCTCGTCATAACGCCAGTTGCGGATCACGCTCGAGGGCATGGCGCATCAACGCGCGGGAGCCACCATCCGCTCCCCTTGCGCCTCCCGCGCCGCCCTGCGATGCTTCAGCCATGAGCGATCTCGACGCCTTCATCACGGGCCTGCCCAAGGCCGAGCTCCACCTCCATATCGAAGGCAGCCTCGAGCCCGAGCAGATGTTCGCCTTCGCGCGCCGCAACCATGTCGAGATCCCCTTCAGGTCGGTCGAGGAAGTGCGCGCGGCCTATCGCTTCTCGAACCTCCAGGACTTCCTCGACATCTATTATGCCGGTGCCGGCGTGCTGCGCACCGAGGAGGATTTCCGCGACCTCGCCCTCGCCTATTTCGACCGCGTCGTCGCCGACGGCGTCGTCCATGCCGAGATCTTCTTCGATCCGCAGACCCATACGCACCGCGGTATCCCCTTCGGCGTCGTCGCCAACGGGCTGCTCGCCGGCATGGCCGAGGCCGAGGCGCGCCACGGCCTTACGTCGAAGCTGATCCTCTGCTTCCTGCGCCATCTCGACGAGGAGGACGCGTTCAAGACGCTCACCCAGGCGCAGCCCTGGCTCGAGCGGATCGAAGGCGTCGGGCTCGATTCCTCCGAGGTCGGCCATCCGCCCGCCAAGTTCGAGCGCGTCTTC
>CBIFVW010000257.1:0-4506 GCA_966186155.1 uncultured Sphingomonas sp.
GATAGCGAGAGCGGGGGGGCAAAAGGTCACTATCCGAAGTGCAGAACGTCCATATAGGGCCCGGGTTCCCGGCGGCGCACAATTTTTTCGAGAAAATTTCAGCCCGGCAGATCCCGGTCCGGAGGTCAGGGGCGCCCCGTGATGGCGATCGACGCCTCATAGGCGCCGGTCAGCGGATCATGGTGCAGCCGGGTGCGGAGCTGGCGCGCGAGCCCGCCGATCACGCGGCCGTAGCGGTTCTCGGTGAGCGCCTCGAGCTCGGGGCTCTCGACCAGCGCGGGCGAGGTGATGCGCAGCAGGGCGCGATCGGGCTCCTCCTCGATCGGCTGGATCGCGATGCGGATCTGCGCGGCGGGATTGCAGCTCATCGCCAGCTCGACGATCTCGGTGAGCAGGAAGGCGACCGCGATCGCCACGTCCTGGTTCACCAGCAGCGGCGAGAGGTCGATCGTGATGCCGAGGCCATGCGCGCGCTCGGGCGCGGTCGCGCGGATGTTGGCGGCGAGCTCGCCGACCACCGAGCGCAGCTCGAGCCCGCGATTCTCCTCCATCTCGGCATAATGGTGGCGATGCACCACCGCGAGCGCGTCGACGCGGCGCTGGATCGAGGCATAGGCTTCGGTCGCCTCGGCGCTCTTGGCGCCGCGCGCATGGATGCTGATCAGGCTGGCGATCACCTGGAGATTGTTCTTGACCCGGTGATGGACCTCGCGGGTGAGCTTGGTCTGGCGGACGAGCCCTTCGGCTAGGTCGGCCTCGTGCTCCTGCACGGTGCGGCTCAAGTCGCGAAAGGTCTCGCCGAGCTCGCGGATCTCCTGCGCGGGCATGGGGCCGACGCGCTGGATGTCGATCATCTCGCCCGGCCGGTACGCGCCCACGCTGGCGCGCAGCCGGCGCAGCGGCCGGATCAGCAGGATGTCGACGACGAACCAGCTGATCCCCGCCGCGGCGATCCACATCAGCACGAGCACCACCGTGTTGATGATCAGCGGCGAGGTGATCGGCGTGGCGAGCATCGACATCTGGAATTCGAGCCCGTCGATGTTGAGGTCGCTGCGGATCGTCTCGCGCCGATCGAGCGGGCCCATCCCCTCGAGCGCGCGCAGCTCGAGCTGGTCCCCCTGCTTGACCATGGCGGCGCCATATTCGGGCACGAACCCGCTCGGCTGGGCGAGCGCGCCGAGCGCCGCGGCGGGATAGAAGGCGGTGGCGGTGCCGCCCATCATGCCGCCGATGCGGATCGTCATTCCGTCGTCGAGGATGCGGGTCCGCACCTGGCGCGGCTGGAGCAGCGCGGCGCCGGCGATGGTGAAGCTCTGGCCGCACAGCACCCGGCCCGAGCGGTCGGCGATCGCGAAGCGCGTGCCGGCGGCGGTGGCGAAGGTGCCGGCGAGCCGCGTGCAGGCGGGCGCGTCGTGCGGGTTCGCCTCGAGCGCCGTCAGTGCCTGGGCGAGCTGGTCGATATGGTTGACGAGGACGCCGCGCATCGCCCCAGAGCTTTCGGCCGCCGCGGCGCTGAGGCGCGTGCGCGCCTCGCTGTCGCTGTGGCGCGCGCTCTGGAGCGCGGTGAACAGGGCGATCAGCGCGAGCGGCAGCAGGAAGGCGATGAGATAGAGGAAGACCCGGGCGCCGGTGGGCATGCGCGCCAGGGCCGCGGCCGGGCCCCTGGCGCGCGGTTCCGGGTCGGTCGTTTCCATCGACTTCGGTTAGTCGAGCTTTTTGAGGAGGTCGAGCAGATCGTCCGGAACCGCCTCGGCGACGGCGTCGTCATAGGCCTGGCGCAGCGCATCCCCCACGCTGCGGCCGGGACGTCCATTCTCCTTTCCGCCGTTGGACTTGGGCGGCTTCTTCATTTTTTCATCCGCTGAACGCACCAATTCCCCCCTAAGGACCCGGGTTCGTCGGGGTCCCGGACTATAAACGACCCTTTCCGGATGCAACTTCCGGAATTGAACGAATGCCATCGCGCAGGGGCCGACGGCAGTGCGGCAACACTACGCAGCATCCGGCATGAAACCAAATAGCGGCTCGATTGTTCCACAGGCGATGCGATTCCGGGGAGGGGCTCCTTCGGGTTGCACGAAATGAGGATTGCAATGGACCGGAACGGAGGTGAAACAAGCCGTTCCGAACGCGTAGGAGAATAGTTCGACCATGTCGCTTGGACAGCAACTCGCGCCGCACCTTCCGCTGCTTCGCCGCTATGCGCGTGCGCTCACCGGAAGCCAGGCCGATGGCGACCGCTATGTGCGCGCGGCGCTGGAGGCGATCGTCGCGGCGCCCGAGCAATTCCCCCGTGACGTCGATCCACGACTGGGGCTCTACCGCACCTTCCAGGCGATCTGGCAATCGACTCACCTCGAGGAGGAGGAGATTCCCGAGGAGCCGCAGAATGCGAACGAGACGATCGCGCGCAAGCGGCTCGCCAAGCTCACGCCGCTGTCGCGCCAGGCGCTGCTGCTCACCACGGTGGAGGGATTCAGCGTCGAGGACGCCGGCTATCTGATCGAAGAGGAACCCCAGCAAGTGTCGAAACTGGTTGCCGAGGCGGTGGCCGAGATCGAGCGGCAGACCCGCACCCGCGTGATGATCATCGAGGACGAGCCGCTGATCGCGATGGACCTCGAGCAGATCGTCCGCGATCTCGGCCACGAGGTCACCGGAGTCGCGGTGACGCGCGACGAGGCGGTGGCGCTCGCGATGGAGGACCGTCCTGGCCTCGTCCTCGCCGACATCCAGCTCGCCGACGACAGCTCCGGCATCGACGCGGTGAAGGACATCCTCGCCGAATATTCGGTGCCGGTGATCTTCATCACCGCCTTCCCCGAGCGGCTGCTCACCGGCGAGCGGCCCGAGCCGACCTTCCTGATCACCAAGCCCTTCCAGCGCGAGACCGTGAAGACGACGATCAGCCAGGCGCTGTTCTTCGACCAGGCGACCGTGCCCGCCTGACGGGCCGCCCGAAAAATCCGGCGCGGGTTCCACATGGTACGGACCCAAAACGGTTTTCGGGGGTTGATGGGGCATGGCCGAGAACGACGAATCCATCCACATCGACGCCGAACGCGCCCGCGCCGGCGCTACTCCGCACATGACGCGCTACGTGCTCGGCATCGGGCTCGTGCTCGTCATAGTTGCTTTTGCCGTTATCCTTCTTTCCTGATCGGCATCAGGGCAGCGACCGCATATTGCTGGCAATATCATCCACCACGCCTATCTCCAGAACAGGCCGCGGGACAACGCGCGCAATTGAACGGGAACGAATGAACCAGCCCGACCAGCCCGAGGACAAGGAACCGGAAGCGCCGCAGGAGCATGTCTCGCTCTCCGATCCCGAGTTCAAGAAACAGCTTGCGACGGTGATCCCGCATCTGCGCGCCTTCGGTCGCTCGCTCTCGGGCAGCCGCGACCTGGCCGATGATCTGGTGCAGGAGACGCTGCTCAAGGCCTGGGCGGCGCGCAAGCGCTTCCAGGCGGGCACCAACATGCGCGCCTGGACCTTCATCATCCTGCGGAACCTGTATCTCTCCCAGATGCGCCGCGCGCGCTTCAAGGGCGAATGGGACGATCTGGTCGCCGACCGGCTGCTCGCCGCACCCGCGAGCCAGGACCGGCATGTCGAGCTTTCCGACATGCAGCGCGCGCTGATGCACTTGCCCCAGCCGCAGCGCGAGGCGCTGATCCTCGTCGGGGCGGGTGGCTTCGCTTATGAGGAGGCGGCCGAGATCTGCCAGGTCGCGGTGGGCACGATCAAGAGCCGCGTCGCGCGCGGCCGCGTGGCGCTCGAGGCGCTGCTGAGCGAGGGCCAACTGCCCTCGCGGCGCGAGAGCCTGACGTCGAACGACGGCAGGAGCGCGCTCGACACGATCATGGGCGAAGTCGACGATCTCAGCCGGGAACGGTAGCCGCAAGCTCCCCTGCGCAGGCAGGAGGCCAGTTGCGAACGGCTCGATGCTGGACCCCTGCCTCCGCAGGGGAACGGAGCTGCTTGCCCCTCCGCACCGCCTTCAATGCGCCGCGCTCGGCCCGCTGCGGTTGAGCTGCCGCAGCATCGCGGCCATGTCGTCGGGGAGTCCCGGCTCGCGATCATAGGCGTCGCGGAGGGCCAGGGCGATAGCGTCGCTGGCGCGCGGCGCCTCGACCCGATAAGCCGACGCCTGGGCCTCGAAAGCCGAACCTGAGGACGAGCGTGTCACGGTGGCTAAAACAGATCAGTTTCACATTTGTTGCTTGACTCGACGAAAATCACGAGTCGCGGGAAACTGAGCCGGTGATCGCCAACCTGTCTCCCGCCTCCCTCGACGATGCTATCGCAAGGGCGCACGATCACGCACCGTTTCTCGCGATGCTGCTCGCGCGCGAGGCACAGCTCGTCGCGAAGCTGGAACGGGGGCTCAACGATCCTATCGCGTCCGCGCGCGCTTTCGAAGGCGAGATGGCGATCGGCGCGCGACTCCGCATCGAGCGGCGGCGGCTGGCGCTGCTCGTCGCGCTCGGCGATCTCGC
>CBIFVW010000258.1:0-4483 GCA_966186155.1 uncultured Sphingomonas sp.
CCAGCTCAGCATCCCGTGCCGCTAGCCGCCGGAGGATCGCGGGTCCAGACGGATCGATTGCCGTCCAGCGGGGTTGGCACCGGCACCCGCAACCGACTAGGGACTGTTGCATGACCGAAACGCTTTCGCCCGTGCTTCCGGACGAAGTCGACCGCGCCGCCAGGACGGTGCTCGAGAAGGCGAATGCGCGCAAGCTGTCGCTCGCCACTGCGGAGAGTTGCACGGGCGGGATGCTCGCCTCGCTGCTCACCGATGTCGAGGGCGTCAGCGGCGCGTTCGAGCGCGGCTTCGTGGTCTATTCCGAGGATGCCAAGTGCGAGCTGCTCCACATCGCCCGGGAGACCGTCGAGCGTTGCGGCGCGGTGAGCCGCGAAGTGGCGATCGCGATGGCGGAGGGCGCGCTGGCCGCGAGCCGTGCCGATGTGACTATCTCGGTGACCGGTTTCGCGGGGCCCGGCGGGCCGAACGACGAGCCGGGCCTCGTCCACTTCGCCTGCGCGCGCACCGGTCGGCCGACGGCGCATCGCGAGGAGCATTTCGGCGATATCGGCCGCGGACCGACACGGGTTGAATGCATGCGCGTCGGCCTCCAGATGCTCGACGAGGCGCTCTGAATGGCAAAGACCCACCCCTTCTACTCGATCCACCGTCAGGGAATGATCCGCGCGGGCGTGTGCACGCCGAGCGTGACGGTGGGCGATCCCGTCGCCAACGCCGCCTCGACGATCGCGCTGGCCAGGCAAGGCGACGCCCAGGGCGCCGACCTGCTCGTCTTCCCCGAGCTCAACGTCACTTCCTACGCGATCGACGACCTGCATCTGCAGGACGCGATCTGCGAGGCGACCGCGGCCGGTATCGCGATGATCGTCGAGGCGAGCACGGCGCTGAAGCCCGTGCTCCTCGTCGGCGCGGCGCTCCGGCGCAGCGGGCGGCTCTACAATTGCGCAGTGGTGATTTCGCGCGGGCGCATCCTCGGCGTGGTGCCCAAGAGCTATCTCCCCAATTACCGCGAATATTACGAGAAGCGATGGTTCGCGCTCGGCACGGGTCTGGCGGGGCTCGAGATCGAGCTCGCCGGGCAGACCGTTCCCTTCGGCACCGATCTCCTGTTCGCGGCCGAGGAGCTTCCCGACTTCGTCTTCCATGTCGAGATCTGCGAGGATTATTGGGCTCCCTTGCCCCCCTCGACCGAGGGCGCGCTGGCGGGCGCGCTGGTGCTGTGCAACCTCTCCGCCTCGAACATCACGATCGGCAAGGCGCGCGAGCGGGCGATGCTGTGCGCGTCGCAATCGGCGCGCGCGGTCGCGGCCTATGTCTTCTCTGCCTCGGGCCCGGGCGAGAGCACGACCGACCTCGCCTGGGACGGCCAGGGAATGATCCACGAGCTCGGCGAGCTGATCGCGACCACCGAGCGCTTCGAGCTGACCACCGAAGTCGTGTGCGCCGACATCGATCTCGAGCGGCTGCGGCTCGAACGGATGCGGATGGGCACGTTCAACGACTGCGCCGCCGCGCAGGGCGATCCCGAGACGCGCTTCCGCCGCGTGACCTTCGCCCACCGGCCCGACTTCGCCGACAAGGGGCTGATGCGCACGCTCCGCCGCTTCCCCTTCGTGCCCAACACGCCGGCGAAGCTCGAGGAGGATTGCTACGAGGCGTTCAACATCCAGGTGGAGGGCCTCAGGAAGCGGCTCGAGGCGACCGGATCGAAGCACCTCGTCATCGGCGTCTCGGGCGGGCTCGATTCGACCCATGCGCTGATCGTCGCCGCCAAGGCGATGGACCGGCTCGGCCGGCCGCGCTCGGACATATTGGGCTTCACCATGCCCGGCTTCGCGACCAGCGAGGGCACCAAGTCGAACGCCTGGGCGCTGATGGACGCGCTGGGCGTCACCGGCGAGGAGATCGACATCCGGCCGGTGGCGCGGACGATGCTCGAAGGGCTCGGCCATCCCTTCGCCCAAGGGGAGCCGGTCTACGACGTGACCTTCGAGAACGTCCAGGCCGGCCTTCGGACCGACTATCTCTTCCGCCTCGCCAACCAGCGCCAGGGATTCGTGCTCGGGACCGGCGACCTGTCGGAGCTGGCGCTCGGCTGGTGCACCTATGGCGTGGGCGACCAGATGAGCCATTACGGCGTCAATGCCGGAGTACCAAAGACGCTAATTCAATATCTTATCCGCTGGACTTTAGACACTGGCCAGTTCGAGGGCGACACTGCGCGCATACTAAACCAGATACTAAACACCGAGATCTCGCCCGAGCTGGTTCCCGCCGATGCCGACGGCAAGATGCAGAGCACCCAGGACCGGATCGGCCCGTACGAGCTGCACGACTTCTTCCTGCACTATACCGTCCGCCACGGGCTCAGGCCTTCCAAGATCGCCTTCCTCGCCTGGCATGCCTGGAGGGACGCCCAGGCCGGCCTCTGGCCGATCGGCTTCCCCGAGGCGGGGCGCAACGCCTACGACTTGCCGACGATCGCGAAATGGCTCGAGGAGTTCCTGTTCCGCTTCTTCCAGACCAGCCAGTTCAAGCGCTCGGCGCTGCCCAATGGTCCCAAGGTCTCGGCCGGCGGCGCGCTGAGCCCGCGCGGCGACTGGCGCGCGCCGTCGGACGGCGTGGCGCGAGTCTGGATCGACGAGCTGAAGCGGAGCTTGCCTTAGCCGCGGTAGGCGGCGAGGTCGTCCGGCGTGTTGAAGTTGGCGATCGCGCCGATCGATACCGCCGGCACGCCGGCCGCACGTGCCCAGCCGCGTACCGACCAGTCGTCGCTCGCGGCGAGATAGGCGTCGAGCAGCGGCGCCAGCGCGGCGGGCCAAAGACCGATCACCGGCATCTCCGCGGCATAGCCCGCCCCTTCGAACGGAAGCTCCGGCAACGCCGGCACGTCGCAGGGCGCGGTGAGCACGGCGTCGTAGCCCCGCGACGCGGCGGCGTGGAGCGCGGCGTTGATCCCGCCGAGCGGACCGAGGTCGGGGCCGGGCCGGTCGGGTACCCAGTCGCTCCATTCGCGCCCGCACACGATCACCCCCTCGCTGCGGCCGGCAAGCGCGGCGATGGCGTGCTCGATCAGCGGGCGGCCGTCGAGCAGGGCGAGCGCCTTGTCCGACCCGAAGCGCGTCGAGCGCCCGCCGGCGAGGATCGCACCGAGGAGCTTCACAGCCATAGCAAGGCATCCTGCCTTGCCAGCACCGCCAGCGCCAACCCCGCCTCCTGCGCCCGCTCCACGGCCAGTGCGGTGGGCGCCGAGATCGTTGCGAGCAGCGGGCAGCCGGCAAGCGCCGCCTTCTCGACCAGCTCGTAGGAACAGCGCGACGAGATCAGCGCGAAGCCGCCCTCCCAGCCGAGCCCCTGCCGCGCCATCGCGCCGAGAAGCTTGTCGAAGGCGTTGTGCCGACCGACGTCCTCGCGGACCAACCGGATCGCCCCGTCCGCGCCGCACAGCGCCGCCGCGTGGGCCGCGCCGGTCCGCGCGTTGAGCGGCTGGCGATCGCCGAGCTCCGCAAGCGCCCGGAAGATGGCGTCCGGGCCTGCTGCGGACCGCTCCGCGACCTCGGGCAGCGGCCGCAACGCCGCCTCTAGATTCTCGATTCCGCAGAGACCGCACGAGGAGTCGGTCGTGCGATGCCGCACCCGTTCGACCACCGCTGCTCCATCCGCGATGGTCACGCGCAGCACGATCCCACGCGTCGCCCGATGCGCATCGACCTCCCCCGGCCGCCCCAGCCGCTCGGACTGGAGGAAGCCCCAGGCGAAATCCTCGAGATCGGCTGGAGTCGCCATCATCACGGCATAGCCGAGCCCGTTGACTTCGATCGCCACGGGCGCTTCCTCGGCGAGCGCGCGCACCACCGGCTCGCGCTTGCCCTCCGGCGTGATCCGTTCGAAAACCGCTTCCATGGTTCGGAGGATAGGCAGCGCCGCCGCGCGCCGAAAGCCTCCACGCGAAGGAACATGGCGATGGCGCGAAGGAAGGACGGGACGATCCATTATGCAGGCCCGACCGGCGGCTATGGCTCGCTGCGCGGCATGGCGCGCGTGTTCGAGGCGGAGCGCAACGACCCGACCGTACTCGCCACGCTCGCGCGGATGAACAAGCCGGGGGGGCTGATGTGCGTCTCCTGCGCCTGGACCAAGCCGGCCCACCCGCATCTGTTCGAATTCTGCGAGAACGGCGCCAAGGCGACCTTCTGGGAAGCGACGCCGCGCCGCTGCGAGCCCGAATTCTTCGCGCGGCACACGCTGGCCGAGCTCAGGGGCTGGAGCGACTTCGATCTCGAGCAGGCGGGCCGCCTCACCCATCCGATGCGCTACGACCGCGCGAGCGACAAATATCTCCCCTGCGACTGGGACGAAGCCTTCGCCGCGATCGGCGCCGGGCTGCGGCGGCTCGATCCCAGATCGACCGCCTTCTACGCCTCGGGGCGCGCGAGCCTCGAGACCAGCTATGCCTGGGCGCTGTTCGCGCGGCTCTATGGGC
>CBIFVW010000259.1:0-4482 GCA_966186155.1 uncultured Sphingomonas sp.
GCGCTGCTCTCGAGCGCGCGCGAACGGGCGCGGTGGCCGGCCTCGAGCTTGACCAAGGCGACGCGCTCGGCCTCGATCCGGGCGCGCGCCTCGCGGAAGCCGGCGACCGCCGCCTCTGCGCGCGCGCGCAGCTGGCGGATGCGCGCGAGCTCGGCGCGGACGCCGGCGGTCCGCGCCTCGACCACCGGCATGACGGTGCCGAGCACGGCGCGGACATGGACCATGTCCTCGGTCGATCCGGGCTGGACGAGGCCGAGCACGGCGGGGCGGCGGGCCATCGACTGGAGCGCCGCGATCAGCCGCAGGATCGGCCCCTGCCGCTCGGCGACGCGGGTGCGCTGGAGCGCGAGCTCGCGGTCGACGATCGCGATCCGGGCGCGCGCGGCGGCGATGTCGGCCTCGGCGGCCTTGATCCGCTCGGCGGCGGCGGCCTCCTCGGCGCGCGCCTGGGCGGCCTGGTCGCGCTCGGCCGCGGCCTGGCGCTCGAGCGCCTCGCTGCGCGCCTGCGCCGCGCGCGACTCGGCGGTCGCCTCGCGCAGCCGCGTCTGCTGCTCCGCGAGCCCCGGCGGCTGCGCGGCGGCGAAGCTGCCGGCCGCGAGGATCGCGAGCAGGCTCGCGGCCAGGGCCAGGGGGCGGATCATGCCCCTATCCTTCGCGGTGATAGGGATGGTTGGCAAGGATCGAGGCGGCGCGCCAGAGCTGCTCGGCGAGCATCGCGCGGGCGAGCATGTGCGGCCAGGTCGCGCGGCCGAAGCTCAGCAGCAGGTCCGCGCCCGCGCGCTCGGCATCGCCGAAGCCGTCGGCGGCGCCGATCAGGAACCGCGCCTCGCGCACCCCGTCGTCGCGCCAGGCGCGGAGCCTTTCGGCGAGCGTGCGCGAGGCAAGATTCTCGCCGGTCTCGTCGAGCAGGACGATCCGGGTGCCGTTCTGGAGATCGGGGACCTTGCCGCCGGTGTCGGGGAGCTCGGTCACGCGTGTCGGCCACGGGATGCGCTTCAGATAGCGATCGACCAGCTCGGCTTCGGGGCTGCGGCCGATCTTCCCGCGCGCGACGATGTGGAGCAGCATCTTAGCGGCACCTCGCGCCGGAGGCGGGAACCGTCAACTCAGGCCTGGCCGGCTTCGCCGAACGACCACATCCGCTCGAGATTGTAGAAGCTGCGCACCTCGGGGCGGAAGAGATGGACGATCACGTCGCCCGCGTCGATCAGCACCCAATCGGCGGTGGGCAGGCCCTCGACGCGCGGGGTGCGGCCGAACTCGGCCTTGATCTTCTCGGCGAGCTTGGTCGCCATCGACGCGACCTGCCGGGTCGAGCGGCCCGAGGCGACCACCATGTAATCGGCGATGCTGCTCTTGCCGGCGAGCGGGATCGAGACGGTCTCGACCGCCTGATCGTCGTCGAGCGACGTCATCACGAGCTTGTGCAGCGCCTCGGTGCCATCGGCATCGGACGAACGCAGAACATTGGGCGATGTGGCCAAGGGGCCTCCTAGGGTTGCAACGAACCTGTGCGCTTCTGTTGTGGAGACGACGTGAAACGCCGGTGCCAGGCAGGGTCGGCGGCCCGAAGGCGTGTCGCCGAAGTCGGATCGGGGCGGAAGCGCAACAGCACGAGGGCCGGCAATCTCCAACGCGTCCAGTTCTTCGCCTGGCCTGCGGGCCGCACAGCGCGCCGCAGCCAACCCATCGCAGGACTTGCATGGGCGTCGCGATCATAGCCCGGACGCGCGACCACCGCAATCGGAACCTGCCGGGCGATGCGGCGCCAGCGTTCCCATTTGTGGAACTGGGCGAGATTGTCGGCGCCCATCAGCCAGACGAAGCGGTGGCGCGGGAAGAGGCGCGGGAGCTTGCCGAGCGTGTCGGCGGTGTAGCGGGTCCTGAGGCGCTTCTCGATCCCGGTCACCCGGATCGGCGCATGCCGCGCCATCGCGCGCGCCGACGCCATGCGGGCCTTGAAGGGCGCCATCCCGGCCGTGTCCTTGAGCGGATTGCCGGGGGAGACGAGCCACCAGACCTCGTCGAGCCCGAGCGCGCGCAGGGCATGGAGCGAGACCTTGCGATGCCCGCGATGCGCGGGGTTGAACGAGCCGCCCAGCAACCCGACGCGCTTCAAGGCCGGGCCTGGCCGGTACCCCGCACCACCCATTTGTACGTCGTCAGCCCCTCGAGCGCGACCGGGCCGCGGGCGTGGAGGCGGCCGGTCGAGATGCCGATCTCGGCGCCGAGCCCGAACTCGCCGCCATCGGCGAACTGCGTCGAGGCGTTCCACATCACGATCGCGCTGTCGACCTGCGCAAGGAAACGCTCGGCGGTGCCCTCGTCCTCGGTGACGATCGCGTCGGTGTGGTGCGATCCGTGGCGGGCGATGTGCGCCATCGCCCCATCGGCGCCGTCTACCAGCTTCACCGACAGGATCGAGTCGAGATATTCGGTGTCCCAATCCTCGGCATTGGCGAGCGTGGCGCGGGGCTCGAGGGCGCGGATCTCGGCGTCGCCGCGCAGCTCGCAGCCGGCATCGGCAAGGCCGGCGAGCACGGGCCGGGGATCGGCGAAGGCCCGGTCGATCAGCAGGGTCTCGGTCGCGCCGCAGATGCCGGTGCGGCGCATCTTGGCGTTGAGCGCCAGGTCGCGCGCCATCGCGGGATCGGCGGCGCGATCGATATAGGTGTGGTTGATCCCGTCGAGATGCGCGAGCACCGGCACGCGCGCCTCGGCCTGGACGCGCGCGACCAGTCCCTTGCCGCCGCGCGGCACGACCATGTCGATCGCGCCCTCGGCGGTGAGCATCGCGCCGACGGCGGCGCGATCGGTGACCGGCACCAGCTGCACCGCGTCCTCGGGCATGCCGCCCTCCGCCAAGCCGCGCGCCAGCGCCGCGTGGATCGCGCGGTTCGAGCGGATCGCCTCGGATCCGCCGCGCAGGATCGCGGCGTTGCCCGCCATCGCGCAGAGCGCGCCGGCATCGGCGGTGACGTTGGGGCGGCTCTCATAGACGATGCCGATCACGCCGATCGGCACGCGGACCCGCGTGAGGACGAGGCCGTTGGGCCGCTCGGCGCGGCTGATCACCTCGCCGACCGGATCGTCGAGGCCGGCGACCGCCGCGACGCCCGCCGCCATGCTCTCGATCCGCTTCGCGTCGAGCCGGAGCCGGTCGAGCATCGCGCCGGAAAGGCCGTTCGCCTCGGCGGCGGCCATGTCCTCGGCATTGGCCGCCGCGATTGCCGGCGCATCGGCACGAATCGCATCGGCGGCGCGCAGCAGCGCGGCGCGCTTGGCGGCGGTCGGCATGCCGGCGAGCCGCGCGGAAGCGGCGCGGGCGCGCTCGGCCATGTCGGCGATCAGGGTCTCGGCTTCGCTCATCGCCGCCCCGCTAGCACGTGCGCGGCGAAGCTGGTAGGCCCGCGCGCATGGTGGGGGAATTCGAAGCGGCGGGCGAACTGGCGACGGGCGCGCTGATCGGCCGCGCGATCGAGCCCAAGGCGGGCGAGGGCCATGGCGACGGGCACGGCATGTGCCTCAACTGCGGCACCGCGCTGATCGGACCGCACTGCCACCGTTGCGGCCAGGCGGGGCACGTCCACCGCACGCTGGGCGAGATCGGCCACGAGATCCTCCACGGCGTCTTCCATTTCGACGGCAAGCTGTGGCGGACGCTGCCGATGCTCGCCTGGCGCCCGGGCGAGCTCACGCGGCGCTACATCGAAGGCGAGCGCGCGCGCTTCGTGTCGCCGATGGCGATCTTCCTCTTCTCGATCTTCGCGATGTTCGCGGTCTTCTCCTGGGCGGGCCTGTCGCCGCCCGCCGACCTCAAGGCGGGCGGGCCGATGGCGCAGATCGAGGAGGCGCGGAAGGAGCTGGTCGACCGCCGCGCCGACGCGGTGCAGGAATTGAAGGAGCGCGCGCCGGGCGATCCCAAGCGCGCCAAGTACGAGCGCCGGATCGCCGATATCGACGAGGCGCTGAAGCAGATCCCCACGTTCGAGCACAAGGAGATCGGCGGCGGCGACAATTTCCACGTCTCGACCGTGTTCAGCGGCTGGGCGCCGCTCGACCACGGCATCGAGAAGTGGAACAAGAACCCGTCGCTGATGCTCTACAAGCTCCAGTCGTCGAGCTACAAATTCTCCTGGCTGCTGATCCCGCTGTCGCTGCCCTTCCTGTGGCTGCTGTTCTTCTGGAAGCGCCGGTACAAGCTCTACGATCACACGGTGTTCATCACCTATTCGATCGCGTTCATGTCGCTGCTGTTCATCGCGATCACGCTCGCGGGCGAGATCGGCGTGGGCGCGCAATGGCTGGCGATGGCGGGAGTCTTCATCCCCTTCGTCCACATGACGCGGCAGCTGAAGCAGGCCTATGGGCTCGGCTGGGTCTCGGCGACGCTGCGCGCGACGCTGCTGTCGCTCCTGATCACTTCGATCATCCTGCCGCTGTTCCTGATCATCCTGCTCGGGCTGGGCATGTTCGGCTAGG
>CBIFVW010000260.1:0-4391 GCA_966186155.1 uncultured Sphingomonas sp.
CCGGGTCTGGGAGGATTTGCGGCCGGGCGAGGAGGATCAGGCGGTGGGCTATGGGATGCCCGGCGGCGACGACAAGCTCGCCATCAAGCACCGGCCGATCGGCCAGCGCCCGCCCGGGCCAGGCTTTCATCTCGCCTTCGCGGCGCCAAGCCGGGACGCCGTCGCCGCGTTCCACGCCGCGGCTCTGGCGCATGGCGGAAGCGACAACGGCGCTCCGGGACCGCGACTCGACTATGGCCTGGATTACTATGCCGCCTTCGTGCTCGATCCCGACGGCCATCCCCTCGAGGCGGTCGTCAACGCGGCGCAGTGACGGACCGGGCGTGGCGCAGCTGCGCCGGCGCCGATCAGACCGTCAGCATGTCGTACACGATGACCTTGCGCCACAGATGCCCGCATTTGGCGACGAAGTCCTTGTGGAGCGGATGGTCCTGATAGGTCTTCTGATCGGCGACATTGTCGAACAGCATGAGCTCGGACACGTCGAAGCTCGCATCGACGACGTCGCGCTGCTCGGTCGATGCGGGCACGCCGATCTGCAGGCTGCGGATGACGTCGATCTTCGCGAGCCCGCGAAGGCCCGCGACCAGCGCGTCGCGGTCCTCCGTCGAACCGGGACGCTTCAGCCAGAAGAAGACATGGTGGACGACCTGCCCCCCATCCGGCGCGGGGGCGGCCGAAGCCACCTCCGAAACCACCGCCGCGCCGCCCAGCGCGACCGTCTTCACGGCATCCCTGCGATTGACCGGCATGCTGTCGTCCTCGTCATTTCCGGGGCCTGAGACACGGAGGCGGATGACCTCCGGGCGGCATAATCCCCGCGTGACATTCCAGGGTCAAGGCGCTCCGCGAGCAGCGGACGCCGCAGGGCGCCCGCGGCGGACATTGTGGTCCGAGATGCCGTCGAACACTTCGAGCAGGTAATCGCGATCGTCGGGCTCGAGCCGCGCGAACCATTCCACCGCCATGGCGCGCGCGCGTGCGTGCAACTCGGTGGGATCGACACCGAGCTCACGCTGGCTGTCCCGATAGGCGAGGAATGCGCCGCGGCCGAATTCCATGGTCCTGGCGCCCACTCTCGGGTGGTCTTCCGACTCACTCATTATTTCCAGAAAACGCTTGAACGGTCCTTCGAGAAATGCGTCGGGCGTCAGCCAATGCGCTTCATAGGAGGCTGCGGCGAGCTCGCTATAGCTGGTGAAGGCCGACCAATCGGGGGCGGTACGGGGCTTCGGCGCGGCCTTCCTTCGCCGCTCGCGCAACCGCAGCCCGAATTCCAGGCACGCCAGCCCGCCGATGACGACCAAGACCGTATAAAGCCACATATCGATTGCCCGCCATAGCGCCCATGTGCGCCGAATCCTGGCGGCAGCGTCGCCGAAACCGAGGCGGACCACAACATGCCCGGGAGGCGACGGCCAAGGAAAAGCCGCCGCCCGGCATGCCGGACGGCGGCTTTCTCTTTGGTCGGCGCCTTCGGTGAGCGGCCGAACCGGGGCGATTACTCGCCCTGGTTCAGATACTCGCCGGCATCCTCGTCGGTGCCGTGGCCCGAGGGGACGACGGTCGCGAGCGGATCGCTGCCGGTGCCCTCGGCATCGCGCGTCGAGCGGGCGAGCTCGGCGGCATGCTCCTCGGCGGCCGAGTTCGGCGCCACCAACGCGGCCTGCAGCGCACGCTGCTGGACGCGGAGGGCGGCGTCGCGGCTCGACGCGGCGACACGCAGGCGGTTCATGCCCGCGCCGGTGCCCGCCGGGATCAGGCGGCCGACGATGACATTCTCCTTGAGGCCGATCAGCGTGTCCTGCTTGCCCTGGACCGCCGCCTCGGTGAGGACGCGGGTGGTCTCCTGGAACGACGCCGCCGAGATGAAGCTGCGGGTCTGCAGCGACGCCTTGGTGATGCCGAGCAGGATCGGCTTGCCCTGCGCGGGCTGCTGGCCCGGGGCGAGACGCGCATTGGTCTCGTCCATCTCGTCGCGGTCCACCTGCTCGCCGGGGAGCAGGGTGGTGTCGCCGGCATCGGTGATCTCGACCTTCTGCAGCATCTGGCGAACGATCACCTCGATGTGCTTGTCGTTGATCTTGACGCCCTGAAGTCGATAGACTTCCTGGATCTCCGAGACGAGATATTCGGCCAGCGCCTCGATGCCGAGCACCTCGAGGATGTCGTGCGGATCGGGGCTGCCGCCGATCAGGTTGTCGCCGCGCTTGACGTAATCGCCTTCCTGGACGTCGATCACCTTCGACTTCGGCACCAGATACTCGACCACCTCGCCGCCGTCGTCCGGCTGGATGCCGATCTTGCGCTTGGCCTTGTAGTCCTTGCCGAACACGACGCGGCCCGAGACCTTGGCGATGATCGCGTTCTCCTTGGGCTTGCGCGCCTCGAAGAGCTCGGCGACGCGCGGCAGACCGCCGGTGATGTCGCGGGTCTTCGCGCTCTCGCGCGCCACACGGGCGAGCACGTCGCCTGCCTGGACCTGCGCGCCGTCCTCGACCGAGAGCACTGCGCCCGGGGCGAGCATGTAGCGCGCCGCCTCGGAAGCATTGTCGCCGGTGAGGGTCAGGCGGGGACGCAGGTCCTCCTTCGACTTGGACGCCGCGCGATATTCGGTGACGACGCGCTGGGCGATGCCCGTCGCTTCGTCGACCTGCTCGGTCAGCGTCTTGCCGTCGAGGAGATCCTGGTACTTCACGATGCCCGCGGTCTCGGTGATCACCGGCATGGTGAACGGATCCCATTCGGCCATGCGGTCGCCCTTCGAGACGACATGGCCGTCGTCGAACATCACATAGGCGCCGTACGGGATCTTGTGCACGGCGAGCTCGCGCCCGTCCATGTCCACGATCGCCATCTCGCCCGAGCGGCTGAGCACCACGCGGCGGCCGCGCTGGTCCTCGATCACGCGCAGGTCGCGGAACTCGACGGTGCCGTCCACCGGCGCCTCGAGGTTCGACTGCTCGTTGAGCTGCGCCGCGCCGCCGATGTGGAAGGTGCGCATCGTCAGCTGGGTGCCCGGCTCGCCGATCGACTGGGCGGCGATGACGCCCACCGCCTCGCCGATGTTGACCGGAGTGCCGCGGGCGAGGTCACGCCCGTAGCACTTGCCGCACACGCCGATCTTGGCTTCGCAGACCAGGGGCGAGCGGATCTTCATGCCCGGAACGTTGAGCGCCTCGATCTTCGCGACCGCCGCCTCGTCGAGCAGGGTGCCCGTCGGGATGACGACCTCGCCGGTCTTGGTGTCGACCACGTCCTCGGCCGTGGTGCGGCCCAGGATGCGCTCGCCGAGCGACGCGATGGTCGAGCCGCCCTGGACGATCGCCTTCATCTCCAGCGCGCGCTCTGTGCCGCAGTCATCCTCCATGATGACGCAGTCCTGCGACACGTCGACCAGGCGGCGGGTCAGGTAGCCCGAATTCGCCGTCTTGAGCGCCGTGTCGGCCAGGCCCTTGCGGGCGCCGTGAGTCGAGTTGAAGTACTCGAGAACCGTGAGGCCTTCCTTGAAGTTCGAGATGATCGGCGTCTCGATGATCTCGCCCGACGGCTTGGCCATCAGGCCGCGCATGCCGGCGAGCTGCTTGATCTGCGCCTGCGAGCCGCGGGCGCCCGAATGCGCCATCATGTAGATCGAGTTGATCGGCTTCTCGCGGCCGGTCTCCTCGTCGCGCTTCACGGCCTTGATCTCGTCCATCATGGCCGCCGCCACTTGGTCGCCGCAGCGGCTCCAGGCGTCGATCACCTTGTTGTACTTCTCCTGCTGGGTGATCAGGCCGTCCTGGTACTGCTGCTCGTAATCCTTCACGAGCGCGCGGGTCTCGTCGACCAGCGCCTCCTTGGCGGCCGGGATGATCATGTCATCCTTGCCGAACGAGATGCCGGCCTTGAACGCGTGGCGGAAGCCCAGCGCCATGATCGCGTCGGCGAACAGCACCGTCTCCTTCTGGCCGGTATGGCGATAGACGGTGTCGATGACGTCGCCGATCTCCTTCTTGGTCAGCAGGCGGTTGACGGTCTCGAACGGCACCTTGTGCGACTTGGGGAGGCACTCGCCGAGCAGCATGCGGCCCGGGGTGGTCTCGTAGCGCTTGAGATACTCGTTGCCGTCCTCGTCGGTCTGGGGCACGCGGCTCACCACCTTGGTGTGCAGCGTGACCGCGCCGGCGTCGAGCGCCTGGTGCACCTCGGCCATGTCGGCGAGCAGCATGCCTTCACCCGGCTCGCCCTGCTTCTCCATCGAGAGATAGTAGAGGCCGAGGACCATGTCCTGCGACGGCACGATGATCGGCTTGCCGTTCGCGGGCGACAGGATGTTGTTGGTCGACATCATCAGCACGCGCGCTTCCATCTGCGCTTCGATGCTGAGGGGAACGTGGACGGCCATCTGG
>CBIFVW010000261.1:0-4382 GCA_966186155.1 uncultured Sphingomonas sp.
GGTGGGGGCGCCTCGCTCGGGGCGTTCTGCGCGATGGCCGGCGCGGCGGGGAGAATGGCGGCGCCGAGCAGAAGTCCCGCGCGCGTGCTGAATCGCTCCGAAACAGGCATGTCCCTCTCCCATAGGGCACGCGAAAGCCGGGCAGGGCACAGGCTTCGCGCGCCGCGAATTTTCGAAAGACAACCTGCGAACCCCGCCCCGGGGTCCTGCATTCCCCACGCATCGGCGCTGTTCCGCACCGCTTCGGCGCGACTTTGCAGGGGAAGCGGGTGAAATCATGAAAAGCATTCCATTCGGTTCCGCCGCGGATTAGGCTGGCGCAAAGGAACGACAAGGGGAGGAGAGGATGAAGCGCCCGGCGCTTGCCGTTATCGCACTGGCGACGAGCTATGCCGTGCTCGGCCTTCTGATGAACAGCGTCGGCACGGTCATCCTCCAGTCGATCCAGCATTACCGCGTCACCAAGCCCGAGGCGGCGACGCTCGAGGCGTGCAAGGATCTCTCGGTCGTCGCGGCGTCCTTCCTGTTCGCGGTCGCGCTGCCGCGCTTCGGCTTCCGGCGCGCGCAGATCGTCGTGATGCTCGCGATCGCGGCGGGCGCGCTGCTGATGTCGGCCGCCAACAGCTTTCTCGCCACGCAGCTGTTCTTCGTCCTGACCGGCCTGTGCTTCGGCGTGGGCAAGATCGCTACCTATGCCTCGATCGGACTGGTGCGGCCGGACCGGGAGGGGCACGCCAGCCTGACGAGCCTGATCGAAGGCGTGTTCATGATCGGCATCCTGATCGGGATCTGGATGTTCGGCTGGTTCATCGGCCGCGACCAGACCGGGCGCGAATGGCTCGACGTCTATCGCGTCGTCGCCGGCCTCGCCGTGCTGGCTGCCCTGCTCTGGTGGTTCGTGCCGCTCGACGAGTCGCGCGGCCGCGCCGCCGACGGCGTCGAGGCGCCGGGCTATCGCGACATGGTCGCGCTCGCCGTGCTTCCCTCCACCATCGCGTTCCTCGCCGGCATCTTCCTCTACGTCCTGGTCGAGCAGAGCATCGGCACCTGGCTGCCGACCTTCAACAACCAGGTGCTTCACCTGCCGAGCGCGATGAGCGTCCAGGCGTCGAGCATCTTCGTGGCGGCGCTCGCCGTGGGGCGGCTCAGCGCGAGCGGGCTCGTCGCGCGGCTCGGCTGGTTCCGGCTGCTGCTCGGCTGCCTCGCGGCGATGGCGGCGCTGGTGGTGCTCACGCTGCCGACCACGCACGGCCTGACGCTGCGCCCGGACGTGACCTGGTTCAGCGCCCCGATCGCGGCGTATATCTTCCCGCTGATCGGCGTGTTCATGGCGCCGATCTACCCGATCGTCTCGTCGGTCGTGCTGAGCGCGCTGCCGCAGCAGCGCCACGCGGCAATGGTGGGGCTGATGGTGATCTTCTCGGCGCTCGGCGGCACGATCGGATCGATGATCACCGGAGTCGTGTTCGACCGCTTCTCGGGGCAGACCGCCTTCTACCTCGTGCTCGTCCCGATCGCACTGATCGGCGTCGCCCTGTGGTGGCTCAAGCGCGTGACGGCGCGCGCGGCCGATCAGACGGTGCCGGCGAGATAGTCGCTCAGCCGAAAGTCGGCGATCGAGGGGATCAGCCGATCGGCCCCGGGCAGCGATCCTGCGGGCCCCACGCCCAGCGCCGCCATGCCCGCCGCGCGGATCGCCGCGATGCCCGCCGCCGAATCCTCCACGCCCAGCATCGCCTCGGGCGCGACGCCGACCGCGGCGCTCGCGGCAAGGAAGATGTCGGGGGCGGGCTTGCCGTGCGGCACCGCGGCTGGATCGATCACGGCGTCGAACAGCGCGTCGATCGAGAGCCTCCGGAGCAGCAGCGGCGCATTGCGGCTCGCCGAGGCCAGGGCAACCGCCAGCCCAGCGCCGCGGCAGGCCTCGACGGCCTCGCGCGCGCCGGGGAACAGGTCGCCGGGGCCGAAGGTCTCGATCTCCTCAAGATACCAGGCGTTCTTCCGTGCCGCGAGCATGTCCCGCCGCTCGGCATCGAAGCCGGGGCGATCGCCGAGGATCAGCGCCAGGCTGCCCATCCGGTCGACGCCCTTGAGCGCCTCGTTCGCGGCCTCGTCGAAGGGAATGTCCAACATGTCCGCGAGCCGCTTCCACGCGCGATAGTGTGCGCGGGCAGTGTCGGTCAGCACGCCGTCAAGATCGAAGGCAACCCCGCCGAGCGGCCGCGGGAGGATCATCGCGCCAGCGCTCCGATCCAGCTTTCGCCCGCCTCGAGACGGACCTCCGCGCCATTATGGCCGAATGCGAGCGACGGCCCCGCGACCAGGCTGTAGCGCGCGCCCTCCGGCGCCACCGACACCCGCAGCTCGCTGCCGCGCCAGCGCATCCCGAAACGGTAGCCCTGCCAACCGGCGGGCAAGGTTGGCCGAAAGTCGAAACCGGCCTCCGTCGGCCGGAAGCCCGCAAATCCCCAGACGAGCGCGAGCCACGACCCTGCGAGTGAGGCCATGTGCACGCCATGATCGGTGTTGCCGTGCTGGTCCTCGATGTCGACGAAGCTGGTGTCGCGGAAGAAGCGCAGCGCCGCCTCGTCCGCGCCGACCTCGCTCGCCAGGATCGCGAAGCTCGAAGCGGAGAGCGTCGAATCGTGCGTGGTGATCGGCTCGTAATGGTCGAACACACGGCGCTTGCGCTCGATCGATATGTCCTCGCCCCCCAGCACCATGCCGAGCACGAGATCCGCCTGCTTGCAGACCTGGTGGCGATAGAGCGTCATCGGGTGATAATGGAGGAGGAGCGGGAACCGATCCGGGGGCGTCGCGTCCAGGTCCCATCGCGGCTTCGAGAGGAAGCTCGCATCCTGTGCGTCGAGGTCCCGCGCCTCGTCAAAGGGCAGGTGCATCGCATCGGCGGCGCGCGTGAACGCCTCGAGCTCGTCCCCGTCGAGGGCGATCCGGCGCGACAGCTCGGTCCACGCCTCGGGCGCCGCGGTCGCCATCCGATCCGCCACCGCACGCGCCAGGCGCAGATGCTTCTGCGCCATGCGGTTGGTGTACCAATTGTCGTCGACCAGCGCGGTATATTCGTCGGGCCCGGTGACGCCGTGGATGTGGAACGCCGCGCCGTGCCAGTCGCCGAGCGCGAGCCATAGCCGCGCGGTCTCGATCAGCATCTCCGCGCCCATGTCGAACAGGAACGCCTCGTCGCCCGTCGCCTGGGCGTAGAAGCCGATCGCGAAGGCGATCGCGGCATTGATGTGATATTGCGCCGATCCGCTCGGATAGTGCGCCGAGCATTCGCGCCCCGCGATCGTCCGCCACGCATAGAGGGCGCCGGACTCGTGATCGAGCGCGCGGGCATTGGCGCGCGCCGCGTCGAGCGTGCCGAAGCGATAGGCGAGCATCGCGCGTGCGACCTCGGGTGCGAGCAGCGCGAGCACCGGCAGCATGAACGCCTCGGTGTCCCAGAAATAATGGCCTTCATAGCCTTCGCCGGTGAGGCCCTTGGCCGCCGCGCTCGACCTCCCGTCGCGTCCGGCCGAGCAGAACAGGTGGAAGAGATTGACGCGCAGCGCCGCGCCGGCCGCATCGTCGCCTTCGATCCGGAGGTCCGCCCGGCTCCAAAAGACGCCGAATGCGGCGCGCTGGGCGGCGAGGGTGGCTTCGAAGCCGGTGCGCAGGGTGCTTTCCGCGTGCTGCTCGGCCGCGGTGCGCAGCGCATCGGACGGCTCGGTGCCGACGGCGAAGCCCGAAGCGACGACGAGCCAGCCGTCCTGCGTCTCGGAACGTTGCGCCGCGGCGACTCCGATCCCGCTTCCCGGCAGCCGCTCGACCACCAGCGTTTCCCCGGCTGCCTCGGTCGCGAACCCGCCCGAGGCGAGATGGGCTCCGATGCGCGGGTCGTCCGACTGGCCGGCCGCGTGCGGCGCGGGTGCCAGGAACGGCTCCAGCCGCGCATCCGTGCCCTTCGCCTCCACGCGGAGGCGACGCAGCAGGACAGGTGTGCCGTCGATCGGAACGATCCGCTCGGCATGGATCTCGATCTCGCGGCCGTCGGCGAGCGCCCATCGCGTTCGCCGGACGAGCAGTCCCGATCGCAGGTCCAGCCGGCGGACCGTTTCGACGATGCGCGCGGCGGCGAAGTCGACGGAGCGGCCGTCCAGCAGCACGCGCAGGCCCAGCGGCTCGGCCACGGGCACGCGGGTGTCGGAACGCTCCGCGAAACCGTGGAGCCGCTCATGATAATGAATCGGGCTCTGCTCGAACGCCTGGGCGAGGAAGGTCGAGGCATGGGCGCGCTCGTCGATGACTCCGCGGACACCGATCGTGCCGTTCGACAGCGCGAGGATCGTTCCCGCCCATCCCTCGCGCGCGGGATCGTCACC
>CBIFVW010000262.1:0-4374 GCA_966186155.1 uncultured Sphingomonas sp.
GGGCGGGGACGGACGGCGGCCGCTCTCGGGCGCCGCGCATGGCGGGCAAACCCTCACGCGATGCATATGGGGAAAATGCGTTGATTGAAGGACGGGAACCGGCCGAGGCCATCGCCCAAGCATTTGTCGCGGCCCGACAGGCAGGAAATGCGCTGATCGACTATCCGGGCGAGAAGCCCGGCTCGCTCGACGAGGCCTATGGGATCCAGGAGCGCGCGATCGCGCTGTTCGGCGACCGCATCGCCGGCTGGAAGGTGGGGCGCATCCCCGATCCGCTCGTCGCCACTTTTGGGACCAACCGGCTCGCCGGGCCGATCTTCGCCGATTCGGTGGTCGAGCCGACTGCGGGCGAGGTGCCCGAGATGCCTGTGTTCGGCGACGGCTTCGCGGCCGGCGAGGCCGAGTATCTGCTGCGCCTCGGCGCGCTGCCCGAGCGGTTCGACCGCGCCTGGACCAACGACGAGGTCGCGCATTATGTCGACGCGGTCCATGTCGGCATCGAAGTGGCGAGTTCGCCCTTTCCCGGGATCAACGAGCACGGCCCCGCGGTCACCGTCTCCGATTTCGGCAACAACAACGGGCTGGTGATCGGCGCGGCGATTCCGCGCGACATGGATTTCCTCGACTGGCCGGTAGCGCTAACGATCGACGGCGAAGTGGCCGGCGAGGCGACCGCTCGGGCGATGCTCGACGGGCCGTTCGGCGCCGTCCGCTTCCTGTTCGAGCTTGCCGCCGACCGGCAGCTGCCGCTCGCGCCGGGCCAGTGGATCTCCACGGGCGCGGTCACCGGCGTCCATCCCGTGCGCGTCGGCGCCGAGGTGGAAGCGCGGTTCGCGAACGCGTACAGCGTCCGGTGCACGATCGTCGGCAAGCGCAACGATTGAGCCGGGGCAACGAAATAACGAGGAGAGGGTAATGGCGAGTATCGGGGAGGCGGCGGTCTCCGGCGCGGCGGCGCGCGCGGGACGCTATCGCTGGGTGGTCTGCGGCCTGTTGTTCGCGGCGACGGCGATCAACTATGTCGACCGCCAGATGATCGCGGTGCTGAAGCCCGATCTCGCGCACGAGCTGAGCTGGTCCGAGACGGACTATGCCAACATCGTCTTCTGGTTCCAGGCGGCCTATGCGATCGGCTATCTCGGCTTCGGCAAGATCGTCGACGCGATCGGCGCGCGCTTCGGCTATGCCATCGCGGTCGTGATCTGGACGATCGCGCACGTCGCGCATGGCGGCGTCCACACGGTGACGCAGTTCACCATGGCGCGCTTCGGCCTCGGCATCGGCGAATCGGGCAACTTCCCCGCGGGCGTGAAGGCGGTGGCGGACTGGTTCCCGGCCAAGGAGCGCGCCTTCGCTATCGGTCTGTTCAATGCGGGCTCGAACGTCGGCGCGATCCTCACGCCGCTGCTGATCTGGGCGCTGGTGCCCTTGATGGGCTGGCGCATGACCTTCGTGGTCACCGGCATTTTCGGCGTGGCCTGGCTGATCGCCTGGCTCGCTTTCTATCGCGACAAGCCGCACGACCATCCCAAGGTGGGTGAGGCAGAACTGGCGCATATCACCCAGGACCCGGCCGATCCGCCGGTGCAGGTCAAGAATCTCTGGGGCAAGCTGCTGCTCACCAAGGAGACCTGGGCCTTCGCGCTGGGCAAGTTCTTCATCGACCCGATCTGGTGGTTCTACCTGTTCTGGCTGCCGAGCTATATCGGCAAGCAATACGGCCTGAACCTCACTTCGTGGGACACGCCGACCGCGGCGCTCGCGCTCGCTGCGATCTACCTGATCTCCGACGTCGGCTCGATCGCGGGCGGCTGGCTCTCGGGCAAGCTGATGAGCACCGGCATGAGCGTCAACAAGGCACGCAAGCTCACCATGTTCATCTCGGCCTGCTTCGTGCTGCCGGTGATGTTCGCCACCACTTTCGACAATCTGTGGCTCAGCGTGGTGGTGATCGGCGTCGCCGCGGCGGCGCACCAGAGCTTCTCGGCGACGCTCTACACGCTGCCGTCGGACATCGTGCCCCGTTTCGCGGTGGGTTCGGTGATCGGGATCGGCGGCACGCTGGGCGCGGTCGGCGGCATGGTATTCTCGAAATATGCGGGCTATGTGCTCGACGCGATCGGGAGCTATACGCCGCTCTTCGTCGTCGCCGGCGCGGCCTATTTCCTGGCGCTGCTGTCGGTCCACCTGCTCTCGCCCAGACTGGCGCGCGTCGACGTCGCCTGAGGAGGATTGGAATGGCCCGGCCCCTGAAGCTAGACCCCGACCGGCTGTTTCCGGCCGAGGAGCGCACGCGCGGCATCGCCCGCGCGCTCTATGCCGAGGTGGCCGGGCTGCCGATCATCAGTCCGCACGGGCACACCGATCCGACCTGGTTCTCGACCAACGCCAACTGGTCGAACGCGACCGAGCTGTTCCTGTCGCCGGATCACTACATCTACCGCATGCTCTATTCGCAGGGCATCGCGCTCGACGATCTGTGCGTGCCGAGCAAGGCCGGGATGCCGGCGACCGATCCACGCAAGGCGTGGCGGACCTTCGCCGAGAATTTCCACCTGTTCCGCGGCACCCCCTCGTCGATGTGGCTCGGCCATGTGTTCGGTGAAGTGTTCGGCTTCGACGTCGCGCTCGATGCGTCGAGCGCCGACCATTATTACGACACGATCAACGCCAAGCTCGCGACCGACGCGTTCCGCCCGCGCGCGCTGTTCGACCGGTTCAACATCGAGTTCCTCGCGACGACCGAGGGGCCGCAGGACGACCTTTCGCCGCACCATGCGATCCACAGCAGCGGCTGGAACGGCCGGGTCGTCACCACCTATCGCCCCGATGCGGTGATCGACGTCGAGCACGAGCAGTTCAAGGGCGCGATGCGCGTCTTCGCCGAGAAGACCGGCGAGGACGTGTACAGCTGGGACGGCTATCTCGCCGCGCATCGCAAGCGCCGTGCCGATTTCCGCGCGGCGGGCGCCACCGCGACCGATCACGGCCACCCGACCGCGCAGACCGCGAACCTCTCCAAGGACGAGGCCGAGCGATTGTTCCGCACGATCCTGTCGGACCGCTGGACCCCTGAGGACGCCGAGCTGTTCCGCGCCCAGATGCTCACCGAGATGGCGGCGATGAGCGTCGAGGACGGGATGGTGATGCAGATCCATCCGGGGTCTTTCCGCAACCATAATGGCGGGCTGTTCGAGAGCCATGGCCGCGACAAGGGCGCGGACATCCCGATGCGCACCGATTACGTCCATGCGCTGAAGCCTTTGCTCGACCGGTTCGGGACGAGCACCGATCTCTCGATCATCCTCTTCACGCTCGACGAGACCGTCTATGCGCGCGAGCTCGCGCCGCTGGCGGGGCATTATCCGTGCCTCAAGCTCGGCCCGAGCTGGTGGTTCCACGACAGCCCCGAGGGCATGCGCCGCTTCCGCGAGCAAGTGACCGAGACCGCCGGCTTCTACAACACCGTCGGCTTCAACGACGACACCCGCGCCTTCCTCTCGATCCCCGCGCGCCACGACGTCGCGCGCAGGATCGATTGCGGCTTCCTCGCCCGCCTCGTCGCCGAGGGCCGGCTGCTCGACTGGGAAGCAGCCGAGCTCGCGCACGAACTCACCAACGGCCTCGTCCGCAAGGCCTACAAGCTCGACCAACAAGCGCCGGCGCCCGTCGCCGCCGCTGCCTGATCCAACCAACGGAGCACCGCATGTTCGACCGTACCTACTACGCCACGCACCCCGACATGATGGAGTGCGTCTCGAACGAGGAGCTGCGCGACCGCTATCTGATCCAGGGCCTGTTCCGCGAAGGCGAGTGCGTGCTCAACTACACCCATGCCGATCGCATGGTGATCGGCGGCGTCGCGGTGACGTCCGCGCCGGTGAAGCTTCCCGACCAGACCGAGCCGCCCTCGGCGGCCGGCCATCCGTTCCTCGAGCGGCGCGAGCTGGCGATCGTCAATGTGAGCGGCGTCGAAGGCACGGTGGAGGTCGATGGCGACCGCTACACGCTCGGCAACAAGGACTGCCTCTACGTGGCGATGGGCGCCAAGGAAGTGCTGTTCTCGGGCGCCGGGGCGCGTTTCTACCTCGTCTCCTGTCCGGCGCACAAGGCGTACGAGACGCGCAAGCTCGGCATCGCCGATGCCAACCGGCTCGACCGCGGCAGCCTGGAGGAATCGAACGAGCGCTCGATCTACCAGCTGGTGATCCCGGGCGTGTGCGACAGCGCGCAGCTCGTCATGGGCCTGACGGTGCTCAAGCCCGGCTCGGTGTGGAACACCATGCCCCCGCACATCCATGAGCGGCGCAGCGAGATCTATTTCTACTTCGAGCTCGACAATGTCGCGACCGACCGCGTCTTCCACTTCATGGG
>CBIFVW010000263.1:0-4328 GCA_966186155.1 uncultured Sphingomonas sp.
TCATATTACCACACCTTCACGCGCTTGTCGGGCGCCAGGAACAGCTTCTGGCCCGGCTGGACGTTGAACGCCGGGTACCAGGCATCGAGGTTGCGCACCGTCAGCACCCGCCAGCGGCCCGGCGCATGGACGTCGGTCGCCACTCGCGCGCGCAGCAGCTGCTCGCGCTGCTTCTCGCGCCAGCTCTGCGCGAAGGCGAGGAAGAAGCGCTGGTCGCCGGTCAAGCCGTTGATCACCGGCGGCTCCTTGCCGCCGAGCGAGGCGTGATAGGCGTCATAGGCCGCCATCAGCCCGGCCAGGTCGGCGATGTTCTCGCCCAGCTCCTGCTTGCCGTTGAGGTGCAGCCCCGGCAGCGCCTCATAGGCGTCGTACTGCGCCACCAGTGCCGCGCCCGCCGCCTCGAAATGCGCGAGGTCCTCCTTGGTCCACCAGTTGCGCAGCTGGCCCGAGCTGTCGAAATCGGCGCCGAGATTGTCGAAGCTGTGGCTGATCTCGTGGCCGATCGTGGCGCCGATCGAGCCGTAATTGGCCGCCGCGTCGGCGCTCGGATCGTAGAACGGCGCCTGCAGGATCGCCGCCGGAAAGTTGAGCGCGTTCTGCAGCGGCAGATTGAGCGCGTTCACTGTCTGCGGCGTCATCCACCATTCGCCCTTGTCGACGGGCTTGCCGATCTTGGCGAGCTGATGGCGCGTCTCGGCGAGCTGGGCGCGGCGGAAATTGCCGATCGGATCGTCGGCCTTCACTTCGAGGCCCGCATAGCTGCGCCAGGTCTCGGGATAGCCGATGCCGACGCGCATCGTCTCGATCTTCTTGCGCGCCTCGGCCTTGGTCGCGGGGCTCATCCAATCGAGCCCCGCGACGCGCTTGTCGAACGCCGCCTTGATGTTGGTGACCATCTTCTGGATGTCGGCCTTGGACGAGGCCGGGAAATAGTCCTTCACATAGAGCTGGCCCACTGCGTCGCCGAGCCCGTTGTCGACGCTCGTTATCGCCCGCTTTTCGCGCGGCCGCATCTTCTGCTGGCCGTTCATCGCCTTGTTGAAGAAGTCGAAATGCGCCTGGTCGAACGCCGCCGGCAGCATGTCGGTGACTTCGTTGATGCGGTGGAAGGCCAGCCAGTCCTGCCACGCCTCGATCGGCTCGCTCGCGACCAGCTTCGCCAGCGCCGCGGTGGTCGCGGGGTGCCAGACGACGAAGTCGTTCTGCCGGCCGAGACCGGCGGCGTTCCAGAACGCGTCCCAGTCGATTCCTGGCGCCTTGCCGGCGAAGTCGGCCTTCGACCAGGGGTTGTCCGCCTTGTGCGCGTCCTGGCTGGTGACGATGTCGGCGTGCGCCTGGGCGATCTTGGTCTCGAGGTCGAACACGCGCGTGGCGCGTGCAGCCGGATCGGTCATGCCGGCGAGGCCGAAGATCTTGCCGATATAGGCTTTGTACTGGTCGCGCAGCGCCGCCGTTTCGGGCTTGGCGGAGACATAATAGTCGCGGTCAGGCAGTCCCAGTCCGCCCTGCAGCACATAGGGGACCGTCTCCTCGGGCTTGCCGAGCGCCTGGGTCACGAACAGGCCGAACAGGTTCTCAGTCTGGAAATTGGTGTTGTTGAGCGGGTCGACATCGGCGCGGACATTGCCGCCCAGCATCGCCGAGAGCGCCCTTTTGTCCTTGAGCGCGGCGATTGCGTCGAGCTCTCCCTTAAGCGGCGCCAGGCCGCGCTTCTCGATCCCCGCGGTGTCGGCATAGGCCGTGTACCAGTCGGCGATTCGCCGCTGGTCGGTGCCCGCCGCGGCATTGGCCTTGAGCGCGGCGTCGATGATCGCCTTGTTGTTCGCCTCGGCCTTATTGAACACCTCGAGGAAGTTGCCCGTCGAGCTGCGATCGGCCGGGATCTCGGTCTTTGCGCGCCAGCCGCCATTGGCATATTCGTCGAAGTCGTCCCCCGGCTGGACCGCCTTGTTGAGGCCGGCGAAATCGACTCCCACGCCGGTGCCCGCCGCCGCGGTGGCGCCGGTGCCGCCCGGCGCGGCGGGGTTGCAGGCCGTGGTCGCGAGCAGGGCCGCGACGAGGATCGCTTTGGTTTTCAAGGCAACGACTCCCGAATGTGCTGTATGGCCGGTGTGCTACACCCGCGCAGGATGCCGCGCCAGCACCTTCCCAAAGCCGGTTCGCCGGTGTAGGCAAGGCAAAACTAGGTCAGGAAGGATGCCCTATCTATGAGCGCTCCGGTGCTCGATACCAAGGTGGCGCCCGACAGCGAGGACTATCGCGCGCGCGCCGCCCACAACCGCGCGCTGGCCGAGCGGCTGCGCGCCGACGTCGCCAGGGCGGCGCTCGGCGGATCGGAGGCCGCGCGCGAGCGCCACACCAGCCGCGGCAAGCTCCTCCCCCGCGACCGAGTCGAGCGGCTGCTCGACCCCGGCGCGCCCTTCCTCGAGATCGGCCAGCTCGCCGCCTGCGACATGTACGAGGGCGAGGTTCCGGGCGCCGGCATGATCGCCGGCATCGGCCGCGTCTCCGGCCGGCTGGCGATGATCGTCTGCAACGACGCGACGGTGAAGGGCGGCACCTATTATCCGATGACGGTCAAGAAGCACCTCCGCGCGCAGGAGATCGCCGAGGCCAACCATCTGCCCTGCATCTATCTCGTCGATTCGGGCGGCGCCAACCTCCCCCACCAGGCGGAGGTGTTCCCCGACCGCGACCATTTCGGCCGCATCTTCTTCAACCAGGCGAACATGTCGGCCAAGGGCATCCCGCAGATCGCCTGCGTGATGGGCAGCTGCACCGCGGGCGGCGCCTACGTCCCCGCCATGTCCGACGAGACGGTGATCGTGCGCGAGCAGGGCACGATCTTCCTCGCCGGCCCGCCGCTGGTCAAGGCCGCCACCGGCGAGGTGATCAGCGCCGAGGAGCTGGGCGGCGGCGATCTCCACGCGCGCCGCTCGGGCGTGGTCGACCATCTCGCCGAGAATGACGAGCACGCGCTGACCATCGTCCGCGACATCGTCAGCCATTTGCCCGCCGACCGGGCCCCCGACGTCGCGCTGGTCGCGCCCCGCGCGCCCGAATATGCCGCCGAGGAACTCTACGGCATCGTCCCGCATGACGTGCGCGCGCCCTATGACGTCCACGAGATCATCGCCCGCATCGTCGACGGCAGCGAATTCCACGCGTTCAAGCCGCTCTACGGCACCAGCCTCGTCTGCGGCTTCGCGCATATCTGGGGCATGCCGGTGGGCATCATCGCCAACAACGGCATCCTCTTCTCGGAAAGCGCGCAGAAGGGCGCGCATTTCATCGAGCTCGCCTGCCAGCGCCGCGTGCCCCTGCTCTTCCTCCAGAACATCTCGGGCTTCATGGTCGGTGGGAAATACGAGGCGGAAGGCATTGCGAAACATGGCGCAAAGTTGGTGACCGCGGTCGCCACCGCGACCGTACCCAAGATCACGGTGCTGATCGGCGGCAGCTTCGGCGCGGGCAATTACGGCATGTGCGGCCGCGCCTATTCGCCCCGCTTCCTCTTCACCTGGCCCAACAGCCGCATCTCGGTGATGGGCGGCGAGCAGGCCGCCTCGGTGCTCGCCACCGTCCATCGCGACGCCGACAAGTGGAGCGAGGCCGAGGCCGAGGCCTTCAAGGCGCCGATCCGCCAGCGCTACGAGGACGAGGGCAATCCCTGGCACGCGACGGCGCGGCTATGGGACGACGGCATCATCGATCCGGCGCAGACCCGCGACGTGCTGGGCCTCGCCCTCGCCGCGACGCTCAATGCCCCGATCCCGGCCCGGCCGGCCTTCGGCGTGTTCCGGATGTGAGGGGGGCAAGTACCTCTTCAATCCTCCCCGAGCTTGTCTCGGGGAGGGGGACCGCCCGGCGCAGCCGGGTGGTGGAGGGGCAGGCGCGAACGGGCTTCGCCAACAATTCCCCGCAAAGCAGCGTCGAGGTCGCGAAGAATCTCCCTGGCTGGAATCCGCAACGTCGCGATCCCGGACGCCTGCAACCAGGCATCTCTTCGCGCATCGCGCTGGGGCCGTTCGCCGCGCGCATGCGTCTCGCCATCGATTTCGATCGCCAGCCGTGCGTCGCTGCAATAGAAGTCGAGGCTGAATTCCCCGGTGGGGTGCTCGTGTCGGAACTTGAGCCCTGCTGGCCGTTTCCGCAGCGCCTGCCAGAGCAGCACCTCCGGCAAGCTCATCTGCCGCCGCCGAGCCCGGGCCCGCTGCACGGCTCGCCTGTTTCCTTTCGGCGATCGATCCTTGAACATCGCCCTGGCCCCTCCACCATGCTTCGCATGGTCCCCCTCCCCGAGACAAGCTCGGGGAGGAATTGAAAGG
>CBIFVW010000264.1:0-4267 GCA_966186155.1 uncultured Sphingomonas sp.
AGGTGGTGGAGCTTCAGCATGTAGATGATGCCCACGGTCACCTTGCGGTCGAACGCGTCGCCGGTGCGGCCGTCGAACAAGGTCGACTGGCCCGAGGTGTCGTAGCCGGCGAGGCTGAGCATCGCCGAAACGTCGGCCTCGCGCGCGCCGTCGAACACCGGGGTCGCCATCGGCACGCCGGTCTTGAGGTTGCCCGCCAGCTCGACGATCTGCTCGGCCGAGCGCGCCTCGATCTCGGCGACATAATGATCGCCATAGACCTCCTTGAGGCGCTCCTTGACCGCGTCGGGCATCTGGCCGCCGGTGGCGTCCGGATTGGCCTCGCGCCACTCCTCGAGCCGCTTCGCGATGCTCTGGCCCAGGCCGCGCGCGGCCCAGCCCAGATGCGTCTCGAAGATCTGCCCGACGTTCATGCGCGAAGGCACGCCCAGCGGGTTGAGCACGAGATCGACCGGCGTGCCGTCCTCGAGGAACGGCATGTCTTCCTGCGGCAGGATCCGCGAGATGACGCCCTTGTTGCCGTGGCGGCCGGCCATCTTGTCGCCCGGCTGCAGCTTGCGCTTCACCGCGACGAAGACCTTGACCATCTTGAGCACGCCCGGCGGCAGCTCGTCGCCCCGCTCGAGCTTCTCGCGGCGGTCATGGAACTTCTCGGTGATGCGCTTCACGGCCTCGTCATACTGGGCCTTCACCGCCTCGAGATCGCTCTGGACCTTGTCGTCCTGGACCGCGAACTTCCACCATTCGTGGCGATCGACGCTGTCGAGCAGGTCGGCGTCGATCGTGACGCCCTTCTTGATGCCCTTCGGCGCGCCGGTCGCGATCTGGCCGAGCAGCATCTCCTTGAGGCGCGACCAGGTGGCGCGGTTGAGGATGTTGCGCTCGTCGTCCGAGTCCTTCTTCAGGCGCTCGATCTCCTCGCGCTCGATCGCCATCGCGCGCTCGTCCTTGTCGATGCCGTGGCGGTTGAACACGCGGACCTCGACCACCGTGCCGGCCACGCCCGGGGGCAGGCGGAGCGAGGTGTCGCGGACGTCCGAGGCCTTCTCGCCGAAGATGGCGCGGAGGAGCTTCTCCTCCGGCGTCATCGGGCTTTCGCCCTTCGGCGTGATCTTGCCGACCAGGATGTCGCCCGGCTCGACCTCGGCGCCGATGTACACGATACCCGCCTCGTCGAGGTTGCGCAGCGCCTCCTCGCCGACATTCGGGATGTCGCGGGTGATGTCCTCCGGTCCGAGCTTGGTGTCGCGGGCCATGACCTCGAACTCCTCGATGTGGATCGAGGTGAAGACGTCGTCCTTGACGATGCGCTCGCTGATGAGGATCGAGTCCTCGTAGTTGTAGCCGTTCCAGGGCATGAACGCGACCAGCGCGTTGCGGCCCAGCGCCAGCTCGCCGAACTCGGTCGACGGGCCGTCGGCGATGATGTCGCCGGCATTGACCGTCTCGCCCACCTTCACCAGCGGACGCTGGTTGATGCAGGTGTTCTGGTTCGAGCGCTGGAACTTCATCAGCGTGTAGATGTCGACGCCGCTCTCCTCCGCCGAGACCTCGCCGGTCGCGCGGATGACGATGCGGCTCGCATCGACCTGGTCGACGATGCCGGCGCGGCGCGCCGCGATCGCGGCACCCGAGTCACGCGCCACCGTCTCTTCCATGCCGGTGCCGACGAAGGGCGCTTCCGCCTTCACCAGCGGCACGGCCTGGCGCTGCATGTTCGAGCCCATCAGCGCGCGGTTGGCGTCGTCGTTCTCGAGGAACGGGATCAGCGACGCGGCGACCGAGACGAGCTGCTTGGGGCTGACGTCCATCAGCGTCACCGTCTCCGGCAGCGCCATCAGGAACTCGCCGGCCTGGCGGGCCGAGATCAGCTCCTCGGTGAAGCGGCCTTCGCCGTCGACCTCGGCCGAAGCCTGGGCGATCGTGTGCTTGGCCTCTTCCATCGCCGACAGATAGACGACCTCGTTGGTCACCTTGCCGTCGACCACCTTGCGGTAGGGCGTCTCGATGAAGCCGTACTTGTTGACGCGGCTGAACGACGCGAGCGAGTTGATCAGGCCGATGTTCGGGCCTTCCGGCGTCTCGATCGGGCAGATGCGGCCATAGTGCGTCGGATGGACGTCGCGGACCTCGAAGCCCGCGCGCTCGCGGGTGAGGCCGCCCGGCCCGAGCGCCGAGACGCGACGCTTGTGCGTCACTTCGGAGAGCGGGTTGGTCTGGTCCATGAACTGCGAGAGCTGCGACGAGCCGAAGAACTCGCGAACGGCCGCGACGGCCGGCTTCGCGTTGATCAGGTCGTTCGGCATCACGGTCGACACGTCGACCGAGCTCATGCGCTCCTTCACGGCGCGCTCCATGCGGAGCAGGCCGACGCGATACTGGTTCTCGAGCAGCTCGCCCACCGAGCGGACGCGGCGGTTGCCGAGATTGTCGATGTCGTCGACCTCGCCCTTGCCGTCCTTCAGGTCGACCAGGGTCTTGACCACCGCGAGGATGTCCTCGGTACGGAGCGTCGTCACCGTGTCCGGCGCATCGAGGTCGAGGCGCATGTTGAGCTTGACGCGGCCCACCGCCGAGAGATCGTAGCGCTCGGGGTCGAAGAACAGGCCGCCGAACAGCGACTCCGCGGTCTCGAGCGTCGGCGGCTCGCCGGGGCGCATGACGCGGTAGATGTCGCTCAGCGCCTGCTCGCGCTCCTCGGCCTTGTCGGCAACGAGCGTGTTGCGGATCCAGGGACCCGTGGCGATGTGGTCGATGTCGAGCAGCTCGATGCGGTCGATGCCCGCCTTGTCGAGCTTCTCGAGATTCTCGGCCGAGACCTCGTCGCCCGCCTCGATGTAGATCTCGCCGGTCGACTCGTTGATGAGGTCATAGGCCGAGTAGCGGCCGAAGATCTCCTCGGTCGGGATGAGTAGCGTCTCGAGCCCGTCCTTCTGCGCCTTGTTGGCGGCGCGGGGGCTGATCTTCTGGCCGGCGGGGAAGATCACTTCGCCCGACTTGGCGTCGATGATGTCGAATGCCGGCTTGGCGCCGCGCCAATTCTCGGGCTGGAAGGGGATCTGCCAGCCGTTCGGGCCGCGGACGAAGGTCACGCGGTTGTAGAAATAGTTGAGGATCTCCTCGCTGTTCAGCCCGAGGGCGTAGAGGAGGGTGGTCACCGGCAGCTTGCGCTTGCGGTCGATGCGGACGTTGACGATGTCCTTGGCGTCGAATTCGAAGTCGAGCCAGCTGCCGCGGTACGGAATGACCCGCGCGGCGAACAGATACTTGCCCGAGGCATGGGTCTTGCCGCGGTCATGGTCGAACAGCACGCCCGGCGACCGGTGCATCTGGCTGACGATGACGCGCTCGGTGCCGTTGATGATGAAGGTGCCGTTCTCGGTCATGAGCGGCATGTCGCCCATGTAGACGTCCTGCTCCTTGATATCGAGGACCGAACGGGCCTCGGTATCGGGATCGACCTCGAACACGATCAGGCGCAGCGTCACGCGCATCGGCGCCGCATAGGTGATGCCGCGCTGGCGGCACTCGTCGGTGTCGAACTTCGGCGGCTCGAGCTCGTAGTTGACGAAGTCGAGCTCGGCGGTGCCGGCGAAGTCGCGGATCGGGAACACGCTGCGGAGCGTCTTCTCGAGGCCCGACACGTACTGGATCGACGGGTCGCTGCGCAGGAACTGCTCGTAGGATTCGCGCTGGACCTCGATCAGGTTCGGCATCTGCACCACTTCGTGGATGTCGCCGAACACCTTGCGGATGCGGCGCTTGAGCGTGCCGCCGTCGATCGCCTTGGTTGCCATGGGTGTTTTTGCCTCGTCAGCCGTGATTTCGGTGCCCCTGTCCGGGGCCGGGACGTGCGGAAAGACGCAGAAAGGCCGCGCGACTCCCTTGGCGGGTTTCGGCAGCTTCCAGCGTCTTGATAGAACCACCGCCCCAATTCGCCCGATGCGCTGCGCGACGACGCATCATTTCCCGGAGCTGTGGTGTGAGGCGCGATATAGGGAGAGGGTCGGGGGATGTCAAACCATCGGGGGAAGGTGCCGACATCGACTTTCCGTCACGCTGGCCTGTGCCGGCGTCCACCGGGAGGCGAGTTGCGGACAAGAGACTCTGGGGTGTGTTGTCATTCAGCGACGGCTTTTCCGTTCCTCCCCCTCCGGGGGAGGATTTGCTGAATGTCAACATACCCTAGGCCACAGCGTGAGGCTGGAGAGGCCCAGGACAAGGCCGGGATCACGACAGGGAATAGCGTCTTTGGGAACGGGCAGGA
>CBIFVW010000265.1:0-4246 GCA_966186155.1 uncultured Sphingomonas sp.
GTACCCCTCCCGCTTGCGGGAGGGGCTGGGGGAGGGCATGTGCACCCCGTGTCCGAGACAACCCCTCCCCCGACCCCTCCCGCAAGCGGGAGGGGAGAAATGCTCCCCGAACGCCTCGCCCGCGCGATCACGCTGGCGGGGCCGATTCCGCTCTCGCAGTTCATGGGCGCCGCCAACGCGCACTATTACGCGACGCGCGATCCCCTGGGCGCGCGCGGCGACTTCACCACCGCGCCCGAGGTCAGCCAGATGTTCGGCGAGCTGATCGGGCTGTGGTGCGCCGACATCTGGGACCGCGCGGGGCGCCCGGCCGATACCCGCTATGTCGAGCTCGGCCCCGGCCGCGGCACGCTCGCCGCCGACGCGCTCCGGGCGATGGCCAAGGTGGGGCTCGAGCCGCCGGTCGACCTGGTCGAGACCAGCCCGACGCTGCGCGCCGCTCAGGCCGAGCGCGTGCCCCGAGCCGAATGGTATCTCGACCTGGTCGGCCTGCCCGAGCAGGGCCCTTTGCTCGTCGTCGCGAACGAGTTCTTCGACGCGCTTCCGATCCGCCAGCTCGTCGCCACCGGCGAAGGCTGGCGCGAACGGCTCGTCGCCTGCCAGGACACGCTGTTCCTGCCGATCGCCGGCGATCGCAGCTTCGACATGATCATCCCCGAGCCTCTCCGGGAAGCGGCGCCGGGATCGATCCTCGAGACCTCGCCCGCCAGCGTCGCGGTGATCCGCCAGCTCGCCCAGCGGCTGATGGCGCAAGGTGGAGCGGCGCTGATCATCGACTATGGCTATGAGGGCCCGGCGATCGGCGACACGCTGCAAGCGGTGCGCGGCCATCGGTACGTCAATCCGTTCGAGGAGCCCGGCGAGGCCGATCTCACCGCGCATGTCGACTTCGCGACGCTCAAGCAGGCCGCCGAGGCAGAAGGACTGGTCGCCTGGGGTCCGGTGACGCAAGGCGACTTCCTCACCACGCTCGGCATCGGCCCGCGTACCGAGAGCCTCGCCCGCGCCGCGCCCGAACGCGCCGAAAGCCTGGCGCTCGACCGCGACCGGCTGGTCGATCACGAGCAGATGGGCGAGCTGTTCAAGGCGATCGCCCTCACCGCCCCCGGCTGGCCCGCACCCGCAGGATTCGCATGATCCATTATCGTGACGCCACTCCCGACGACCTCCCGGCGATCGACGCGCTGTTCCGCGCGAGCTTCGCCGCGACCTTCGGCCATCTCTATCGTGCGGAGGACCTGGCTTCCTTCCTCGACAAGTTCACGCCACGGGCCTGGGCCCGGGAGTTCGCGACTCCCGGTCTCGCCTTCCGCCTCGCCGAGGATGCGTCGGGCCTCGCCGGCTACGTCAAGATCGGTCCGCTCACCTTGCCCGCCCCAGCCGGGGCGCGGCCGTTCGAGCTGCGCCAGCTCTATGTCGACGAGCGCGCCAAGGGCAGCGGCGCGGCGCAGACGCTGATCGGCTGGGCGATCGATGCCGCGCGCGGGGGCGGCGCGGAGGAGCTGTGGCTTTCGGTGTATGTCGACAACCATCGCGCGCGGCGCTTCTACGAGCGCCATGGGTTCGAGGACATGGGGCCCTATGTCTTCATGGTCGGCAATCACGCCGACGAGGACCGGCTGATGCGGCTCGCGCTGTGAGCGGGGTCGAGGTCCTTCGCGCCCGCGCGCTGGGCGGAGTCGCGCATGGTTTCCTCGGCCGGCGCGGCGGCGTCTCGACCGGAGTGCATGCCGGACTCAATGTCGGCACCGGCTCGACCGACGCCCCCGCGATCATCGCCGAGAACCGCCGCCGCGCGGCCGAGGCCGTGCTCCCCGGCGCGCGGCTGGTGACGGTCTATCAGGTCCATTCGCCCGACTGCGTCGCGGTGATCGAACCGTTCGAGGAGCGGCTCCGTCCGCATGCCGACGCGCTGGTCACCGACCGGCCCGGCCTCGCGCTCGGCATCCTCACCGCGGATTGCGCGCCGGTGCTGCTCGCCGATCGCGAGGCCGGCGTGGTCGGCGCCGCCCATGCCGGCTGGAAGGGCGCGATCGGCGGCGTCACCGATTCGACGATCGCGGCGATGGAGACGCTCGGCGCCCGGCGCGACCGGATCGCCGCCGCGGTCGGCCCCTGCATCGCCCGCGCCTCGTACGAGGTCGACGCCGGGTTCCTCGGCCGCTTCGTCGAGGTCGATCCGGAAAACGAGCGCTTCTTCACCGGAGGCCGCCGGGACGACCATTGGCAGTTCGACCTCGAGGCCTATGTCGCGCACCGTCTCGCGGCGGCGGGCATCCGCACCGTCGAGGCGCTCGGGCAGGACACCTATGCCCAGCCCGACCGCTTCTACAGCTTCCGGCGCGCGACTCATCGCCGGGAGCCCGATTACGGCCGCCAGATCAGCATCGTCGGCCTCGCGGCCTAGGATCTCAGGCGATATCCACCACGAGCGCGATCTGGCCGTTGTTGTCGATGTGATAATGGGTACCGTCATTGTCGCTGTAATTATCGCTCTCGCCCGAATCGAGGTCGTGGGTCTGATAGGCCCCGTGATCGATCGAGATCCCGTATTGCGCGCCGTCATTGTCGGTCTCGTTGGTGACCGAGACACTGTCCTGCCCACCGGCGACGTTGAGGTCGAACACGAGGTTTCCATGGGGCGCGAGCGGATAGGCCCCGTCGGGCAGATAAATGGGCGGCGGCATCGGCATGATCCTTTCGCTGCTGTCGTTGCGTCGGCGATATCATGCGGAGCGGGGCCGGCGGCATGGAACTGGCTCGGAAACGGACGGTTCGGCGAGGCGGCGTCGCCACTCGCGCGCAACTTCGCCGAACCCGCATCGCGAAGGGTGGAATCGGCCCGACATATCGTTACAGACGTTACCAACTACGCGATTCTGGAGAGCCTCAATGACCGACGAGACCGAAGCCGAGCTGACCGGCGGCACCCCGCGACGCCGCCCCAAGCCGGACATCGACAAGGTCGGCGGACGCAAGCTCAAGCCCGCGACGCTGATGATGGGCCATGGCTATGATCCGATGCTCTCCGAGGGCTCGCTGAAGCCGCCGATCTTCCTCACCTCGACCTTCGTCTTCCCCAACGCCGCCGCCGGCAAGCGCCATTTCGAAGGCGTCACCGGCAAGCGCCCGGGCGGCGCCGAGGGCCTGGTCTATTCGCGCTTCAACGGCCCCAACCAGGAGATACTCGAGGATCGGCTCGGCGTGTGGGAAGGCGCGGAGGACGCGCTCGCCTTCTCCTCGGGCATGTCGGCGATCGCCACTCTGTTCCTGTCGATGGTCAAGCCCGGCGACACGATCGTCCATTCGGGGCCGCTCTATGCCGCGACCGAGACGCTGATCGCGCGCATCCTCGGCCGCTTCGGCGTCCATTGGCTCGACTTCCCGGCCGGCGCGACGCGCGAGGAGATCGACGCGGTGCTGTCGCGCGCGGCGAGCGGCAATGTCGCGCTGATCTACCTCGAATCGCCGGCCAACCCGACCAACGCGCTGGTCGACGTCGAAGCGGTCGCCGCGAGCCGAGACGCGATCTTCAAGGGCCCCAACAAGCCCCCCATCGCGATCGACAACACCTTTCTCGGCCCGCTCTGGGCCCAGCCGCTCAAGCAGGGCGCGGACATCGTCGTCTATTCGCTCACCAAATATGCCGGCGGCCATTCGGACCTGGTCGCGGGCGGCGTGCTGGGCTCCAAGGAGCACATCAACACGATCCGGCTGATGCGCAACACGATCGGCACGATCTGCGATCCCAACACCGCCTGGATGCTGCTGCGCAGCCTCGAGACGCTCGAGCTCAGGATGAGCCGCGCCGGCGAGAACGCCGCCAAGGTCTGCGAATTCCTCCGCCAGCACCCCAAGGTCGAGCATGTCGGCTATCTGGGCTTCCTCGAGGAGGGCTCGCGCCAGGCCGACATCTACCGGCGTCATTGCACCGGCGCGGGATCGACCTTCTCGCTCTATCTGAAGGGCGGCGAGAAACAGGCCTTCGCGTTCCTCGACAGCCTCAAGATCGCCAAGCTCGCGGTGTCGCTCGGCGGCACCGAGACGCTCGCCAGCCATCCGGCGGGGATGACCCATCTCTCGGTCCCCGACGCGCGCAAGGCGGCGCTCGGCATCACCGACAATCTCGTCCGCATCTCGATCGGCGTCGAGGACGCCGACGACCTGGTCGCCGATTTCGAGGAGGCGCTGAGGGCGGTCTAGGGCATATCGACATTCAACAATTCCTCCCCCGGAGGGGGAGGGG
>CBIFVW010000266.1:0-4178 GCA_966186155.1 uncultured Sphingomonas sp.
CTCCATGTCGATCCCGCCACCAGGCTGATCGATCTCAGGATCGCCGGCCTGGTCTCGCCCGAGGATGCCGCCTGGATCGGCGAGGAGCTGCGCGCCGCGATCCGCGCGATGGGGCCGGATGTCGGCCAGCATGTGACGCTCTACGACGCGAGCCGGGTCCAGGTGCTCCCGGCCGAGACGATCGCGCTGCTCCGGCATACCTTCGACAATCCCGCCGTGCGCCAGCTCTGGGCGCGCAAGGTGGCGTTCGTCGCCACCACCGCGCTGCTGCGGCGGCAGGTGCTGCGGCTGCGCGAAGTGCGGCCCGACATCGGCGTGTTCGACGATCGCGAGACGGCGGTCGCGTGGCTGCTGGAGGAGTGAGGAACCCGACGGTATCGATATTCCAAGCGGTTCAAGGCGACCGATTTTCCTTTTGCCGTCACCCCGGCCCAAGGCTGGGTGACGAAGCGAGGAAAAGCGCGGTCCCAGGTCTGAATGCCGAAGCGGCCTGGACCTACCGCTTCCCCCGATACGCCGGCAGCGCGAGCTTCCACACGATCGCCGCGGCGCGCAGCGCGAAGCCGGCCGCGGCGGCGATGAGCCCGGCGGCGAAGGGCGGCAGGCCGGCGAGGCTCAGCGCCACCTGCAGCGAAGCAGTGAGCGCCGCGGCGGTGACGTAGAGCTCGGGCCGCATCAGGATCGAGGGCTCGCCCGCCAGCACGTCCCGGATGATCCCGCCGGCGCAGGCGGTGAGCACGCCCATCACCGCGGCGGGAACCGGCGGGATGCCGTAACTCAGCGCCTTGGCGGCGCCGAACGCGGCATAGGCGGCGAGCCCGAAGGCATCGAGCCAGTCGAAGGTGCGGTCGTTCCACCAGCGCTGCGGCGTCATCCAGACCAGCAGCGCGACGCCGAGGATCATCGCCGCGACGGTCGCGTCGTGCACCCAGAAGACCGGCGCGCCGATCAGCAGGTCGCGGATCGTGCCGCCGCCGACGCCGGTGACCAGCGCGAAGAAGGCGAGCGTCACGAAGGTCTGCCCGCGCCGCGCGGCGGCGAGCGCGCCGGTCGCCGCGAACACGGCGATGCCGAACAGGTCGAGCCAGGGCAGGATCGGCCCGATGCGGGCGGCGGCGGCGGCGGCTTCCATCGCGGGCATCTTCCCGCCTGTCCGGCCTCGCTGTCAAACCCGCTGGCACCGGGCGCGGCGCTGCGGCAATAGAGCGACATGCAGCGTACCGAGTCTCCCCTGATCGTCATCGCCATCTGCCTCGCCGCGCTCGCCGGCTTCGTCGACGCGCTCGCCTTCACCAGCCTGGGCGGCTTCTTCGCTTCGTTCATGAGCGGCAACTCGACTCGCCTCGGCGTCGGGATCGGCACGGGCGCGGCAAGCGAGGCGATGGTCGCGGGCGCGCTGGTGATGAGCTTCGTCAGCGGCGTGATCGTGGCGAGCGTGATCCTGCGCTGGCGCCCGGCGCGGCACCGCGAGACGGTGATGCTGGTGGTGACCGCGCTGCTCGCCGCCGCCGCGACCATGGCCAGCCTCGCGCCCGGGCCGATCGTGCTGCTCTTCCTCGCCGCAGCGATGGGCTGCGAGAACGGCATCTTCAACCGCGAGGGCGAAGTGACGATCGGCGTCACCTACATGACCGGATCGCTGGTGCGCATGGGCCAGAAGCTCGCGGGCGCGCTGATGGGCGACGCCGATCGCTGGTCGTGGCTGCCCTATCTGATGCTATGGGCGGGATTCGTCGCGGGCGTGGTGATGGGCGCGGCGAGCCATTTGCGCTGGGGCTGGACCGCGCTGTGGCTCGCGCCGATCGCGAGCGCGGTGCTCGCCTTCGCGCTGGCGCGGGTCGGCGTGCGGCTCAAGCCGGTGGCGGTGCGCTAGTGGAGGGGCGCTGCGCCTGCGGCGGCGTCGCCTATCGCCTGACCGCCGCACCGATGATCGTCCATTGCTGCCATTGCAGCTGGTGCCAGCGCGAGACCGGCAGCGCCTTCGTGCTCAACGCCGTGATCGAGCGCGCGGCGGTCGAGCTGACCGCGGGCGAGCCCGAGCTGGTGATGACGCCGTCGGCGAGCGGCCGGGGCCAGGAGATCGCGCGCTGCCCGGCGTGCCGGGTGGCGCTGTGGAGCCATTATCCGGCGGCGGGACGCAAGGCGGCGTTCGTACGGGTGGGCACGCTCGCCGATCCCGGCGCGTGCCCGCCCGACGTGCACATCTTCACTTCGACCAGGCAGGCCTGGTTCGCGCTGCCCGAGGGCGCGCGGGCGTTCGAGGCATTCTACGACCCCGGGGAAGTCTGGTCCGCGGAGATGCGGACGCGCTGGGGCGCGATGATGGCGGGCTAGAACTTGTCCCAAGGCCGGAGGCGGCGGACGGCTCGCGCGGCGCGATGCGGCAATCGCGTCTCGAAACGACGAAGTGACGCGCCGGCATCCCCATCACCCGCACGGCCGGCACGGCGCAGCCACAAGCGATACCCGACAAGATCATTTCGGTTGAAGCAGCCCATGGCCATGTGCTGCGCCGCGCGGTGCTCGCCCTTGCGCCATGCACGACGATAGAGACCGGCGGCGCTGAAGCTGTCAGCCGGGGAACCCAGATCGGCGAGCCGGTTCGATTCCGAATACCGCGCCGCCAAGTCCACCATCGCGGCGCCGTGACCACGCAGCGCGAGATGCCACATGATCGGCACCCAGAAGCCATTTGCCCGGCGCTCCTGGATGTTGACCGCTCTTTGGTAGAGTCTTTCGGCGCGCAGCGGATCCATGCGCACGATGTCGCATGGATCGGCAACGGCCGCCAAGGGTACTCAGATATGGATCGGCTTGCCCTGGACCGCCATCGCGGCCTCCTTGAGCGCTTCCGAATGAGTCGGGTGCGCGTGGCAGGTATAGGCGATGTCCTCGCTGGTCGCGCCGAACTCCATCGCCTGCGCCGCCTGGGCGATCATCGTGCCGGCGACGGCGTTGATCATCCAGACGCCGAGCACCCGGTCGGTCTTCGCGTCGGCGACGACCTTCACCCAGCCGTCGGGCTCGTGATTGGTCTTGGCGCGGCTGTTGCCCGCCATCGGGAACTTGCCGACCTTGACCTCACCGCGCTCCTTCGCCTGTTCCTCGGTGAGGCCGACGCCGGCGATCTCGGGCATGGTGTAGACCACCGAGGGGATCACCTCGTGGTTCACGATGCCGGTGAGACCGGCGATGTTCTCGGCGACCGCGATGCCCTCGTCCTCGGCCTTGTGCGCGAGCATCGGGCCGGGGACGACGTCGCCGATCGCCCAGATGCCCGGGACCGACGTGCGGAAGTCGTGGCCGATCTCGATCTGGCCGCGCTGGTTGGTCTGGAGGCCAGCGGCCTCGAGGCCCAGCCCCTCGGTGTTCGGCCGGCGGCCGATCGAGACGAGCACCGCGTCGGCCTCGAGCGTCTCGGCCGCGCCGCCCGCCGCCGGCTCGAGCGTGAGCGTCGCCTTGCCGCCCTTCACCGCGACGCCGGTGACCTTGGTCGAGAGCTTGAACTCCATCCCCTGCTTCTTGAACAGGCGGCCGGCTTCCTTGCGGACCTCGCCGTCCATGCCGGGGAGGAGCTGGTCGAGATATTCGACGACGGTGACCTTGGCGCCTAGGCGGCGCCACACCGAGCCCAGCTCGAGCCCGATCACGCCGCCGCCGATCACGACAAGATGGCCGGGGACCTTGGGAAGCTCGAGCGCACCGGTCGAGTCGACGACGACCTTCTGGTCGACCGTCACGCCGGGGAGCGGCGTCACCGACGAGCCGGTGGCGATGACGATGTTCTTCGCGCGCACCTCGCGCTCGCCGACCTTGACCGAGTCCTTGCCGGTGAAGACGGCATGGCCCTTGAGCCATTCGACCTTGTTCTTCTTGAACAGGAACTCGACACCGGCGGTGAGGCCCTTGACCGCGTCCTTGCGCTGCGCGTGCATCTGGTCGAGGTCGAGCTCGGGCGTCACCTTGATGCCGAGCTTGGCCAGCGCGCCGCCGGCCGCCGCCTCGTAATATTCGGAGGCGTGGAGCATCGCCTTGGACGGGATGCAGCCGACATTGAGGCAGGTGCCGCCCAGCGTCTCGCGGCTCTCCGCGCAGGCGGTCCTGAGGCCCAGCTGCGCCGCCCGGATCGCCGCGACATAGCCGCCGGGGCCCGAACCGATCACCAGGACGTCGAAATC
>CBIFVW010000267.1:0-4143 GCA_966186155.1 uncultured Sphingomonas sp.
CCCCACCCGACCACCGACCGGCAGTATCATATGGGTGGTCGGGTGGGGGAGCGGGCCGGTGCCGCATCGGCGAAACCGATCTCACAAGGACTCTCAAATCTCCACCTGGCTCCCGAGCTCGACCACGCGGTTGGTCGGCAGGCGGAAGAACTCCATCGCGCTTTCGGCGTTGCGCAGCATCCAGGCGAACAGCTTCTCGCGCCAGATCATCATCCCCGGCCGCGACGAGGGCAGCAGCGTCTGCCGGGCGAGGAAGAAGCTGGTCTCCATCATCTTGAACTCGGCGCCGCACGCGCTGACCTGCTTGAGCGCCGCCGGCACGTCGGCCTCCTGCATGAAGCCGTACGCCAGGATCATGCGGTGGAAGCCCTTGCCCAGATCCTCGATGTACATCCGGTCGCCGTCGAGGACATAGGGCACGTCCTTGATCTTCACGGTCAGCAGGATCACGCGCTCGTGCAGCACCTTGTTGTGCTTGAGGTTGTGAAGCAGCGCGTGCGGCACGCCGTCCGGAGTCGACGTCATGAACACCGCGGTGCCGGGCACGCGGGTGGCGGCGTTGGCGGCCGAATCGATGAAGATCTTGATCGGCATCGCGCTCTCGCGCAGGCGATCGATCATCAGCTTGCGGCCCTTCGCCCAAGTGGTGAGCAAGGTGAAGACGATCAGGCCGACGAACAGCGGGAACCAGCCGCCGTCGGGCACCTTGGTGAGGTTCGCCGCGAAATAGGCGAGGTCGACCGTGAAGAAGAGCGCGAGCAGCGGGATCGCGTAGCGCTTCTTCCACTTCCACAGCGCGAACAGGACGACCGCGAGCAGGCAGTTGTCGATCAGCATCGCGCCGGTGACCGCGATGCCATAGGCGGCGGTCAGGTTCGACGAGGTCTGGAACGAGAGCACGAGCAGGATGACCATCGTCATCAGCGCCCAGTTGACCAGCGGGATGTAGATCTGCCCGGCGGTCGACGCGCTGGTGTGCTCGATCCTGAGGCGGGGCACGAAGCCGAGCTGGATCGCCTGCTGCGTCACCGAGAAGGCGCCCGAGATCACTGCCTGCGAGGCGATCACCGCCGCCATCGTCGCCAGGATGACGAGCGGGAACTGCAGCATCTCCGGCGCGAGCATGTAGAAGGGGCTGTGCAGCGCCTCGGGCGTGCGCATCAGCAGCGCGCCCTGCCCCATATAGTTGAGGATCAGCGCGGGAAGCACGAACCACAGCCACGAGATGCGGATCGGCTTGCGCCCGAAATGCCCCATATCGGCGTAGAGCGCCTCGGCGCCGGTCACCGCCAGCACCACCGAGCCGAGCGCGAGGAAGGCGGCGAGCGGATCGGCGGCGAAGAACTGGAATGCGTGGTGCGGCAGCAGCGCGCCGACGATTTCGGGCGTGTGCACCAGGCTCGCGATGCCAAGCGTGGCGATCGCGAGGAAATAGAGCATCATGATCGGGCCGAAGAACGCGCCGACGCGCGACGTGCCGGTCCGCTGGATCGAGAAGAGCATCACCAGGATCACCACGGCGATCGGCAGCACCAGCTTGCCGAAGCCGGGCGCCGCGACCGCGAGCCCTTCGACCGCCGAGAGCACCGACACCGCGGGCGTGATCATCGAATCGCCGTAGAAGAGCGCGGTGGCGAACACGCCGAGCAGCACGATGCCCTGGGTCCAGCGCTTCGGATTGCCGCTGCTGCGCGAGATGAGCGCGAGCAGCGCCAGGCTGCCGCCCTCGCCCTTGTTGTCCGCGCGCATGATAATGCTGACATATTTCAGCGTCACCACCGCCATCATCGACCAGAACATCAGGCTGATCACGCCCATGATGTGGAGCGTGTCGAGCGTCAGCTTGTGGTGGCCGGCGAAGGTCTCGCGGAAGGCGTAGAGCGGACTCGTGCCGATGTCGCCGAAGACGATGCCGATCGCGCCGAGCGCGAGCTTCCAGGCCGCGTCATGGCTGTGGCCATGCGCGGCGTGCGCGTCGGTCTGTGCGGGAGCCGCCTCGGCGGCTCCGCTGTCGGAGGTATTCACGGGCGCGGGTGTCGCGTCTTGGAGGAAACGGACCTGGTCATGCGACCTGCGTTCTCACGTCGTCAAAGTGCGCGCGCCGTTAGCACGTGCAGCATAGTCAAGCAATGTCATGTCGTGTGGCCCAGGGCGATGCGCAAGACCCCTGCCCCGCCACCCCCGTCGAAAGCCGGGTGGCGGATGGGGAATCTACCGCCCCGCCCCGAAGATCGCGTCCGCCTCCCCCCGAGTCGGCACCGAACGCAGCACGAAGCTCGAGTTGATCGTCACCACGCCCGGCAGCCGGCCCAGATGCTCGCGATGGAGCCGCTCATAATCGTCGAGGTCGCGCGCGAGGATCTTGAGCCGATAGTCCTGCCCCCCCGAGACCAGCGCGCACTCGACCACGCCGTCGATCTGCGCCACCGCGGCCTCGAAGCGCGCGAGGTCCTCCTCGACCTGGGTGCCGAGCGTGATGTCGACCAGCGCGGTGATCCGGAAGCCCAACCGCCGGTGCCCGAGCCGCGCGCCATAGCCGAGCAGGTGCCCCGAGGCCTCGAGCGCCTGGATGCGCCGCGTGCAGGCGGACTGGGAGAGCCCGACCTCGGCCGCGATCGCGCTCACCGGCGCGCGCGCATCGGCGGCGAGCGACTTGAGGATAGCTGCGTCGATCCTGTCCATTCCGCATGAATATACGGTCCACTGCGACAGAACAGCATATTCATGCGCGAACCCCACTTCCTTGTCACATCTTTGCAGGGATTCGCCGCCCCCGGATGCGATATCCTGCGCGCAGCAATTCACGGAGAGGATCCCATGCGCATCGGCGTTCCCAAGGAAATCAAGAATCACGAATATCGCGTCGGCCTGACCCCCGCTTCGGTCGCCGAGCTGGTCCATGCCGGCCATGAGGTGCTGGTCGAGACGCAGGCCGGCATGGGCATCGACTTCGACGATTCGGCCTATACCAAGGTCGGCGCGAAGATCGCGCCGGACGCGGCTTCGGTGTTCGCCGGCTCGGACATGATCGTGAAGGTCAAGGAGCCGCAGCCGCAGGAGATCGCGCTGCTCGAGCCGCGCCACCTGCTCTTCACCTATCTCCACCTCGCCGCCGACAAGCCCCAGGCCGAGGGACTCATGAAGTCGGGCGCAACCTGCATCGCCTATGAGACGGTGACGTCGAATTCGGGCGCCCTGCCGCTGCTCAAGCCGATGAGCGAGGTCGCCGGCCGCATGTCGATCCAGGTCGCCTCGCACTATCTCGAGAAGGAGCAGGGCGGTCGCGGCGAGCTGCTCGGCGGCGTTCCCGGCGTGGCGCCGGCGCGAGTCGCGATCCTCGGCGGGGGCGTCGCGGGCATCAACGCCGCGCAGATGGCGGTGGGCCTGCGCGCCGACGTGACGATCTACGACATCAGCAACGATCGCCTCGCCGAGCTCGACCTGCATTTCGGCAGCCAGATCAAGACCGCCTATGCCTCCAAGGCGGCGATCGCCGAGGCGATCCAGCGCAGCCAGGTGGTGATCGGCGCAGTGCTCGTCCCCGGCGCCGCGGCGCCCAAGCTCGTCACGCGCGACCAGCTCAAGACGATGATGCGCGGCTCGGTGCTGGTCGACATCGCGATCGACCAGGGCGGCTGCTTCGAGACGAGCAAGCCGACCACGCACGACAACCCGGTCTACGAGATCGACGGCGTGATCCATTATTGCGTCGCCAACATGCCGGGCGCGGTCGCGCGCACCTCGGCCTTCGCGCTCAACAACGCCACCCTGCCGTTCGTGCTCAAGCTGGCGAACCTCGGCGCCGAGGCGGCGATGAAGGCCGACAGGCACCTCGCCAACGGCCTCAACGTCTACAAGGGCAAGATCGCCTTCAAGGCGGTCGCCGACGATCTCGACCTGCCGTTCGAGGCCTGGGCCGGCTGAGCCGTCCCTTCCCGACGGGCTAGGGGAGGGATTGCCGAGGACTGGCCTCTTTCGGGGCGGCACGCGCTTCCCCGTCCCCTCCCGCGTCGCGGGAGGGGGCGCCTGCCCGCCGCGACTGCTCCTGCAGCAGCACCTCGAGCGCGAACAGTCGCATCGCGATCTCGCGGCGATAGCTCGCCTTCTCGGGCGTCAGCTCGAGCGCCTTCACCCACCAGGGAT
>CBIFVW010000268.1:0-4070 GCA_966186155.1 uncultured Sphingomonas sp.
CTCGTGCGACCATCGCGTCGTCGACGGCTGGGACGCGGCGAGCTTCGTCCAGGCGTTGAGGAAGCTGCTCGAGACCCCCGTCCTGCTCTTCGCGGACTGAGATGCAGGGGCGGGGGACGATCGCGGGAGCGGTGGCGGCGTCGCTGCCGCTCGCGGTCGGTCTCTGGCTGGCGCTGCGCCACGGGCTCCCGCCGATCGATGCCGAGCCGATGGTGTTCGCGCTCCAGTGCGCCGGCGCGGTGGTGCTGCTCGCGCTGGTGCCGGGGATCGAGGCGGTCGCGCACGAGCGGCTGTTCCATCCCTCGATCGATCCGCTCGCCGGCGCCGATTCGAAGCGGCTGATCGTCAACCAGCGCTACATCCAGAACAGCCTGGAGCAGCTCGCCGTCCTGCTCCCGGGGCTGTTCCTGCTCGCGCATCACGAGGCCGATCTCCGCCTCGTCGCCGCCACCGCGATCGTCTGGACGCTCGGCCGCTGGGCATGGTGGATCGGCTATCACATCGGCCCGATGTGGCGGGGCCTGGGCGTCTATTCGATGTTCCTCGGCCAGCTCGTGCTGCTCTGGGGTGTCGGCCGCTTCGGCTTCGACCTCGCCGGCTGGGCGGGCGTCGCCGCGCTGCTCGGCCCCTTCGCGGCGATCGAGGCATATCTGTTCTGGGCGCTTCGTCGTCCCTGACATCGTCGCGAAGCCCTGCTAGCGCGGGATCCATGCACTTCGATCTGCTCCAGTCGATCAGCCTCGCCGGCGACTCCGCGGTCCCCAACGACGACCGCGCCGGAGCCGGTGCCCGCCACGCCTGGGTGATCGACGGCGCGACCGATCTCGGCCCGCCCGGGCTGGTCGGCGCGCGGGGCGGCGCGGCCTGGCTGGCGGGCGAGGCGCAGGCCGGCTTCGCCGCTTCCTCCGGCGAATCGATCGCGGCCGTCTATGCCGATGTCGCCGATCGCATCCTCGCCGCCTGGGAGCGCGATCGCATTCGCGAGCCCGAGGGTCGCTGGGAGCTTCCGCTCGCCTCGTCGCTCGCGGTGCGGCTGGACGACGCTGCGCTCGAGATCGGCTGGCTCGGCGATTGCGTCGGCTTCCTGTGGCGCAACGGCACGGCCACGCGGCTCGGACCGGTCCGGGAGGTCCGCTCCTCCGAGGCCGATCGCGCCGCCCGCCTCGCGGCGCATGGCCTGGGCAGCGTCAAGCGGGCCGCCGCGCCGATCCTCGACGACCTGCGCGCGACCCGCGGCCGTCCCGGCATCCGCGTGCTCAGCGTCGATCCCGGGCACATGGCCGAGCTCGACACCGCCCGCCTCGCCTGCGCGCCCGGCGACGAGCTCCTGCTGATGAGCGACGGCTATGCCGCGCTGATCGACGGCTATGCCGCCTATGACGATGCCGGCCTGGTCGAGGCGATCCGCGCGCGCGGCCTCGCCGCGCTCGCCGGCGAGCTGCGCGCGATCGAGGCGGAGGACGCCGCCTGCACGCGCTTCCCCCGCTTCAAGGCATCGGACGACGCCACTGCCCTGTGGCTCCGCATCGGAGGCTGACCATGGCCCATTTCCTGCTCCGCTACGAGCTCGCGCCCGACTATCTCGCGCGCCGGCCCGGACATCGCGACCTGCACCTCCGCCTCGCCTGGGAAGCGGTCGAGCGCGGCGAGCTGCTGCTCGGCGGTGCGGTCGACGAGCCGGTCGATACCGCGCTGCTGCTCTTCACCGACCGCGAAGCCGCGACGCGCTTTGCCGAGGCCGATCCCTATGTCGCCAACGGCCTGGTCGCGCGCTGGAGCGTGCGGCCCTGGATCACCGTGGTCGGCACCGGAGCGGCCACGCCGGTCCGCCCTTAGGGGTACACACCCAAGGGCGTGTTGCCGTTCAGGAGGCGGCTTTTCCAATCCTCCCCTCCGGGGGGAATGGAGTGAATGTCGCTACGTCCTAATCCCCCGCATAGATCGAGCGGCTGAGCGCGTCGCGCACCTGGTCGCGGCCCTTGACGAAGCGCTCGCGTGCCGCGCGCTCGATCGCGCCCTGCTGCTCGGCGATCGCCTGCTGCCGCGCCTTCAATGCCTTGAAGGCGGCCGCGTCCGCGCCGTTCCGGAAGCCGAAATAGCCGCCGTCATTGGTCCAGCTGCGCCGCGCGAGCAGCGCGCAGAGCGCATGCGTCGCGTCGAGCATCGCCTGCTGGCTGGCGAGCAGCGAATCGCCGCCCCCGGTCTCGCCCGCGATTCTGGCGATGCCCTGCTTGGCCTGGCCGGGCAGGTTCGCGGCGCCGATCGCGCGGGCGAGCGCCGCTCGCCGCGCCGCGCGCTGGCGGCTCTGCTCGGCGGCGGTCTGCTTGATCGCGTCGAGCGCGCCGCAATTGCCGATCGCGCGCGGATCCTGCTGGAGCAGATAGGGGCTGCTCAGCGCGGCGAGCCCGAACCTGCCCAGGGCGGCGGCGAAGTCGCGCTGCTCCCGCGCGTCGGCCTGCACCGCTTCGGCATAGAGCTTCGAGATCGGCCCGCGCGCGGAGATGCCGGCCGGCAGCCGCGGAGCGCCGTCGGGCCCGAGCTCGAGCTCGGCGAAGCTGCTCGCATCGGCGCGCGCGCGCGTCTGGAACTGGCCGTGCGCGACGGCCCCCGCGCCGATCCCCGCGCCGATCAGCAGCGCCAGCGACCCGAACTTCCAGCCGAGTGCTGCGTGGCGCGTCGTCAGGACGAAGCCGATCAGCCAGAGCACCAGCCCCAGCGCCGCGCCGGCGATCAGCAGCGCGGGCAGCGGCTTTTGCGGCGCCAGCCACGGTCCCAGCAGCGCCGCCAGCACCAGCAGCGCGATCCCGGCGAGCGTCGCGATCACCGGATGGCCCTGCGGCGGTGCAGGACCCCAATCGTCGTCCATCATGAATCCCCCTTTTTCCCGGTAGGATAGAGCCGAAGGCTCCGATAGGAAATCGCCATGCTGAACTTCAGGCGCCGGAGCCTCGCTTTGCCGGCGGCAAGCGCGCCTTGCTTGCGCCGCGCGGCCCGATCGGCTCAAGGGGCGGCATGACCCGCACCGACCGTCCCGACGCCAAGGGCATCGCGCTCGCCATCGGCTGCTACGTGATCTGGGGCGTGCTCCCGGTCTATTTCCACATTCTCGCCGACGTGCCGGCGCTGCAGGTGCTCGCGCATCGCGTCGTCTGGTCGGTGCTGCTGCTGGCGGTCGTGGTGGCGGCGCTCGGCAAGGCGAAGGCGATCCGGCAGGCGGCGCGCGGGCGCACGCTGCTGCTGCTCTCGGCCAGCGCCACGCTGATCGCGGTCAATTGGCTCGTCTATATCTGGGCGGTCCAGAACGCGCATGTGCTCGAGGCGAGCCTCGGCTATTTCATCAACCCGCTGGTCAATGTCGCGCTCGGCATCCTCGTGCTCGGCGAGCGGCTGCGCCGGCTGCAAGGGGTGGCGATCGCCGTCGCCGCGGCGGGCGTGCTGGTGATGGCGATCGATGGCGGCGGCGCGATCCTGATCTCGCTCGCGCTCGCGATCAGCTTCGGGCTCTACGGGCTGGTCCGCAAGGTCGTCGCGATCGATTCGCTCGGCGGCCTGACGGTGGAGACCTTGCTGCTCGCGCCGCTCGCGATCGGCTGGCTCGCCTGGTGCGCTGGCCGCGGCGAGAGCGGCTTCGGCCATTCGGCCGGCCACGACGCGCTGCTGCTCGCCGCGGGCGTGGTCACCGCCACGCCGCTGCTGCTCTTCGCCGCCGGCGCGCGCAGGCTGCCGCTCTCCACCCTGGGGCTGCTCCAGTACATCGCGCCGACGCTCCAGTTCGCCGTCGCGCTGATCTTCGGCGAGCCGCTGCACACCGCGCATCTGATCACCTTCGCGCTGATCTGGAGCGGCTGTGCGCTCTATGCCTGGGACATGGTCCGCGCCGCCCGCGCGCCGATGCCCGAACGGGCCTAGAAACCGCTTCAAATGTAGGATTTCGTCTGCTGGGGTCGGTGCATGACCGACTCCGCATCTCCCGCCCGCGCCCCGCTTTCCGAGGAGGAGCGCGCCGCCGCCGCCCGCGCGCGCGACGCCTGGTTCGCATCGGTCCGGAACCTCCGGACCCGTGTCAACTT
>CBIFVW010000269.1:0-4009 GCA_966186155.1 uncultured Sphingomonas sp.
GCAACCCAGCCTGTGCGCGGGTGGGCATCCCGAGTTTGAGTTGGAGCAAGCACATGAAATTCTTCGGTTCGATCCTGGTGGGCGCGGCGCTGGTCGGCGCACCTGCCGCCTTGGCGCAGACGACGCCCCAGACCTCGCCCCAGTCTTCGCCGCAAGCGACTCCGGCACCGGCGCCCGGCGCGGCCGCGGCGGCGGTGAGCGATGCGGAGATCGATCAGTTCGTCACCGCGGCGCTCGCGGTCGAGAAGGTCCGCGCCGACACGACGCTGGCCGAGACCGACAAGAACGCCAAGATGGCCTCGGCGGTGACCGGATCCGGCCTCACCACCGACCGGTTCAACGCGATCGGCCAGGCGATGCAGGCCGATCCGGCACTCAACAAGCGGATCCAGACCGCCGCGGCCGCCAAGCAGTCGGCGACGCCCGGCGCCCCGGCCGCGACGCCGAACCAGTAAGGAGGCGCGCCGCGGCCGTCAGCGCCCCGCGCAGCCGAGCGCGGCGGCGTCGATCGCGGTCGCGGCGCCCTTCAGCGCATAAGTGTCGGCGAAGGGCGCGCCGTTCGCGCCCAGCGTCTCGACGCTCATGCTGCGGCCCGACCGGATCGCCGCGACCACCGCCGCGTCGGTCCGCGGATCGGGCGACCAGGCATCGGCCTCGCCCGCCTGCAGCTCGAAGCGGCGCTCGCCGATCGACAGCGTGACGCGCGCATTGGCGGCGCGGGCGCGGCTCAGCCGGACATGGAGCTGGTTCCTGACGCCGTCGCGCGGCCAGGTCGCGATGCTCGCAAAGGGCTGCGACTGGCTGTGCCGCTCGACCGGCTTGGCAATCGCGAAGCAGCGCAGCGGCGAGGAATCGCGGAACGCGCCCCAGCTCTCGAACGTGCCGAGCGCATCGCGCTGCTGGAGCGCGAGCAGGAGGAGCGCGAACGCGATCACGCCGGCGCGGCGCCCCGGCCGGTACCCATGTGCACCACCGTCTCGACGCCGTGCTCGATCCGCACGATCGATCCTTGCGGCAGGTCGGGCGCCACCGGCGCGTCGAATTGCGGCAGCACGTCGCTTCCGGTCATCACGCCGCGCAGGATGCGGCTCGACATGCCGTGCATGATCACCAGCCGGTCGCCGGGATCGTCGTTCGTGTCCGCGAGCCAGGAGGAGACGCGCGCGGCGATCGCGTCATACCATTCGCCGCCGGGCGGCGGTCGGCTGTAGAGCCCGTGCTCGATGTCGAGGAACCCGGGCGCCTCGGCCTCGAGATCGGCATAATAGCGGCCGCTCCACTCCCCCATCCCGATCTCGACCAGCCGGTCGTCGCGCCTCGCCTGGTGCCAGTCGAGCTCGAGATGCTCGGCGATGATCGCCAGCGTCTGGAGCGCGCGGCCCGCGCTCGACGACCAGAGCGTGATCTCGGGCCTGGGGCCCAGGACCCGCCGCAGCGCCGCGCCCATCGCATCGGCCTGGGCGAAGCCCGCGCGAGTGAGCGGAGTGTGCGGATGGTCGCCCTGCATCCGGCGCGCGATGTTGAACACGGTCTCGCCGTGCCTCGCGATGAAGTCGCGGCCCTTGCGTTCGGTGCGCATCGCTTCCTCAAGCCTTGATGGCGGCAGAAAGGCAAGTGCCCAAATAAGGCCCCGTTTCGTTCATCCCGCGAACAGGTGCGGTAGCCCAACAGGACACCCGGGCAGTCCGGAGGAAACTGGAAAGGGAGTACCATGCCTCGCGCCATCACCTGACCAAGGTCCGAGCGGGCCCGGGGCATCGCGACTGTTGCCCTCGAGCCACGGTTTTTCCTGTTTATCTGGGGTTCATGCAACGGGGCATGCATGCCTCCGGTTGAGCCCCTGCCCGTGCCGCAAGCGCGGGTGCGTACCCAAGGAGTTGAGTTATGCGTACCACGTTCATCGCCACCGCCGCCGCCCTGCTCGCCGGCACTGCCTTCGCGGCTCCCGCCTTCGCGCAGGATTCGACCTTCACCGGCCCGCGGGCCGAGGCGGTCGTCGGCTGGGATCATATCGAGGACGGCTCGATCTACGGCGCGTCGAAGGACGGCGCGGTCTATGGCGGCGCGATCGGCTACGACTTCCAGGCCGGCAGCGCGGTGCTCGGCGTCGAGGGCGAAGTCACCGGCGCGACCACGCGCGATCGCGACACCGACGTGCTCGTCGCGGGCGATTCGCTGCGCGTGAAGGCGGGCCGCGACCTCTATGTCGGCGGCCGCATCGGCTTCACCGTCGGCGGCAACGCGCTGATCTACGCCAAGGGCGGCTACACCAATGCGCGGTTCGACACGCGCTACACCTCGCCCACCTCGACGATCAACGTCAGCGACGACGCCGGTGGCTGGCGCGTCGGCGCGGGCGCCGAGCTCAAGCTCAATGACAAGGTCTATCTCAAGGGCGAGTATCGCTATTCGAAGTATGACGACAGCGACGCGGGCATCGACGCCAAGCGCCACCAGGTGCTCGGCGGGGTCGGCGTCCGCTTCTAAGACGCTTTTGCGCCGATTTTTGGTGTGAACAGAAGGGCCGGGGCGCTTGCTCCGGCCCTTTTTGCCGTTAAGGATGCTGAACGGATACGTCCAGGTTCCGGGCTTAGATTCGGGCGATGCATGCCCCGGGGGTTCTTGATGAAGGCGACGATCGAACGCGCAACTCTGTTGAGGGGCCTCAGCCACGTCCAGTCGGTGGTCGAGCGGCGCAACACGATCCCGATTCTCTCCAACGTGCTGATCGAGGCGCAGGGATCGGGCGCGATGCGCCTGATGGCGACCGATCTCGACCTGCAGATCGACGAGACGATCGCCGCCGCGGTCGACCAGCCGGGCGCGATCACCGTCTCGGCGCACACCTTGTTCGACATCGTCCGCAAGCTGCCCGAGGGCGCGCAGGTCGAGCTCTCGGCGGCCGAGGGGCGGATCACCGTCAACGCCGGCCGCGCGCGGTTCACCCTGGCGACGCTCCCGCGCGACGATTTCCCGATGATCGCCGAGGGCGAGCTGCCCACCGTCTTCGAGCTCCCCGCCGAGACGCTCAAGCAGATCATCGACAAGACCCGCTTCGCGATCTCCACCGAGGAGACGCGCTATTATCTCAACGGCATCTTCCTGCACGTGACCGACGAGGCGACGCCGCTGCTGCGCGCCGCGGCCACCGACGGCCACCGCCTCGCGCGGGTGACGGTCGCGCGGCCCGACGGGGCGGAGGCGATGCCCGACGTGATCGTGCCGCGCAAATGCGTCGCCGAGCTCCGCAAGCTGCTCGACGAGGTCGACGGCTCGATCGGCGTCTCGCTCTCCAATTCGAAGATCCGTTTCGATCTCGGCCAGGCGATCCTCACCTCGAAGCTGATCGACGGCACCTTCCCCGATTATTCGCGGGTGATCCCGACCGGCAACGACAAGCTGCTCAAGCTCGATCCCAAGAGCTTCATGGAGGGCGTCGACCGCGTCTCGACGATCGCCACGGAGAAGACCCGCGCGGTCAAGATGGCGCTCGACCGCGACAAGGTGATCCTGTCGGTCACCAGCCCCGAGAACGGCGCGGCGGCCGAGGAGGTCCCGGGCGACTATGCGGCGCCGCCGTTCGAGATCGGCTTCAACAGCCGCTATCTCATGGACATTCTCGGCCAGATCGAGGGCGACAGCGTCGAGGTCCACCTCGCCGACGCCGCCGCTCCGACGCTGATCCGCGAGAACGACAAGTCCCCGGCGCTCTACGTGCTGATGCCGATGCGGGTGTGAGCCGGCCTCGCTGTTGATTTCTTAACCCGCCTCCTATATTGACATTATTGTCAGTAAGGATTCGGCGCATGGCCACGCAACCCGCACCGCAGCAGACGTTCAACCCCGGCATTCCGATGAAGCGGCAATGGGGGACCGCGTTCCGCGCGCTGGGTAGGCTGCTCGCCAATGGCGACGACACCGAGCAGGTGTTCCGCATCATGCGCGCATTGAATGGCGACGTGACGCAGCGCAACTATCGCAAGCTGCTCACGCTGCCCGGCGGCGGCCG
>CBIFVW010000270.1:0-3958 GCA_966186155.1 uncultured Sphingomonas sp.
CCCGGTGAAGATCGCCATGAGCCGGACAGAGGTCTTCGAGGGCACAGGCCCCACCTCGGGGACGTGGAATCGGGTGAAGATGGGGGCGAACAAGCAGGGACGCATCACCGCCGTCGAAGCGACGCTGATCTATGAGGCCGGCGCCTTCCCGGGCGCCGCCGCGCGCCGCATCGGCCGGCTCGAGAGCGCGGCCGGCGGCACGATCTTCCTGCGCGAGGTCGGGACGCTCGCGCCCTCCAGCCAGGCCCGGCTGCTCGCCGCGCTGCACGACCAGAGCTTCGTGCGCGCCGGCGGCAGCGAGCCCGTGCCGTTCAACGCGCGCCTCGTCGCCTCGACCAGCCTCGATCTCGAGGCCTGCGTCGCCGCCGGCACCTTTCGCGAGGACCTGCTCGTCCGGCTGGGCCTCGTCCGCATCGAGGTTCCGCCGCTGCGCGAGCGCGGCGAGGACATCGCCGCGCTCGCCCGCCACTTCGCCGAGCGCTTCGCCGAGAGCGACGGGCTCGCCGCCCGGCCGCTGACCGACGCGGCGATGGCGCTGCTGCGCGGCTATTCCTGGCCGGGCAACATTCGCGAGCTCGAGGAATGCATCCATCGCGCCGCATTGCTCGCCCGTGGCGGCGCGATCGACGCCTTCGACCTGACGCGCGCCGACGGCACGCCGCTCGCCGGCCTCGCCGCGCCGGCCGAGGAGCGAGTCGAGATGGAGATCGAGGGGCTGGTCGGCCGCACGGTCGAGGAAGTCGAGCGCGAGCTGATCCTCCAGACGCTCGAGCGCTGCCACGGCAACCGCACCTCGGCGTCGAACATCCTCGGCATCTCGGTGCGCACGATGCGCAACAAGCTCAGGACCTTCATCGAGGCGGGCATCCCCGTCTCGCCGGCACTGTAAGGCCGCAATCCGATGCCCCCCTTCGTCACCAGGCTTCTCGAGCGCATCGGCGCGAACCGCGACATGGCACTCGCGGGCGGCGTCATCGCGATCATCGCGATGCTCATCCTGCCGATGCCGCCCTGGCTGCTCGACCTCGGCCTCGCGCTGTCGATCACCCTGTCGGTGATGATCCTGATGACGGCGCTGTTCATCGAGAAGCCGCTCGAGCTGAGCGCCTTCCCGACGATCCTGCTGATCGCGACGATGCTGCGCCTCGGCCTCAACCTGGCCTCGACGCGTCTGATCCTCACCCATGGGCATGAGGGCCATAGCGCGGCGGGCGGCGTGATCGGCGCGTTCGGCGAGTTCCTGATGGGCGGCGAGGTCATCATCGGCCTCACCATCTTCCTCATCCTGATCGTCATCAACTTCGTGGTGATCACCAAGGGCGCCGGCCGCATCGCCGAAGTCGCGGCGCGCTTCAGCCTCGACGCGATGCCCGGCAAGCAGATGGCGATCGACGCCGATCTCTCCGCCGGCATGATCAGCGAGGAGCAGGCGCGCGAGCGCCGTGCCGAGATCGAGGCCGAGAGCGGCTTCTACGGATCGATGGACGGCGCCTCCAAGTTCGTGAAGGGCGACGCGATCGCGGCGCTGCTGATCACCGCGGTCAACATCGTCGTCGGCCTCGCGATCGGCGTGGTCTCGCACGGCGTGCCGATCGGCGAGGCGTTCCACACCTATACCGTGCTCACCGCGGGCGAGGGCCTGGTGAGCCAGATCCCGGCGCTGATCATCTCGATCGCGGCGGGCCTGCTCGTCTCCAAGGGCGGCGTGAAGGGCAAGACCGGCGCCGCGCTCGGCGACCAGCTCGGCCGCTATCCCAAGGCCTTCGGCATGGTCGCGTTCCTGATGGGCGCGCTGGCGCTCGTCCCCGGCCTGCCCTTCATTCCCTTCGCCGCCTTTGCCGGGCTCGCGGGCTTCGCCGCCTGGAAGATGAGCAAGCGCGCCGAGGCCAAGGCCGCGCTCGAAAAGGCGGTCGCCGCGCAGGAAGTCGCCGAGGCCGCGGTCGCCGAGCAGCCGATCTCGCAGACGCTCGCGATCGACGCGGTGCGGATCGAGATCGGCTATGCGCTGCTGCCGATGATCAACGATTCGACGCGCGAGCCGCGCCTCGACGACCAGGTCCGCGCGCTCCGCCGCCAGATGGCGACCGAGTTCGGCTTCGTGCTCCCCTCGGTCCGGATCATCGACAATATGGGCCTCAAGCCCAACGAGTACGTCATCACGATCAAGGAGACCGAGGCCGCCCGCGGCGAGATCCGGCTCGACAAGCTGCTGCTGATCAATCCGGGCGGCACGCCCGCCGGCCTGCCCGGCGAGGCGACGCGCGAGCCGGTGTTCGGCCTCCCCGCGCTGTGGATCGATCGCGAGCTGCGCGACGAGGCCGGTTTCCGCGGGCTGACCGTGGTCGAGTGCGGCACGATCATCACCACCCACCTCACCGAGCTGGTGAAGGAGAATATCGCCGACCTGCTCTCCTACACCGAGACGCAGAAGCTGCTGACCGAAGTGCACAAGGAATCGGAGAAGCTGGTCGCCGACCTCGTTCCTTCCAAGGTCTCGATCTCGAGCGTGCAGCGCATCCTGCAGAACCTGCTTTCCGAGGGCATCTCGATCCGCGACGTGCCCACGATCCTCGAAGGCATCGCCGAGGCGGCGCCGCTGACGAACAACCTCACCCAGCTGACCGAGCATGTCCGCGCCCGCCTGGCGCGCCAGATCAGCGCGTCGCAGGTGCGCGGCGAGGCGATCCCGGTGGTGACGCTGTCCCCCGAATGGGACCAGGCCTTCGCCGAGAGCATCCTCGGCGCCGGCGACGAGCGCCAGCTCGCCATGGCGCCCTCGTCGCTCCAGCGCTTCATCCAGTCGGTGCGCGAGACCTATGACCGGCTGGCGCAGGACGGCGAGATCCCGTGCCTGCTCACCAGCCCGTCGATCCGGCCCTTCGTCCGCTCGATCATCGAGCGGGTGCGCCCGGCGACGGTGGTGCTCTCGCAGAACGAGATCCACGCCCGCGCCCGCATCCGCGCGCTCGGCACGATCGGCTGACGAAACCGCATACGTCGTTTCCGTCCTATAATGAAGGAACGGCCCCGCCCGGGGCCGCGCAAGAGGCGCCTGGATGCAAGTCACACCCTTCGGTTTCCCGTTCGGTTCCTTTCCCTTCGCGCCCGAGGCCGGTCTTCCCGGCGCGGGCTTCGCGCAGGCGCTCGACCAGGTGCTCGCGAGCCCGGCGCCGGTGATGCCGCTGGCGGCGAAGGACGTTGCCGCTCCGGGCAAGGCGATCGAACTTGCCCCGGCCGCCGCGCCCGCGGCCGAAATCCCCCAGCAGCAGGTGCCGAGCACGCTCGCCCAGCTCCTGACCACCGCCGCCCCCGCGCCCGCTCCGGCGGCCGTGCCGGTATCGACGGTGGCGGAAACGCCCGTCGTGGCCGAGGAGGCGGCGACCTTCGAATCCGAACCCGCCGCGCCGATGGCTGAAAAGCCCGCGGCGAAGCCCGGCAAGATCGCCGTTCGCGCGGCGCCGACGGCGCTGCCGGGCGAGCAAGGCCTCGAGCCGCTCGCCGAGCCCATCGCGGAGGCCCCGCTCCCGAACCAAGCGCCCGCCGGACCGAAGGCGGGGACAACCGGCCCGAAGCGCCTCCAGAAGGAGGTGGCGGAGCCCCTCGAGCCCATGCTCGCGGTGCCGCCCACCGACATGCCGCCTGCGCAGGCCGTTCCCGCCGAGGCGGCGGTCCTTCCACTCGCCGCCGTGCCGCGCCAGCCCGTGGCCGAGTCCGCACGCCCGGCCGAGACCACGGGCGCGGTGACCGGTGCCGCCAGGAAGCCGGCGACACCGCGCGGCGCATCCGTCGACGCCCCGGCTCCCGCTGTCGCAGCCGACGGCACGCCGGCGAAGCCCGACACAGGTGTCGTCCCGATCCAGGGCCGGTCCGCCGAGCGCCACGATGGCGAGGCCGGCGGCGATCGTCCCGCGCCCGCCTTCACGCTCAAGCATGACGCCCCGCCGGCGCCCGCCCCTGC
>CBIFVW010000271.1:0-3921 GCA_966186155.1 uncultured Sphingomonas sp.
CTCGGGGGCAAGGACAGGCGCGGGGGCTTCCACCGCGTCACGGACGATCTCGACCAGCGAGTCCGGCGCGACGAAGTCGAAGCAATCGGCGATGTCGCCCTCGGCGATCTCGCCGGGGACGCGGATCGTCCAGGTGAAATAGGCATCCTCGGGCTCGAGGTCGCGCAGCGGCGGCACGGCCGAGACGTCGACCGCGACGATCTCGCCGCCGAGCCCTTCGAGCTCGCGGATGATCAGCAGCGGCTCGCCGGCATTGGCGAGCGCGGCGCGCGACGGGCGGAAGGTGACCGTCCAGCCGCCATCGGGGTCCGGCAGCGGTGCCGCGACGGGGGCGGGCGCGTCGAAGTCGTCGAGCGAGACGATCACCGGCGTGAAGCCGAACTCGTCCTCGGCCGGCGCCGGGGTCTCCGCCCCCGCCGGGACATCGGCGGAGGCAGAGTTGGCGACGGGCGCGGCATCGTCCGCGCCCTTGTTCGCGAGGACCTGCTCGAGCGCGGCGAGCGCGGCCTGGTCGGCGGGCCGGGCGGCGAGGCCCTTGGCGGCCTCGACATGGTCCGAAAGCACGTCGAACGCGCTCAGCATTACGCGGACCACGCCGGGCGTGGGCGCGATCTTGCCGCCGCGCACTTCGTCGAGGACGTTCTCGAACTTGTGCGCGAAGGCAGTCAGGTCGGCATGGCCGAAGGCGCCGGCGCCGCCCTTGATCGAATGCACCGCGCGGAACACGCCCGCGATCACATCGGCCGAGACGTCGCCCGCCTGCATCGCCGACAGGCCCTGCTCGGCGGTGGTCAGCCCCTCGGCGCATTCTTCGAAGAAGATCGCCTGGATATCGTCGAATTCGTCGCTCACGGGCAGACCCGGCGGATCGCCGCCCCGAGCTTCACTGCCTCGAACGGCTTGGTGATCCAGCCGGTGGCGCCGGCCTCGCGGGCGCGGGCCTTCTTCTCGTCCGAGAATTCGGTCGAGAGGACCAGGATCGGCGTTCCCTTGAACTCGGGCTTGGCGCGCACCGCCTCGATCAGCTCGAAGCCGTCCATCTTCGGCATGTTGATGTCGGTGATCAGCAGGTCGGGCTTGACCTCGTGCATGCGCTCGAGGCCGTGCTGGCCGTCATTGGCGCTCTCGATGCGGAAGCCCTGCGCGCTGAGCGAGGTCTTGAGCAGCATGCGCATGCTCGCGGAATCGTCGACGGTGAGGATCAGCTTGGTCACAGGTGGTCTCCGGTATCGAGGCCGACCGCCGCCGCCAGCTGGCAGCGCGTGACGCGATCGACGAAGGCAGGGCTGGGATTGGCGATGCGAAAGGGCTGGCCGTTGGCTTCAGCCTCGGCGCGCGCGGCGACGAGCAGCTGGAGCACGGCCTGGCCGACGCTCTCGACCTGCGAGGCGTCGACTTCGATCTCGTCGTCGAGATCGGCGGCGAGCACGAAGCGCACGCGCAGGTCCTCCGCGGTGACGGTGGTCCCGTGCGCGGGCAGGCGCAGCGCGCGGTCCTCGGCTTCAGGCAGTGGCTGGAGTGAGTCCATTTTTGGCCTCGTCGAGTGCGGTTTCGAGTTGCTGGAAGCTCGGCGCATAGGCCGAGGGCGTCATGCGGCGGGCGATCTCGATCGCCACCTGCACCGGCTGGTTCTGGGCGTAGGCGACGATCGCGGTCTTCACGACGGCATAGGGCTGGGCGTCGCCGTCGAGCGTCTCGCGCAGCTTGGCGGCGATCGGGCCGACGACGCAGTAGCTCAGGAGCACGCCGAGGAAGGTGCCGACGAGCGCGCCGCCGATCATCGCGCCGAGGATCTCGGTCGGCTGGTCGATCGAGCCCATCGTCTTGATGACGCCGAGCACCGCCGCGACGATGCCGATCGCCGGCAGGCCGTCGGCCATGATCTGGAGCGCGTGCTGCGGACCCGATTCCTCGTGGTGATGCTTCTCGATATCGGCGTCCATCGCGGCTTCGAGCTGATGCGGATCCTCGAAGTTGACCGTCATCATGCGCAGATAGTCGCAGAGGAACTCGATCAGGTGATGGTCCTTCAGCAGCCGCGGATAGGGCTGGAAGACCGGGCTCTCGTCGGGCTGGTCGAGATGCGGCTCGATGCCGGTGGCGCCGCTCTTCTTGAAGGTGGCGAGCAGGGTGTAGAGCAGAGTGAGCAGGTCCTTATAGTCCTGCGCCTTCCAGCCCGGCCCCTTGAAGGCACGCATGATGCCCTTGCCGGCCTTCTTCACCGTCGCCATCGAATTGGACACGATGAACGCGCCGATCGCGGCGCCGGCGATCGCCATCATCTCGTGCGGCAGCGCGTGCAGGATGATCTCCATCTTGCCGCCGGCCATGATGAAGCTCCCGAACACGCAGCCGAGAATGATGATGAATCCGATGCCGTTGAGCATGGCGATGCCGCTTTGCTTTCCCTGTCGTTTCCAGAATTATAGGAAGGATTTGCGAGGCCCGGTTCTCGCGCCCGGCATTTTGCTCAGGCGGCCTGGCGGTCCTGCCAGTCGATCACCGCGAGATAGTTGCGCAGCCGGTTGAGCTCGAGCGACGCGATCAGCGGATTGTCGTGATAGGGATGCACGAGCTGCGCGATCTCGGCCGCCCAGGGCGCCGAGGCGTCGAACAGCACGCCGAGCCCGAACACCGCCGGGATGTGCGCCCAGGCGAGCGGCCGTTCCTCGCTGTGCCCTTCGGCGATGAAGTCCTCGACCGCGGTGAGCACGCCGTTGCGCGGGCCGCCCTCGTGGAGCGCCACCGCGAACTGGCCCTGGCCGCGAAAGCCGCGCCCCTCGTGCACGCCGGGATGGCCTATGGTCACGCCGGCGTCGAAGCTGTGCGGATGGCGCCACTCGGCGGGGATCTGGTCGGGCGCGTAATAGAAGTCGCGCCGCGCGCAGGGCCAGCTCACGTCGTGGAGCAGCGCGAGCAGCGGCTTGCCGTCGCGGTGCGCCAGCGTGTCGGCGATGCGCAGCTCGTTGAACACGGTGTAGTAATTATGGTCGCCGTCGATCACCCAGGCGTCGACGTCCTGCAGCTTCGGCATCGCCTCGATGCTGGTCGCCGGCACGTGCCGGACGGCGGGGCAGCTCTGCACCCAGTCGAGGAACTCGGCCTTGGGCGCGGGATCGATGCTGGTCAGGCTGCCGCCGGTCGCCTGGGCATAGGCGGCGAGCTGCTGCGACATGCCGCCGAACTCGGCGCCGACCTCGGCGATGGCGCGGGCCCCGGCGGCGTGCAGGCAGCCGAGGATGATGTCCGAGAATTCGGACATGGAGTGGATGAGCAGGGTCATGCGGAAGCTCCCGGAGCATGGACGAGGGTCGCCGCGGGCTGCGGCGCGCGCGGCTCGCGGGCCGCGATCGGACGGAAGACGAGCGCCAGCATCATCGGCCGGTCGTCGCGGCGCGGCGGCGGCGGCACCATCATGAAGGCGAATTCGTTCTCGCAGCGGAACAGGCGCGGCGCGGCCTGCTCCATCCCCTCGAGCGAGGGGCTGGCGGCGACTTCGTCGCGGCCGGGGCGCTGCTTGTCGCTGAGGAAATTCTCGACCGGCATGAACACTGCGCTTTCCACTTGCAGCCAGTCGTAGAGCTGGCCGAACTGGATGCCGACCGAGAAGCGGCAATCGCCGATCGGGATCGGCGCCAGATAATAGCCGTCATGCGTCGGCGTCGCGGTGACGGTGCCCGTCGACACTTCGTTGCCGTCGGCGACGATCAGCGGCAGCGACACCGACTGGTCGATGAAGTCGGCATATTTGAGCGGCAGCGCGAAGCGCCGGTGCGCGAGCAGGCTGAGCTTGAGCGACAGGCCCTCGCCGTGCAGCTCGGCGGGCAGATACATGCGCTCGGATCCCTTCATGTAGAAGAGGCCGCGCTGCCTGAGGCCGTGCCGGGCGATCGCCGGGTCGAACAGCGATACGGTGTTGTC
>CBIFVW010000272.1:0-3919 GCA_966186155.1 uncultured Sphingomonas sp.
ATCGTCTCGATCATGTGGACCGGGATGCGGATCGTGCGCGCCTGGTCGGCGATCGAGCGCGTGATCGCCTGGCGGATCCACCAGGTGGCGTAGGTCGAGAACTTGTAGCCGCGGCGATACTCGAACTTGTCCACCGCCTTCATCAGGCCGATGTTTCCCTCCTGGATCAGGTCGAGGAACTGCAGCCCGCGATTGGTGTATTTCTTGGCGATCGAGATCACGAGGCGGAGATTGGCCTCGACCATCTCCTTCTTCGCGATCCGCGCCTCGCGCTCGCCCTTCTGCACCATGTTGACGATGCGGCGGAACTCGTTGAGGCTCATGCCGGTCTGCTGGGCGATCTCGGCGATCTCGGCGCGGATGCGGTCGACCGAGCCGGCCTCGTTGGCGGCGAAGGCCGCCCATTTCTTGTCGAGGCCCTGCACCGCCTGGAGCCACTGCTCGTCGAGCTCATGGTCGACATAGCGGTCGAGGAATTCCTTGCGGCTGACCTTGTGGCGCTCGGCGAGGCGCAGCATCTGGCCGCCCAGCGCGGTGAGGCGCCGGTTGAAGCTGTAGAGCTGGTCGACGAGATATTCGATCTTCGCCTGGTGGAACTGCACCGACTCGACCTCGGCGGTGAGCTCCTCGCGCAGCTTCTGGTACTTCTTCTCGTCGCTCGCCGCGAGCTCGCCGCCGGCCGACATGGCGTCGAGCCGCTGCTGCTGCATCTTGGCGAACTTCTTGTAGACCGAGGTGATGTTGGCGAACTTCTCGAGCGCCTGCGGCTTGAGCGTCTCCTCCATCTGGGCGAGGCTGAGGGTGTTGTCCTCCTCGTCGTCGTCCGAGGGCCGCGGGGTGCGGCGCTCGGTCATCGAGTCCTCGTCCTCCTCGTCCTGGACCTCCTCGACGTCCTCCTCCTCCTTGAACGAGGCGCCGGCGGTCTTCTCGCTGATCTCGCCATTGTCGTCCTCCTCGGCGCCCTCGACCTGCTCGGCCGAGGGACCCTTGGAGAGCATCGCGTCGAGATCGAGGATCTCCCTGAGCTGCATCGTGCCCTCGTTGAGGGCGGTCGACCAGCCGATGATGGCGTTGAAGGTGATCGGCGATTCGCACAGGCCGAGGATCATCGTGTCGCGGCCGGCCTCGATGCGCTTGGCGATCGCGATCTCGCCTTCGCGGCTGAGCAGCTCGACCGCGCCCATCTCGCGCAGGTACATGCGCACCGGGTCGTCGGTGCGATCGACGGTTTCCTTCTTCTTGGTCTCGAAGGCGGGGGCCGAATCGTCCTGGCCGTCGGAAGTGTCGACTTCCTCGACCTCGTCCTCGGGCTCGGCGTCCTCCCCGGCCTCCTCGTTCTCGACGACGTTGACGCCCATATCATTCAACGCCGCCATGACGTCCTCGATCTGCTCCGAGGACATCTGGTCCTGCGGGAGCATCTCGTTCAGCTGGTCGACGGTGATGTAGCCGCGCTTCTTCGCCCGCGCGACGAGCTTCTTGATCGAGCCTTCGTTGAGATCGATCAGCGGCGCGTCACCCGCCTCGCCGGTATCGGTGACGTCCGCCATGTTCGCCTTGGCCATCAAAATCCTCAAAATCAGATGGCGGCTATTTTACACCGCCCTATTCCTCGAAATCCTCTTCGTCCGCAAGCATCAGATTCGCGAGCCGCGTCTCCAGCTCCTGCCGCTGCCGGAGCAGGGCGGTCTGGCGGGCGAAGGCGTCGTCGTCGAAACGCTCGCGCATCGCAGCCGTTGCCTCGGCCAGCGCGGCGTCCACCGCGGGCCGCGCGACCATCACCGCGATCGCCTCGTTGAGGTCGTCGCGCGCCTTCGCCTCGTCGGCACGGGGCCGCGTGAAGGAGAAGGGGAGCGTATCGGCCCTGAGCAGCTCGCTCGCCACGGAATCGAAACCGGACCGCGCCAATATGGTGAGGACTTTGCCCTGATCAAGCTGCCGGTCCTCGAGCGCGACGTCGATCACCGCCTCGAACAGCTTGCCGAGCGCGCCCGAGGCGCCGCGCAGGCTTCCCAGCACCTCCATGTGGCGCGCGATCTCGGCCGGGTGGCGGATGAGGCCGGCGAGCACCGCCTTGGCGAGGATCGGATCGAGCCCGCCCGCCTGGAGCGAGCGCGTCCTGGCGTTGAGCGGCGGCTCGGGCGGCTTCCAGGGACCTCCCTTGCGGCGCTCGGCCCCTGGGCGCCATTCGCGGCGCGGCGCCGCGAAGAGGCCGTCGAAGCGGCGGCGGAACTCGGCGAGATATTCGGTGCGGACGCTAGGCTCCTGGATGCCGTTGGCGAGCTCGCCGAGACGGCGCTTGAGCCCGGCGCGGCGCTCGGGCGTGTCGAGCGGCTCGGCGGCGACTTCGCTTTCCCAGAGCCGGTCGACCAAGGGCTGGGCCTTGCCGAGCAGCGCCTCGAAGGCGTGCGGCCCCTGGGCGCGGACGAGATCGTCGGGGTCGAGCCCCTCGGGCAGAGTCACGAAGGCGAGGCTGCGGCCGGGCTGGAGCAGGGGCAGGGCGCGGTGCGCGGCACGGAGCGCGGCCTTCTGCCCCGCCGAATCGCCGTCGAAACAGAGCAGCGGCGTCTCGGCGATCCGCCACAGCCGCTCGAGCTGGTGCTCGGTCATCGCGGTGCCGAGCGGCGCGACCGCCTCGCCGAACCCGGCCTGGGCGAGCGCGATCACGTCCATATAGCCCTCGACCGCGATGATCCGGCCGGACTTGCGCGCCGCGGCCTGGGCGCGATCGAGATTGTAGAGCGTGCGGCCCTTGTCGAAGAGCGGGGTCTCGGGAGAGTTGAGATATTTGGGCTCGCCTTCCCCGATGATGCGGCCCCCGAACGCGATCGCGCGGCCGCGCGCGTCGCGGATCGGGATCATCAGCCGGCCGCGGAACCGGTCGTACGGCTCCTTGCCCTCGACGGCGATCAGCAGCCCCGCCTCGACGAGCATCGCGTCGCCATAGGCCTTGAGCGCTTCCTTGAGCTTGCCGCGCGAATCGGGGGCGAAGCCGAGGCCGAAGGCCCGGGCGGTCTCCTCCGAGATGCCGCGCTTCCTCAGCACCACGCGCGCCTCTGCGCCTTCGATGCCGTGGAGCCGCTCGACGAACCACTTCGCCGCGTCCTCCATCGCCTCGTGCAGGCCCCTGGCGCGCTGCGCCTTCTCGGCCGAGCGCCGGTCCTGCTCGGGCATCTCCATGCCGGCGGCCTGGGCGAGCTCCTTGACCGCATCGATGAAGGGCAGGCCGCGCTGGTCGGTCATCCAGCGGATCGCGTCACCGTGCGCGCCGCAGCCGAAGCAGTGATAGAAGCCCTTGTCGTCGTTGACGTAGAAGCTCGGCGTCTTCTCCTGGTGGAACGGACAGCAGGCGCGGAACTCCCGCCCCGCGCGCTGGAGCTTCACGCTCTTGGCGATGAGGCCGGAGAGAAGGGTCCGGGCGCGGAGTTCGTCGAGAAAGGCGGGGGTGAGGGACACCTCAGCCCAACGCCGCCTTCACCAGCCCCGACGCCTTGCTCATGTCGAGGCTGGTCGCGTGGCGGGACTTCAGTTCCGCCATCACCCGGCCCATGTCCTTCATGCCGCTCGCCCCCAGCTCGGCCTTGATCGCCTCGATCGCGGCGCGGGTCTCGTCCTCGCTCATCTGGGCGGGGAGGAAGCGCTCGATCACCGCGACTTCGGCCTTCTCGGCGTCGGCGAGCTCCTGGCGGCCGCCCTTCTCGTAAAGCTCGATCGATTCGCGGCGCTGCTTGACCATCTTCTGGAGCACCTCGACCACCAGCGCGTCGTCCTCGGTCGGCTGGGCCTTGACGCGCTCCTCGATGTCGCGGTTCTTGATCGCGCTCTGGATCAGGCGGATCGCGGCGGTGCTCTGCTTGTCGCCGCCCTTCATGGCGGTGACCAGCGCGGATTTGATGTCGTCTCGAATCATGGAAATGCC
>CBIFVW010000273.1:0-3895 GCA_966186155.1 uncultured Sphingomonas sp.
AGGAACAGCTCGGACTTGGCGGGATCGCGCTCCTGGCAGTCGGCGAGCTTGCCGGGCAGCGAGGCGATGTCCATCACGCCCTTGCGCCGGGTGAGCTCGCGCGCCTTGCGGGCGGCCTCGCGCGCGGCGGCGGCGTCGATGATCTTCTGGATGATCATCCGCGCGGGCGCCGGATTCTCCTCGAGCCACTCGGCCAGCTTGTCGGCCATCAGCGATTCGAGCGGCTGGCGGACCTCGGACGAGACGAGCTTGTCCTTGGTCTGCGAGCTGAACTTGGGATCGGGCAGCTTGACCGAGACGATCGCGGTGAGCCCCTCGCGCATGTCGTCGCCGGTGAGCGAGACCTTCTCCTTCTTCAGCATGCCCGACTTCTCGGCATAGCCGTTGATCGTGCGGGTCAGCGCCGCGCGGAACGCCGCGAGGTGCGTGCCGCCGTCACGCTGGGGGATGTTGTTGGTGAAGCAGAGGACATTCTCGTAATAGCTGTCGTTCCATTCGAGCGCGACGTCGATCGTCACGTCCTCGCGGGTGCCGGTGATCGCGATCGGATCCGGCATCAGCGCCTGCTTGTTGCGATCGAGCCATTTGACGAAGGCCGCGATGCCGCCCTCGTAGAACAGCTCGACTTCCTTGGTCTCCTCGTGCCGCGCGTCGCGCAGGATGAGGCGCACGCCCGAGTTGAGGAAGGCGAGCTCGCGATAGCGGTGCTCGAGCTTCTCGAAGTCATATTCGGTGATCTTGAAGGTCGCCGGCGAGGCGAGGAAGGTCACGCGCGTGCCCTTCTTGCCCTCGGGTGCCGTGCCGATCACCTTGAGCGGCGCTTCGGCGTCGCCGTGGCGGAAGCGCATGTAATGCTCCTCGCCGTCGCGCCAGATGTTGAGATCGAGCCACTCCGAAAGCGCGTTCACCACCGAGACGCCGACGCCGTGCAGGCCGCCCGAGACCTTGTAGGCGTTCGAATCCGAGGTGTTCTCGAATTTCCCGCCGGCATGGAGCTGGGTCATGATGACCTCGGCTGCCGAGACGCCTTCCTCGGGGTGGATGCCGGTCGGGATGCCGCGGCCATTGTCCTCGACCGAAACCGAGCCGTCGGGGTTCAGCGTGATCAGGATGAGGTCGCAATGGCCGGCGAGCGCCTCGTCGATCGCATTGTCCGAGACCTCGAACACCATGTGGTGGAGGCCCGAACCGTCGTCGGTGTCGCCGATGTACATGCCGGGGCGCTTGCGGACCGCATCCAGGCCCTTGAGCACCTTGATCGATTCCGCGCCGTATTCGTTCTGCTGGGGAGTGTCTGCCATACCCAGCATATAGGGATTCGGGCTGCGGAACGGAAGCAAAATGGACAGGCTTCCAGCCCTTTCCCGTGGGCGAATCAGGGCATTGGAGCGATCAGCCCTTCCGCGACCCGATAGCGTGTCGCCGCGCCGGGAACCGCCTCGAACAATCCGGGCTCGGTGCCCGTCATCCAGACCTGGCCGCGGCCCGCGAGCCGCTCGAACAGCGCCGCGCGGCGGCCGGGGTCGAGATGCGCGGCGACTTCGTCGAGCAGCAGGATCGGAGCCCGGCCGGCGCGCTCAGCGACCAGCTCGGCATGGGCGAGGACCAGGCCGAGCAGCAGCGCCTTCTGCTCGCCGGTCGAGCAGAGGTGCGCGGGCTGGTCCTTGCCGAGATGCGTGACGGCGAGGTCCACGCGATGGGGTCCGGCGAGCGTGCGGCCCGCGGCGGCGTCGCGGCGGCGGCCCGAAGCGAGGTCGCGGGCGAGGTCCGCCGCATCGCCTTGCCAGCCCTCGAGCGCGAGCCCGGCGCGGGCGAACGGCCCTTCGGGCTGGGCGGCCAGCCGCTCGGCCAGCGCCGCCACCGTCTCGCGCCGCGCCGCGTCGATCGCCGCGCCGTGCTCGGCCATCCGCGCCTCGAGCGCGGCGAGCCAGTCGGGATCGGGGGCGGCCTCGTCGGCGAGCAGCCGGTTGCGCTGGCGCATCGCGGCCTCGTAGCGCGTCGAGTGATGCGCGTGGCCGGGCGCCAGCGCCAATGCGAGCCGGTCGAGGAAGCGGCGGCGCTCGCCCGCGCCTTCGACGAACAGCCGGTCCATCGCGGGCGTCAGCCACAGCACGCTCGTCCATTCGGCGAGCGCGGTCGCGGCGGTCGCGGCGCCGTTGATCCGCACCAGCCGCCGCTCGGGCGCGTCGGGCTGCGTGCCGGTGCCGATGTCGACCTCGCCGAGCCGCGCGGCGATGCCGAAGCCGCCGCTGCCGCCCTGGCGCGCCATCTCGGCGAGCGGCGCGCGCCTGAGCCCGCGGCCGGGCGCGAGCAGCGACAGGGCCTCCAGCACGTTGGTCTTGCCCGCCCCGTTCTCGCCCGTGAGCACGACGAAGCCGGGCCCCGGCGCCAGCACGGCGTCCGCATGGTTGCGGAAATCGGTGAGGACGAGACGCGCGACGGCCATTGGCCCCGCCTAGCGCAAGCTCTTGCCGTGCGACAGCACTTCGCCGATGATCGCGCCGAAACCCCCGGGGGAGAAATTCCGTGACTCGATTGAAGCTGTTCCTCGCGGCGCTGTTCGCGCTGCTCCCCGTGCCGGCATTCGCTGACATCACCGCGCACTATCAATTCGGCGGCACGACCGAGCTCACCGTGGAGGTGGCGTCCGGCGGCAATTCGCGGATCGACGTCGCGGGCAAGTTCGCGATCATCCGGCGCGACTCGACCGACTATGTCGTCGTCCAGGACAAGGACGGGCCCAAGGTCTTCGAGCTCAAGGAAGCGATCGACCTCGCCAAGGGCGTCATTCCCAAGACGGCGAGCGAGAAGGACAAGGAACTCCAGTTCGGCATCACCGCCGGCCAGGCGGTCACCGTGGCGGGAAGCCCCGGCGCCGGCTGGATGCTCGAGATGGTCAAGGGCCCCGAGTCCGACCGGAAGAAGCGGATCGAGTTCGTGCTGAGCGCCGATCCCGCGCTCGCCCCCGTCGGCGACGTGTTCCGCCGCAGCATCGAGACGATCCTCGACGTGATGGGGAGCCTGTTCCCCGAGGAGTCCGGGTTCGGGGCGCGCGTGACCGACCTCTTCGCCAAGGGAACGCCGCTACGCATCACGCCGGTCGAGGCGGGCGCCGCCAAGCCGGAAGGGCCGATCATCGAGTTCAAGTCGCTCGACCCGGCGCCGATCGACGCCAAGCGCTTCGAGCTGCCGGCGCCGGTGACTTCGGTCAACGAGCTGATGGGCATGCTCGGCTCGGGAAGCCAGGGCGCCCCGGGAGCGGTCGAGGACCTGCCCTAGATACCCTTGAGCCCCGCCGCGGCGAGGCTCGCCTGGGCGATGCGGTAGCGCTTCGGCTCGGCGATGCTGAGGCGGCGGCGGACCTGCTCGAGCGGCTCGGCGAGGAGGAGCTCATAATCCTCGCCGTGCAGCCAGCCGGCGCGCTTGCCGTGGCGATAGCCCTCGATCACCGCGCGGAAGAAATCGAGCCGGCCGGTGACGCGGATGCTCTTGAGCGCAGCGCCCAAGCCGATGAACGCCCAGCCGAGCCCGCCGGTCTGGGCATAGGAGAAGGCGACGAGGCATGCCTCGCCGAGATGCTCGTTGGCCTTGTAGCCGGTGATGACGTGCCACAGGTCGTGGATGTCGCGCTCGCGGCGGCCCATCCAGGCATAGGGATGCTCAACATCGACGCCCTGGAACGCGCCTTCGGCCATGCTGACCTCGACAAGGCCGTCGGCGGTGTAGCCGGTGGCGTCGAGAAAGTCGCGATAGGCCGCCCCCACCGTGCCGGGCGCGAAGCCGTCGATCCAGGCGCGATCGGAGAGCTTCTCGGCGAGCTCGACATGGGCATAGGCGATGCGGCCGCCGCCGGGCAGCGTGAGCAGCTTGCGATAGTTGCGCTGCGTCACGTCGC
>CBIFVW010000274.1:0-3888 GCA_966186155.1 uncultured Sphingomonas sp.
GCGGGAGGGGAATTTCCGTTGCCGCCGCGCCCGCCGGTCGGCTATGCCCACGCGTCGTTTGGCGGGAAATGTCCGCATTCTCAGAGGTGAAGGAAGATCATGATCGGTGCGCTCGGGTTGATGCGGGAGCGCCGGTTCCTCCCTTTGTTCGTCACGCAGTTCCTCGGCGCGTTCAACGACAACCTCTTCAAGAACGCGATGATCTTCTTCGCTACCTACCAGATCTTCAACTCGGTCGAGGACGAGACGCGGTTCAGCGCGATCGCCACGGGCATCTTCATCCTGCCCTTCTTCCTCTTCTCCGCCCTCGCCGGGCAGCTCGCCGACACCTATGACAAGGCGAAGATCATGCGGATCATCAAGGCGGCCGAGATCGCCATCATGATCGTCGGCGCCACGGGCATCTTCCTCAAGAGCCTGCCGCTGATGCTGGTCGCGCTGGTCGGCATGGGCGTGCATTCGACCTTCTTCGGCCCGATCAAATACGCGATCCTGCCGCAGCATCTGAACGAGGACGAAGTGCTCGGCGGCACCGGCATGGTGGAGGCGGGCACCTATATCGCGATCCTGTGCGGCACGATCGCCGGCGGCGTGATCAGCGCCCATGCCGCGGCCTTCGCCGTGCTCGGCGTGGCGGTCGTCGGCTGGTTCGCCTCGCTCAAGATCCCGCCAGCGCCGCCGCTCACCAAGCTGAAGCTCGACTTCAACATCTTCCGCGCCTCGTGGCGGCTGATCTCCGCCACCATGCACATCCGCCGCCTCTATCTCGCGATCATCGCGATCAGCGTGTTCTGGACGATCGCGGCGGTGCTCGGCGTGCTGTTCCCGCCGTTGGTCAAGAACGTGTTCCACGCCCAGAAGGACGTGGCGAGCGTGTTCCTCGGCATCTTCTCGGTGGGCATCGCGATCGGATCGGTGATCATCAACCGGCTGCTCAAGGGCCATGTCTCGGCCAAGTATGGAGTGCGCTCGGTGCTGACCATGATGGTGTTCGTGATCGGCTTCTACTTCGCGGCGGTGTTCTGGCCGGTGGATTCGGGCCCGCTGATCAAGACCGCCGAGTTCGTGCAGATGCCCGCGGCCTGGCCGGTGCTGGCGCTGCTGATCCTGATCGCGATCACCGGCGGCATGTTCGTCGTGCCGCTCTACGCCTTCCTCACCACCACCGTCGACAAGTCGCAGACGGCGCGGACAGTCGCGGCGAACAACATCGTCAATTCGGGCTTCATGGTGTTCGGATCCGTCGGCATCTTCGGCGCAAGCAACATCCCCGGCGTGAGCGTGGTCGACTGCCTATGGGTGGTGGTGTTCCTGTGCCTCGCCTCGGCCTGGTGCGGCTGGCGGCTCTACAGGGCCGAGGACGCGCCGCACGCGCCGGACCTGATTCCGTAGGCCTCTCAGGCGATGAACGTGTAGCAGCAGACGAAGAAGGCCGTGAAGCTCAGCACGAAGAGCTTGAGGTCGCTGTCGTCGCGCAGCTTGCGCTGCTGCGCGACCGCCCGGCGAACATGGCGGCGGATCGGATGGCGGCGGGCTCCATAGCCCTCGGCGACGAGCTGGCGTTGCATGTGCGGGAGTTAACAACGCGTTTACTTTTTGCGCCAGCGTAACTGATGGTTAACCAGTGTCCGTTCGCGGGACGCAAGTAACCATTCGCCGCATCTTGTCATTCCGGAGACGAATCGACTCGCCCGGTCGCGATTCTTCGGATAATTTGGACCAAAGCTGAAGGAAGCCGGTGATGCGCAAGCTGACGATCATCGCGCAGGATCCTTCGGTGACGACGAAGGACAAGGATGGGGTCGCCCGCATCCTCACCGAGCAGATCGATGTGCCCGAAGAACGGCTCCGGCCCGGCCCGACGGGCTGTCGCCTGACCGTCGTCGACTATGACGTCACGCCCGACGTCCTCTACGCGCCGGCGGTGATCGACGAGGATGCCGACGCCTATGCCGGGGCGCCCGACGACGTGCTGCTCGGCGATCCGCGCTTCCACGCGCAGAACGTCTACGCGATCGCGATGCGCACCCTCGCCCGCTTCGAGTTCGCGCTCGGGCGGCGCGTGCCCTGGGGCTGCGTCGGCCATCAGATCCATGTCGCGCCGCACGCCTTCGCCGACGCCAACGCCTTTTACTCGCGCGAGGACCGGGCGATCCTGTTCGGCTATTTCGCGGGCCGACCGCGGACCGACGGCGCCGCGCCGACGATCTTCACCTGCCTCTCGCACGACGTGGTCGCGCACGAGACCACCCATGCGATCCTCGACGGGCTGAGGCCGCGCTATCTCGAACCTTCCTCGCCCGACCAGGCGGCGTTTCACGAGGGCTTCGCCGACGTCGTCGCGCTGCTCTCGATCTTCTCGCTCCGGGGCGTCGTCGGCAAGATGCTCGGCGGCGACGGCGGCGAGGCGCTCGTGGAAGCCGACGCGCTCGACCCGGACCGGCTCCGCCGTTCGGCGCTGTTCGGGCTCGCCGAGCAGATGGGGCAGGAGCTCGCGGCGGTCCGCGGATCGGCGCTGCGCAACTCGCTGCTGATCGAGCCCGATCCCCGGCTGATCGAGTCCGAGGAATATCGCGAGGAGCACCGTCGCGGCGAGCTGCTCGTCGCGGCGATGATCCGCAGCTTCTTCGACGTCTGGACCGCCCGGATCGCGCGGATCGGCACGCTCGACGCCGAGCGGCGCTTCAAGGACCGCATGCTGGTGGTCGAGGAAGGCGCCAAGGCGGCCGAGCACCTGCTCACCATGGCGATCCGCGCGATCGACTATTGTCCGCCGGTCGATCTCGGCTTCGCCGACTTTCTGAGCGCGCTGCTCACGGTCGACAGGGAAGTCGAGCCGCAGGACGTGCACGCCTATCGCCCGACCCTGCTCCGCAACTTCGCCGCCTTCGGCATCGCGCCGCGCAAGGAGGGGACCGACAAGGCCGACGGAACCTGGACGCCCTGGGACCGGCCGACGACCTACAGCCGCACCCATTTCGACTCCCTGCTGCGCGACAAGGAGGAAGTGTTCCGCTTCATCTGGGAGAACAACGAGGAGCTGGGCGTCAGCGACCAGGCCTATATCGAGGTGCAGAACATCTGGCCGAGCATGCGCGTCGCGCCCGACGGCTTCCTGCTGCGCGAGACGATCGCCGACTATGTCCAGATCCTGACGCTCACCGCGGGCGAGCTGCGCCAGCTCCGGATCAAGCTGCCCGCCGAGGTCGACCCCGAATACCGGCTGCGCCTCTATGGCGGCGGGACGCTGGTCTTCGACGAATATGGCCAGCTCAAATACCATATCGCCAACCATGTCCGGAACAGCCCCGCCGATCGCGAGCGGCAGGGCGCGCGGCTCAGGCACCTGTGGGAGAGCGGCTATTTCGACGGCACCCAGGACGTGGCGGGCCGCTTCGCGCTGATGCACATGCTCCGCGGCGGAGGCGCGGCATGAGGCCCGATCGCGTCACCATCCGCAGCTACCAGGTCGGCTTCGGCGACTGTTTCCTCGCGAGCTTCCGCTATCCGGGCGGCGAGCGGCACGTGCTGATCGACTTCGGCTCGTCCGGCGCGCCCAAGGACGCGCCGGACGACCTGATGGACCGCGTCGCCGCCGACATCGCGCAGCGCAGCGGCGGCAAGCTCACCGCGGTGATCGCGACGCACCGGCACAAGGACCACATCTCCGGCTTCGCCCGGAACAAGGCGGGGACCGGCACCGGCGACGTGATCCGGGGCCTCAGGCCCGACCTGGTCGTCCAGCCCTGGACCGAGCAGCCCGACCTGCCCGAGGACGCAGTGCAGGGCACGGCCGATCCGGGAGCGCTCAAGGGCGCGGCGCCGGCGGCGCGGTCGCTCGCGGCGATGCAGGCGGTGGCGAGCTCGCTCGGCGGCGAGGCGGCGCGC
>CBIFVW010000275.1:0-3855 GCA_966186155.1 uncultured Sphingomonas sp.
GTTCCTCCTCGGTCATGTCGGTGAGGCCGGCGTCCTCGATCGCCTGGCCCGCGGCATCGATGCCATAGATGATGAAGGGATCGACCTGGCGCTGAACCTTGTGATCGACGCGCTTGCCCGGATCGAAGCCATATTCGTGGTCCGCCGGCTTCACCTCGCACGCATAGTTGCTGTGGAAGTCGGTCGCATCGAAGCGCGTGATCGTGCCCGCGCCGGACTTGGCAGCGATGATGTTCCTCCAGGCGGTCTCGACGTCGGCGCCCAGGGGGGTGACGAGGCCGAGGCCGGTGACAACTACGCGGCGCATCGCGTTTCTCCGTCGATATTCAAAACAAAACGGCTCCCCGCCCTCTCTCGACGAGTCCGGACGGGAAGCCGCTGATATTCATTGTCGGCCCATGCGGGCGGGATCGCCGCGGGCGATCAGCCTTGCTGGTGCTCGCTGATGTAAGCGACGGCGTCGCCCACGGTCGCGATCTTCTCGGCGGCGTCGTCCGGAATCTCGACCCCGAATTCCTCCTCGAAGGCCATCACCAGCTCGACGATGTCGAGGCTGTCCGCACCGAGATCGTCGATGAAGCTCGCTTCCGGCTTGGCTTCGGCAACATCGACCCCGAGATGCTCGGCGACGAGCTGCTGAACGCGGGTCGTGATATCCTGACTGGCCATGGTCCCTGTTGTCCTTTGTAGCTAGGGGCTCGATTTCGTTGGAACGCACCTAGATCGCGTGTGGTGCCGTTGCAAGAGGTGAGGCGGCGCTTCCGTAACGGTCAGGCCTGCGAAAATTCATAGCTGGCATATTGGATGGTGCTGAGAAAGGCGAAATATTCCGCCACCAGCTCGGCATTCTCGCGCGTCTGCTTCGCCTCGTCGGTGACTGCGTTCCTGACCAGTTCCTGCGTCTCCTGCGCGGTGAGCACGCGGTTGCGCGTCTCCTCGGGCAGCGTCAGGAATTGCTCCTCGAGCACCGCGGTGTCGAAGCCGCGCTCGCCGATGACGCGCTGCGCGACGGGCAGGCCGACCTTGGCGAGCGTGTAGATCCTGACCGCCTTCACCGCGGCCTCGGACCAGCCATTCTCGCCGGCGCAGGCCTGGGCGGCGGTGGCGATGCCCGCGCCGACCATCGGATCATAGCTCGGCTTCTTGCCGCTTTCGAACATGTTGCGCGACACGTCCGCCGCGATCTGGGCCGAGACGGTCTTGTCGAGCTTGTTCGCGACGCAGTCGATCGTGGCGAGATCGGCGGCTTGGGCCGAACCCGCGAAGACCAGGGGCGCGAGCGCCGCGACTCCGAAATGACGCATCATCCTCACTCCTGCCCCGGCCCGGGTTCAGAGCATCGCCATCCCGCCGTTGACGTGCAAGGTCTGGCCCGTGACATAGGCCGCTTCCTTGCTGGCGAGATAGACGACCGCCGCGCCGATATCCTCGCCCTCGCCCAGCTTTCCGGCAGGAATGCGGCCGAGCAGCGCTTCCTTCTGGGCATCGGGCAGCACGTCGGTCATCGCCGAGCGGATGAAGCCCGGCGCGACGCAGTTGACCGTAATGTTGCGGCTGGCGAGCTCCTGCGCGATCGCCTTGGACATGCCGACCAGCCCGGCCTTGGAGGCGGCATAGTTGGCCTGGCCGGGATTGCCGGTCGCGCCGACCACCGAGGTGATCGACACGATGCGGCCGAAGCGCGCCTTCATCATCGGCTTGGCGGCGGCGCGAATCAGGCGGAAGGCTGCTTCCAGATTCACCGTGACGACCTGCTCCCACTCCTCGTCCTTCATCCGCATGGTGAGATTGTCGCGGGTAACGCCTGCATTGTTGACGAGGATGTCGAGCTGGCCGAGCGCCTCGACCGCCTGCGGCACCAGCGCGTCGACCGCGCTCGCATCCGAGAGGTTGCACGGCAGAGCGACATGGTCGCCTCCGAGCTCGGCGCGGAAGGCCTCGAGCTTCTCGACATTGCTGCCTGAAACCGCGAGCCGCGCACCCTGCGCCGCCAACGCCTTGGCGATCGCGGAGCCGATGCCGCCGGAAGCGCCGGTGACGAGTGCGGTCATGCCTGTGAGATCGAACATTCTTCTTCTCCCGGGTCCTAAGTTCAAAGCGCCTTGGCCAGCGCCTCGATGTCTTCCATCGTCACCACGCTCACCGGAGCGGCATCCGGGGCGATGCGCTTGACCATGCCGCCGAGAACCTTGCCGCCGAACTCGACGAAATCCGTCACCCCCGCCTGCGCCATCGCCAGCACCGATTCGCGCCAGCGGACCATGCCCGTGACTTGCTCGACCAGCAGCGCGCGGATCGTGTCGGGATCCGCGGCGGGCGCCGCGGTGACGTTGGCGTAGACCGGCACCAGCGGCGCGCGGATCGAGACCGCCGCGAGCGCCTCGGCCATCACGTCGGCGGCGGGCTGCATCAGCGGGCAATGGAACGGCGCCGAGACCGGCAGCAGCAGCGCGCGCTTGGCCCCCATTTCCTTGGCGAGCGGCACTGCGCGCTCGATCGCCTCGCGATGGCCGGATATCACCACCTGCGAAGGATCGTTGTCGTTGGCGACGGTGCAAATCTGCCCCTCCGCCGCCGCATCGGCGATCGCCTGGGCCTTCTCGCGGTCGGCGCCGAGGATCGCCGCCATCGCCCCGACGCCGACCGGCACCGCCGCCTGCATCGCGTCGCCGCGCCTGCGCAGCAACCTGGCGGTCGTGGCGAGATCGAGAGCGTCCGCCGCGCACAGCGCGGTATATTCGCCGAGCGAGTGGCCCGCGACGAAATCGGCCTTGTCGGCAAGGCGGATGCCGCCCTCCTTTTCGAGCACGCGCAGCACCGCGATCGCATTGGCCATGATCGCGGGCTGGGCGTTGGCGGTGAGGGTCAGCTCCTCCTCGGGGCCATCGGCCATCAGCCTGGAGAGGCGCTGCCCGAGCGCCTCGTCGACTTCCTGGAACACCTCGCGCGCAACGCCGCTCGCCTCGGCGAGCGCCTTGCCCATGCCGACGGCCTGGCTGCCCTGGCCGGGGAAGATGAAGGCGCGCATGTATCTCTCCTGTCAGGCGCTGTCGTGGGGCCGCGCGTTAGAACCGTTGCGCCTCGCGATGCAACCCCGCCGCACGGATGCGGGGCATGCGAGTAACGGTTGCCTTCCCTTCCCGTCTCCGCTAAGGGCGCGCCTTCGCGAGCGGAGAGGCGCTGCTTTCCCGCTCGTGTTGCTTTGATGAGACGACAGCCGGAGGGACGTCCGCACGGGGCGGCGTCAGCGATCGGCCAACAGTGAGAAGAACGCATGGCTCTTTACGAGCACGTGTTCCTTGCGCGCCAGGATCTGGCCCAGGCGCAAGTGGACGCACTGGCGGAAGCCGCCACCAAGATCGTCGAGGACAACAACGGCAAGGTCGTCAAGACCGAGACCTGGGGTCTTCGCAGCCTCGCCTATCGCATCGCGAAGAATCGCAAGGCGCATTATGTGATGCTCGAGATCGACGCGCCGGCCGGCGTGGTCGCCGAGCTCGAGCGCCAGACGCAGATCAACGAGGACGTGATCCGCTACATGACCGTCAAGGTCGACGAGCACGAGCAGGGTCCGTCGGTGATGATGCGCAAGGGTGACCGAGAGCGCCGCGGCCGTCGTGACCGCGACGACCAGGGCTTCGAGGCGTAAGGAGAAAGACACATGGCACGACCCTTTTTCCGCCGCCGCAAGAGCTGCCCCTTCTCCGCGAAGGACGCGCCCCGGATCGACTACAAGGACGTCCGTCTGCTCCAGGGCTTCGTCTCGGAGCGCGGCAAGATCGTCCCGTCGCGCATCACTTCGGTGAGCGCCAAGAAGCAGCGCGAGCTGGCCCAGGCCATCAAGCGCGCCCGTCA
>CBIFVW010000276.1:0-3853 GCA_966186155.1 uncultured Sphingomonas sp.
GCGATACCGCCGGTGAGCTGGCCCACCGCCTCCATCTTCTGCGCTTGCCGCAGCTGCTCCTGCGCCGCTTCGCGCTCGCTTGCCTCGGTGCGCAGCTGGGCGGTCGCTTCGCTCACCGCTTCCTGCAGCTCGGCGGCGCGTTCGCGCTCGGCGCTGGCATCGGCATCGGCGACTGCGCGCTCGCCCTGCGCCTCGATCGCCATCCAGCCGAGCAGCACCGCGCCCAGCACGATCAGGACGCCGAAACCGGTGAGGATCCGTGAGGCGAAGCTCGAATTGGCGATCAGGTCCGCCGCGGCGTGGGTACGCTCGCGCAGCAGCACCCGCTCGGTCTCGACGACGCGGCCGAGCAGCGTCTCGACCTCGGTGCGCGCCGGGCTCTGGCGGACATTGTAATAGGCGCCCCAGGCGTCGCTGTGGCGCTTGTAGGTGGAGTAGAGCGCGGTCTCGCCCAGCTCCCTGCCGCGCTGCTCGAAGGCGCGGCTGAGCTCGGCGACCTGCTTCTGCTGGTCGGGATTGTCGGCGGTTACCTGGCTGAGCCGGGAGAGCTGTTCGGAGGCGCGGGCCCAGTGTTCGGTATATTGCCGGCCCAGGCTCTTGTCGGCGCTCACGACGTAACGGCCGAGCGCGGCCTCCGCCGCCGCGATCGCCGCCGAGAGCTGGTTGGCGCGCAGGATGACGTCGAAGGTGTGCTGCTGGAGCGCCACCGCCCGATCGCGCTCCGCGTCGGTGCGCTGCTGGATGATCACCAGTGCCCCGAGGACGAGGATCCCGAGCATCGCCAGCCCGCCGAGCAGGAGGAAGCGCCAGCGCGTCGCGCGGACCGCCCTTTCCAGCGCCGGGTTGCTCTCGCTACTCATTACGGCCGCGGTTCTAAGGTTCGCGCCCTTGGCCCGCAACGGCCACGCGCCGATGCAAAACGTTGCTCAGCCTATCACGCCCACGGCTCGGCCCGCCGTCTGGAACATCGCGAGCACGCGCTGGATCTGCTCGACGCTGTGCTCGGCGCAGAGCGAGCAGCGCAGCAGATAGGTACCGGCCGGCGTGGCGGGCGGGCGGGCCATGTTGACGTAGAGGCCGCCGTCGAGCAGCGCCTGCCACATCATCACCGCCTGCTCCTGATCCTCGAGGATCACGGCGATGATCGCGCTGTCGGGAGTCTCGGTGCCGAGCCTGAAGCCCATCGCCTTGAGGCCCCCATGCAACGTGCGGGCATTCTCCCAGAGATGCGCGCGCTTGTTGTGGGCGTGCATCAGCTTGCGGATCGAGGTCGCCGCCGTCGCCACCACCGAGGGCGGCAGCGAGGCAGTGAAGATGTAAGGACGGCAGGCCAGCCGGATCGCCTCGAACTTCGGATGGTTCGAGACGCAGAAGCCGCCGACGGTGCCGACCGACTTGGAGAAGGTGCCGACGATGAAGTCGACCTGGCCCTCGAGCCCCTGCGCCTCGTAGACGCCGCGGCCGTTGGGGCCGAAAAAGCCCATCGAATGCGCTTCGTCCGAGAGCACCATCGCGCCGTGCTTCTTGGCGACCGCGACCATCTCCTTCAGCGGCGCGATGTCGCCGAGCATCGAATAGACGCCTTCGAGCACCACCAGCTTGCCGGCTTCCTTGGGCAGGCGGCCGAGCCGCTTGTCGAGGTCCTCGACATCATTGTGGCGGAAGCGGACGATCTCGGCATAGCCCTGCTTGCAGCCGTCATAGATCGAGGCGTGGCTGTCGGCATCGAGGATGACGTACTCGCCCTTCCCCGCCAGCGTCGAGATCATGCCGAGATTGGCCATATAGCCGGTCGAGAAGACGATCGCGCCCGAGACGCCGTAGAACTCGCGCAGCGCCTGCTCGACTTCCATATGGTCCTGGAAGGTACCGTTGAGCATGCGGCTGCCGTTGGTGCCCGAGCCGAACTTGTCGAGCGCGTCCTTGCCGGCCTGGATCACGTCCGGGTCGAAGGTCATGCCCATGTAATTGTAGGTGCCGAGCAGGATCGTGTCCCTGCCCTTGATCACCGCCTCGGTGGGCGACTTCACTTGCTCCATCACGATCGCGAAGGGATCGGTGACGCCGCTGTCGAGCAGCTTCTGCCGCTCGGCGATCAGCCCGTCGAACTTCGACATGAGGTCGGTCTCGGGCGCGACGGCCGGCGGATTCGCGGGAAGCGCGTCGGCAGTCTCGATGGAGTCGGTCACCTGGGTCAGCCCTTGAGCTTCTGCACCGCGTCGACCAGCTGGCCGACATTCTCGATCTCGGCCTGCATGTTCATCGTGATGATGATGTCGAACTCGTCCTCGATCGCCGCGACAAAGTCCATCACGGTGAGGCTGTCCCATTCGAGGTCGCCGGCGAAGGTGGTGCCGTCGGTCAGCGCCACGCCCTTCTTGTTGAAGGGCTCGATCTGGGCCTTGACGGTCTCGAAAACTGCTGCGCGGTCGGTCATGGACGGTCCCTGTAGTGGTATCGAAGGGCAGTGCCAAGCGAATGCGGCGGAAACGCGCCGCTCGCGGGGCGGCCGCGGACGTCGATACCGAACGAGAGCGCCCGGAGGATCCCGGGGTTTGCACCCGGCTAGGTGCGCCTGGGGCAGATGGTGGCCAGGAAGGCGGGCATCATCCCGACGGCCTTGAAGGCGGCGAGATAGGCCATGGCGTCGCATGCCGCGCCGTCGCGCCCGTCGCACTGCGCGATCCGGCCGTCGGCAGCGCGCGGCAGGCGTGATCGAGCCGCGCGCGGTCCTTGGGCGGGAGGCCGCCGCGGAACCGGTCCTCGAGATCGAGCATCTCGGCCGGTGCGATGTGCACGAGCGGCTGCTTGCAATCCTGCGCGCAATCGGAAGCGGCGCCCGCGGCAAGGCTCAAGGCAAGAACGGTCAGGATCATGGCGATGTCGTCCGCTGGAGGATCCCGCTCCCGATTCCAGCACAGCATGGTTGCGGAGGCGGTTCCAATGACAAAGCTTTCATGCCTGCCCCTGAAGCCCCGGGGTAGCTTTGCCATTGCCTTGTGGGCGCGGATGCATGAGGCTGGCGCTCCTTCGCCGTCCGCAATCCGGGGTCCCGCTGAAACCATGACGTCCGGCAGCTTTCGTTTCGACCATTTCCTGCTGGACTGCCGTGACCGCCAGCTCCTCCATGACGATGCGCCGGTGGCGTTGAACGCCCGCTATCTCGACGCGCTCGCCTTGCTGGTGCGCGAGCAGGGCAAGCTCGTGTCCAAGGACCAGTTCCTCGAAGAAGTCTGGCGCGGTATCCCCGTTACCGACGAGGCATTGACCCAGTGCATCCGGACGCTGCGCCGGCAGCTGGGCGACGACGCCGCCAATCCGCGCTTCATCGAGACCGTCCCCAAGCACGGCTACCGCTTCCTCGCGCCGGTCACGCCGGTCGAGGTGGAAGCCCGATCGCCAGCGGCGATCCAGTCTCCCGCGCGGGGCGGCTGGCGCGAGGTCCTGCTGCTTGGCGGCGCCGGCACGATCGGCGCCGGCATCGCGGGCGCCGTCGGCGGCCTGTTCTACGGCGTCGCCATCGCGGTGCAGCCGCTTCAGCCCGGCAGCGGCACAGCGTCGGCGCTGCTGGTGCTGCCATGCCTTACGGTCCTGATCGCGCTGATCGGCGGCGCCGCGGTCGCTTCGGGGATCGCCGCGGCGGGCCGCGCCTCGCCCTGGAGCGTCGCGGGCGGCGCGGCGGGCGGGCTGATCGTCGGCGCGGTGGTGAAGCTGCTCGGCCTCGACGCGTTCCGGCTGCTGCTGGGCCGCTCGCCCGGAGACATCACCGGGCCGGCCAGGGCCGCGACGGCAGCACCCCGGCGCGGTGAAAAGGCGTTGCGGCTCGCGAGCCAGGCCCCGAGGCCGACGGCGC
>CBIFVW010000277.1:0-3850 GCA_966186155.1 uncultured Sphingomonas sp.
GCAGATAACCTTGCCCGTGCCGACCTGCTCGCGGATCTCGGCGATCTTGGCGGCGCGGAACTCGGCCATCGTCCAGTCGCCGGTCAGCCCGCAGACGTGGCGGACGAAGTTGGCGAGCAGCCGGGCGCCGTCGGGGGTATGGACCACTTCCATGTGGAACTGGGTGGCATAGTAGCGCCGCGCATCGTCGGCGACGACCGCGAAGGGCGAGCCCGGGCTGGTCGCCACCGCGCGGAAGCCCGGGGCGAGCTCGACCACCTTGTCGCCATGGCTCATCCACACCTGGTGGCTCTCGCCCTCGTGCCAGACGCCGTCGAACAGCACGCAGCCATCCTCGATCGCGATGAAGGCACGGCCGAACTCGCCGCTGTCGCCGAGCTGCACCGTGCCGCCGAGCTGGTGCATCATCACTTGCTGGCCGTAGCAGATGCCGAGCACCGGCAGCCCGGAGTCGAAGATCTCCTGCGGCACCCGGGGCGATCCCTCGTCGAGCACCGATGCCGGCGATCCGGAGAGGATGATCCCCTTGGGCCTCATCCGCCGGAACGCCTCGGCGGCGGAGGTGAAGGGGGCGATCTCGCTATAGACCCCGGCCTCGCGCACGCGGCGCGCGATCAGCTGGGTCACCTGGCTTCCGAAATCGACGATGAGGATGGAATCGGCATGATCGGTCATGCCCAGCGCGCTTAGCACACTCGCGCGCCGTGGAAAGGCCGGGCGGACGATTATTCTGCGAGCGATGCCCAAGGGCGGCTGAGGTCGCCGGGAAAATGCCCCTCGCCACGGACCTCCGCCGACCCGAGCGATTTGCGCGGCCGCCCGTGCGGGAGCGCGTTGGCGGCGCAATGCCATTGCCGCAGGATCGTGCGAGGCTCCGCCATCGCCCCTGGGAGATCGCTCATGTTGCCCGAGGTGCCGAAACTGTTCCTGCTCGCCGGCGCCCTCGGCCTCGCGGCGGAAACCGCTGCCGCGTCCCATGGCGCTTCCCGGAAATTGGCTCCGCCTGCCCAGAGCGCGTCCCGCCCCTGCTCGCTCGACGGCGCTTCCAAGGCCGAGCAGCAGCGGCTGATCAGCGGCTATCGCGAACGGCTGCGCACCCAAGGGAAGGCAGCCGCTCGGTCCTGGGCCAGGGCCGAGGGGAATCGCCTCTATCGCCAGCTCGTCGCCGAAGGCGTGTGCCCGCCCCCGCGGCAGCCGAGCCCGCAAGCCGCGCGCCGCCCGGAGGACAAGCCGGTGCGCAACAAGCAGGGCAAGCCGTGCAAGCGGATCGAAGTCGAGAACCAGGTCTTCCCCAATTTCGGCGGCGGGCCGATGACCATGGGGCTGGTCTCCGTCTGCAAGGATTGACGCCGCGAGGCGGTCGGCGCCGCCTCAGTCCGCCGGCAGCGCCGCGATGCGGTCCGCGATCCCGCCCAGCCGGTCCTGCGCGGTGCGGGTCGCGCGATTGGTGAGCAGCACCACGGCGAGCCCGCGCTCGGGATAGAGCTGGATCACGCCCGCGAAGCCGAACGTCCCGCCCGAAGTGCGCAGCTGCCGCCCGCCGCCGGGAAGCGCGGTCCCGATCCAGTTTAGCGCGACCCAGGTCTTGCGATCGAGCGTGAACCAGGTCCCCTGGTGGCTCAGCGCCACCGCCGGATCCTTCTCGTCGAGCTGGAGGGCGGCGTAGCGCAGCATGTCGGCCATCGAATAGCGCCAGCCGAACTTGTCGCGCGGCAGCGCCGCGGCGAGGGCGCCCTCGGCGTCATAGCCCGTCGCCGCCGCGCCGGCTGCGAAGCCCAGCGGCCGCTCGATCTCGCGCGCGAGCAGCGCCTCATAGGGCGCGCCATAGATGCGCTCGATCACATGGATGAGCAGCTGGGCGGCGACGTTCGAATGCGCGACTTCCTCGCCCGGCCGCTTGCTCAACGACACCTTGCGCAAGTCGGCGAGGAAGTCGACCCTGCCATAGGCGGCGAGCGCCTTAGCCATCCGGAACCGGCCCGGATCGTCCTCGAGCCCCGACAGGTCGGGCAGATTGTCGGGCAGCGCCGAGGTCATGTTGGCGAGATGGACGAGCCGCACCGGCTCGCCGCCGAATGCGAGGTTCGGCCAGTCGCCGTCGAGATACTTGCGCACATCGTCGTCGAGCCGCGCCTTGCCCGCGACCACCGCGCGGGCGAGCAGCAGGCTGGTGATCGTCTTGGAGATCGAGCCGATCTCCCATGCGGTCGCGTCGGTCGGAGCCGCCCCGCCCTTCGCCACCGCGCCGAAATGCCAGCTGGCGGACTTGCCGCCGCGCACCACCCCGATCGACAGGCCGACGCCCTGCTCGGCGGCGAGATACTCCGCCCCCGCCTTGCGCACCGCCGCATCCAGGGCATCCTGCGCCGACGCCGCCACCGGCATCGCGACCAGCACCGCTCCCAGCAACCATCGCAACGGCATGCGCCTCTCCCCTTTTCCCGGGAGGCTGACCCACCGAAGCTGTCGCGCGGATGAACGACGCGGCGGCGGCGCCCGCTTCTAGAAGCCCGCGTTCCGCACCGCTATCAGGAGCAACGTCCGGTCCACGCCGCCTCGAAGGGCGCCGGGCACCAGCTTGTCCATGCTCACGCGTTGCGGCCGGTCCCCCTCGGGGGTCACGTATAGGTGGTGGCCGGCCCAGCCCATGACGCCGGTCTTCTTTCCCGGTTCGTGCCGGTATTCGGGCCAGGGCTCACCACGCACATGGATCCGAAGCGTTTCCCAGTCGAACTCATACCCCGAGACCGGCGCCAGGACATGCAGCTCCTCCCGCGGATCGTCGCCATAGCGGAATATCAGCACGCGCCACCCGTGGCCCCAGCCCCCGGCGGGCACGCGCCCGTAACGCAGGCTGCGAGCCAGCCCGCGAAGGAATCCGCGCAGCGAACGGATCGACTGGGCAAAGCGCCAGGCGAGGTAGGGACGACCGGGACGCACGGCGCACCGTATAGACCCGCCCGGCGACCGGAGGAAAGCGGCGGCAACCGCCGGATTCGGACAAGCCGGTCGTCGGCGGATCGTCACTCGGCGAAGCGAGAAAATCGCGGCGCAAGTCCGCGGGGGAGGATCGCGCTCTCGCGGCTCTTCGAGAGAAGGCCGGCGATGAACCCGGTCATGTCGGTGTCGTGCATTTCATAGACCGGACTGCGCGCCTCGTTGACGACCACGCGCCACGCGTCGGGAGGGCCGTTCGTCGCCCAATGCAGAACGTCGCCGTTATCGGTAATGGCGAAGGGCAGCAGGCCGCCCGGTTCGGGGAAGATCGGATAGGGCGCATGCTCCCCATTCGCCCTGAGCTCCCGAAGCGAGGCGAGCTGCCGATCCATCTGGACCAGCAGGTCGGCATGGGGATTGCCGGAGAATGGCGCGAAGACGCTGAGGAAATCCGAGAATCGCCCCGCGCCATATCGGTCGACCAGGTCCCTATAGTCCTTCGGGAGCGGCGTACCGATACGTCGCTCGGCCTCGCTCCAGGCCGAGGGCTCGACCGGAGATTCCGAGGCCGGCGGCGGCACCACGGCTTCGAGCTCGAAAATCGACACTGCCTGGCTTTCGCATGCGATGGGGTTACCGCGACGGTCTACGGAATAGGCGCGATTCACGGCCGCCGGAAAGAAGGTCGGAGCGATGCGGCCGCACGAGCACATAGACCGGCCGGTCCGCCGCCAACCCCTCGACGATGCGCGGATCGAAATTGTCGAGGTTCGCGCCCCAATGGTTTAGCAGCATCAGCGGATATCGGCGGCCATGATAAAGATCCTTGTTGCGGGAAGCCGCGTCACTTCAGCGTGACGACGACCTTCCCCTTGGCGCGCCCCGTCTCGAGATAGGCGAAGGCGTCGTTGAG
>CBIFVW010000278.1:0-3841 GCA_966186155.1 uncultured Sphingomonas sp.
CCAGGGATATTCGAAGGGCTTGTAGGTCTTGCGGGCTTCGAGAAGAGGCATGGGATTACTCCGGGATGAACTGCGAAAAATTGAGGACGAGGATGAGCACGCTCATCCCGACGAAGAAGGCGCCGGTGAGGCGGGCGATCCTGGAGTCGTCGTAGCCGACGGTATCCGGATCAAGCAGGAAGCGCAGGCCGACCAGCAAGAACGTCGCCTGGACAGCGTAGCGAAACCAGAAGGGGGGCGTGCCCAAGTCCAGCAGGCGCATCGCACCGTCAAGCAGGAAGACGCCAAGCGAGACCACGAAGAACGGCAGGAGCACGACGAGCGGCAGCCGGAGCCAATGCCGACGCGGGCGCGCGGCCTCCCGCGCCTGGCTCTCGATCTGACTATCGATGGCGCGGAGTTCCTCGAAATAGCTATCCGTCCCGCGTGCCAGCCTGCGCTCGCGGCGGCGGGCCAACCGGCGCCCGCGAGCTTCAAGCCCGAATGCGGGCTCCAGCAACTTGCCGAACAGCCAAAACGCTCCCAGCCCGAGCAGACCGACCGGTATCGCCGCCAGAAACAGCACGAGATCGCTCACGCCCCCCCTCCCGCCAGCGTAAAGACCGTGACGAACCCGCCGAGGAACAGGCCGAGCGCCGCCAGCATCATGCCGGCGATGCGCAGGGCATAGGTCGCCGCCTCGCCTTCGGGCAGGCCGAGCGCGCGGCGGGCGAGCGCGGGCTTCACCAGCGTGGCGAGGCCCGCGGCGCCTGCGGCTCCGGCGACGCCGGCCATCAAGGCGAGGCTCCGCGTCATTCGTGCTCGATCACGCGGCTGGTGCCGTCGCGGCGCACGACGCGATCGCGATAGACCACGCGCGTCACCTTGGTGCCGCGATTGGCGCCGACTCCGAACACGCAGATGCCGAGGAAATAGCCGAAATCATACCAGCCGCCATTGTTGGGCACGGCATAGACCGCGACGTCGGGCACCAGCAGCGAGAGGAACCAGGCGACCGGGAAGATGAAGCCGTGCCACAGGCCGAGCAGGAAGCCGGGCGCCTCCGGCGCGACGGCGCTCGGCACTTGCCTGGCGCAGGCGGCGAGCAGGACGAGCAGGGCGAGGGCGGAGGCGGTCCGAAAGCGCATCACAGGCTCCTTTCGCGCATCGTTTCGCGGGGCGAAGCGTTGAACGCGCGAACCCGAACAGGAGACCAGCCATGACCGATGCCAGCCAGATCCGCGAGCATATGGAAGTGATCGGCGCCGACGGCGTCCATCTCGGCACCGTCGACCATGTCGAGGGCAACCGGATCAAGCTCACCAAGAAGGATTCGGGCGCCGAGATCGAAGGTGCCGAGGGCGGCCATGCCGGGCACCATCATTATGTCTCGCTCGGCCTCGTCGCCGGGATCGAGGGCGACCAGGTGCGCCTCAGCGCCAACGCCGACGTCGCGGCGCAGATCTTCGAGGAAGAAGAAGGCTGAGCCTCGGCAGCCCTCTCCCCGCGGGGAGAGGGCGCCAGGTCGCGGAGCGTGGCGCGCTAGCTCCGCCACCTCACTGGCACGCCAGGCATTCGTCATAGTCGGTGGTCTCACCGAGCTCGAACCTGGGCTTCTCGATCGTGTTGTCGGCCTCCACGCCGCCCGCGAAGCCGGCGCGCTGGACCGACTTGGAGCGCAGATAATAGAGCGACTTGATGCCGAGCTCCCAGGCGCGGAAGTGGAGCATCAGGAGGTCCCATTTCTCGACGTCCGCCGGGATGAACAGGTTGAGCGACTGGGCCTGGTCGATGTACGGCGCGCGGTCGCCGGCGAGCTCGAGGATCCAGCGCTGGTCGATCTCGAACGAGGTCTTGTAGCAGTCCTTCTCCTCCTGGCTGAGGAAGTCCAAGTGCTGGACCGAGCCGCCCTGCTCGAGGATCGAGTTCCACACCGCGTCGGAGTTCTTCGACTTCTCGACCAGGATCTTCTCGAGATAGGGGTTCTTGACCGAGAAGCTGCCCGACAGCGTCTTGTGGGTGTAGATGTTCGCCGGGATCGGCTCGATGCAGGCCGAGGTGCCGCCGCAGATGATCGAGATCGACGCGGTCGGCGCGATCGCCATCTTGCAGCTGAACCGCTCCATCACGCCCATGTCGGCCGCGTCGGGGCAGGGCCCGCGCTCGACCGCGAGCTGCATCGACGCCTCGTCGACCTGCGCCTTGATGTGCTTGAAGATCTTGAGGTTCCAGCTCTTCGCCATCGCGCCCTCGAACGGCAGGCCGCGCGCCTGGAGGAACGAGTGGAAGCCCATCACGCCGAGGCCCACCGAACGCTCGCGGCTGGCCGAATAGGCGGCCTTCTCCATGCCCGGCTCGGCGCGGTCGATATAGTCCTGCAGGACATTGTCGAGGAAGCGCATCACATCCTCGATGAAGCCCTTCGCGCCCTTCCACTCGTCCCAGGTCTCGAGGTTCAGGGAGGAGAGGCAGCAGACCGCGGTGCGCTCCTTGCCGAGATGGTCCTTGCCGGTCGGCAGGGTGATCTCGGAGCACAGGTTCGAGGTCGAGACCTTGAGCCCGAGGTCGCGGTGATGCTTGGGCATCGTGTTGTTCACGTGATCGGCGAAGACGATGTACGGCTCGCCGGTCGCCAGCCGGGTCTCGACCAGCTTCTGGAACAGCGCGCGCGCGTCGACCTTGGCGCGGACCGAGCCGTCCTTCGGCGACTTCAATTCCCATTCGGCGCCGTCGCGCACCGCCTCCATGAACGCGTCGGGGATGAGCACGCCGTGATGGAGGTTCAATGCCTTGCGGTTGAAGTCGCCCGAGGGTTTCCGGATCTCGAGGAACTCCTCGATCTCGGGATGCGAGATGTCGAGATAGCAGGCCGCCGAGCCGCGGCGCAGCGAGCCCTGCGAGATCGCGAGCGTCAGGCTGTCCATCACGCGGACGAAGGGGATGATGCCCGAGGTCTTGCCGTTGAGGCCGACCGGCTCGCCGATGCCGCGGACATTGCCCCAATAGGTGCCGATGCCGCCGCCGCGCGAGGCGAGCCAGACATTCTCGTTCCAGGTGTCGACGATGCCGTTGAGGCTGTCGGGCACCGAATTGAGGAAGCACGAGATCGGCAGGCCGCGGCCGGTGCCGCCGTTCGAGAGCACGGGCGTCGCCGGCATGAACCACAGCTTCGAGATATAGTCGTAGAGCCGCTGGGCGTGCGCCTGGTCGTCGGCATAGGCCGAGGCGACGCGCACGAACAGGTCCTGGAAGGATTCGCCGGGCAGCAGATAGCGGTCGCGCAGCGTTTCCTTGCCGAAATCGGTCAGCAGCGCGTCGCGCGAATGATCGACCTCGACCGCGAACAGCCGCGAATCGATCGATTTCGAATCGGCCTTCTTGCGCGCCTTCGCGGCCGCCTTGGGCGCAGCGGCGGGGCTCTCGGTGACGGTCTCGTTCACGCTGTTGTCCGTGTCCCTGAATTCCATGACTCTCACCCCTGACTGACTTCAACGCGCTTCCCCGCAGGGAAGCATCGCTCGACTCGGGGGCGAAGCGGCGAGTGTATCACCCGGCACGCCTGGCGCGAGAACAAAAGATGTCCATCGCACCCTGGCCCAGGCACGAATCCGCCCGCTCCGCATATGGGTATGCGGCGGCGAGTCCACCAGTGCTTGAGCCTTGCCCCTTAGTGCAACCACAACAGATTGTGCCAAACCGAGTCCGGGCACAAGATGGGAAATGGTTAATGTCCACAACGTTTCGTCGCTAAAAAGACTCGGTTCGTGGACGGGCGCGAAGTGCTGCAGCGCCGCGACGCACGGACTTTCCTAGCGTTCCGGAAACGCAAGGGAACGAACGCGGAACGAAAAAAATTTGGCGT
>CBIFVW010000279.1:0-3823 GCA_966186155.1 uncultured Sphingomonas sp.
TCCTCGCGCTCGGTGATGTCGAGGATCGCGCCGACCGCGCGCACCAGCTGGCCGCCGGAATCATAGAAGGCGCGCGCCGATCCCTCGACCGCGCGGACATTGCCGTTCGGATGGAGGAAGCGGTAGCGGAAGCCGAATCGGTCCGCCCGGTCCGCGACCGTGCGTTCGATCGTCTGCATCACTTCCTCGACGTCGGACGGATCGACCTGGGCGCGCCAGCTCTCGAAGCTGGCGATGCTGCCGGGCACGATTCCCAGCCGCTGCTCCGCACCCGGGGACCAGTTGATGCGGCCGGAGGCGATATCCCATTCGAACACGCCGACCTCGTGCGTCGCGGTGGCGATGGCGAGCCGCTCCTCGCTCTCGCGCAGCTCCTCCAGCGCCTGCACGCGCTCGGAGACATCCGTCATCTTGAGCACGAGCACTGGATCGCGTCCCGGCGTGGTCACGCGATGGACATGTTCGAGCACGGTGATCTCGCGTCCGTCGCGGGCGACCTCGACGAGCTCCAGCATGTCCCCGTCGCCGCGCCGGGGCAGGTCCTGTCCCCAGCTCTGGCAACGCGACCGGAGCAGTGCATATTTGTACTGCCCTTCCGCCTCCGCCGGCGTCCAGCCATAGAGCTCCTCGGCGCCGCGCGACCAATGGAGAACCCGCCCGTCGAGATCGGTGATCGCGATCATGGTGGCGTCGAGCGCCTGGCTCAGCTCGATCTGCGCCGATTGCTCGCGGGCGACCCGGGTCACCGCCCAATAGGCGATCGCCGCCACCACGAGCACGTTGCAGAGCACCACGAGCAGCTCGCTCACCATCGGCGAGAAGGTGCCCCGGCGCGCGACGGTGATCTCCAGCAGCGTGGGGAGCACGGGCAGGAAGAGCGCCGCGGGCAGGAGGATGCGCAACACCCTGCGGTTGGAGCGATCGCGCAGGAGGTCGCGGACCCAGCCGAACCCGCTGTTGCGCGCGATGAAGGAGAGCGCGAGTGTCACCGACATCACCGCCGCCGGGATCGACGTGGCCAACAGCGGTAGCTCGCGATTTCCGGGGTGCGAGAAGAGGATGATGATCGCGGTGGCCGCGGCCAGGCCCAGCGCGATCGTCGCGATCAGGCTGCCGGCCTCGCGCGACAGCCAGTTGCGCAAGTGGACGCTGAGTCCCGCGGTGACGAGGAGCAGGAACACAGTGGCCGGATTGATCCCGGTCCGCCCGGGCGTGGGCATGGGATAGGCGGCGACGGCGTTGGGAAAGAGCAGCCGGTCGACGCCAAGATCGACGCCCGACCAGCGTTCGAACAGCGATACCAGCGCGATCGTCAGCGGAACCGACCAGCAGGCCATGGCCAGCTTGGGCCGTTCGTGCAGCGAGAAGAGGAAGCCGAGCGAGAGGGCGGCGAAGCCCAGCGTCGTCCAGGGCCATATCGGATAGCGGGAAAAGCCGAAGCCGCGCAGCGCCGGCCAGGCGAACGTCCAGCCGGCGAGCGCGGCCAGGCTGCATCCCAGCGCCACCGCGGCCAGGAAGACCGCGATCCGATGGTTCACCGGTGCGGCCTCGCCTGTCGAGGCCGCCTGGACCGCAGATACGCGCAATTTACGCATCTCCCCCTGCGGGTCGTGTCAATAACATCAATCAAGCTCAGGAGAAAATGGGCTTATCCGGCATGGTTCGAATCTCCGTTGCAACGGGTGGGCTTGCCAAGGTGCGTAGTCCTGCGCGATCACCAAAACGTTACGGCAAGGGGAGGAGTCGCGCTTGATCCGCACATTGATGATCGTGGGAGCCCTTGCCGGGCTGTCCGCATGCGCCGCCGGCGGCGGCAGGGCACAGACCGCTTCCTCCGATCCCGCGCCGAGCGGGCCGGGCAAGGGCAAGGGGTACAGCCATGACCCCTATCCCTCGACTTATCACGCCTATCCGGGCGCGCCGACGCTGATCACCAACGTCACCATCCTCGACGGCGAGGGCGGACGAGTCGACAATGGCGCGGTGCTGTTCCGCGACGGCAAGATCGTCGCGGTGGGGCAGAACCTCTCCGCCGACGCGGGCACGCAGGTGATCGACGGGCAGGGCAAGTACGTCACGCCGGGCGTGATCGACATCCACAGCCACCTCGGCGACTATCCCTCTCCGGGCGTCCCCGCCAACTCGGACGGCAACGAGATGACCGGACCCGTCACTTCCGAGGTCTGGGCGGAGCACAGCGTGTGGCCGCAGGATCCGGGATTCGGCCGCGCGCTCGCCAATGGCGGCGTCACCACGCTGCAGATCCTGCCGGGCTCGGCCAATCTGATGGGCGGTCGCTCGGTCGTCGTGAAGAATGTCTATGCCCGCACGATGCAGGGAATGAAGTTCCCCGGCGCGCCCTATGGCCTCAAGATGGCGTGCGGCGAGAACCCCAAGCGCGTCTATGGCGCGAAGGGCCGCATGCCCTCCACCCGCATGGGCAATATCGCCGTCGACCGCCAGACCTGGGCGCGCGCGGCCGAGTACAAGCGTCGCTGGGACAGATATGAGGAGAAGGGCGGCGAGGCGCCGTCGCGCGACATCGCGATGGACACGCTGCGCGGCGTGCTCGAGGGCGAGATCCTCGTCCAGAACCATTGCTACCGGGCCGACGAGATGGCCATCGTCATGGATATGGCCAAGGAGTTCGGCTACCATGTCTCCGCCTTCCACCACGCGGTCGAGGCTTACAAGATCGCCGACCTCCTGAAGGCGAACGACACCTGCGCGGCGGTCTGGGCCGATTGGTACGGCTTCAAGATGGAAGCCTATGACGCGGTCCCCGAGAATCTCGCCATTCTCGACAAGGAGGGCGCCTGCGCGATGATCCATTCGGACGACGCGAACGGCATCCAGCGCCTGAACCAGGAAGTCGCCAAGGCGCGGGCGTCCGGTATCAAGGCCGGGATGAACATCAGCGAGGAGCGCGCCTGGACCTGGCTCGCGATCAATCCCGCCAAGGCGCTCGGCATCGCCGACAAGACCGGCAGCCTCAAGCCGGGCAAGATGGCCGATGTCGTGCTGTGGAACGGCAATCCGTTCAGCGTCTACACCCGCCCGCAGAAGGTTTGGGTCGACGGCGCGCTGCTGTTCGACGCCAATGATCCGAAGCGTCGGCCGGTTTCCGATTTCGAGCTCGGCCAGCCGGGCGAGGGGGATGTGAAGTGATGAACAGGAAGCTCCTTCTCGGCGCCGTCGCGGCGCTCGCCTTCGCCGCGCCCGCCGCTGCCCAGACCGTCGCGATCACCAATGCGAAGCTCGTGATCGGCGACGGATCGCAGCCGGTCGACGGCGGCACCGTCGTGATCCGCGACGGCAAGGTCGTCGCTGCCGGCCCGGGCGTCGCGGTGCCCGCCGGTGTCCGCGTGGTCGACGCGGGCGGCAAATGGGTCTCGCCGGGCATTTTCGCCGGCTTCACCCGCATGGGCATCGTCGAGATCGACGGCGTCGACGCGACCAACGACAGCGCCGCGAGCGGCTCGGCCTTCCATGCCGCGATCGACGTCGCGCCCGCGGTCAATCCCAAGACCAGCACGATCGCGATCAATCGCGCCGAGGGCATCACTCGCGCGGTGGTCGCGCCCGACAATTCGGGGTCGATCTTCGCCGGCCAGGGCGCGGTGATCGATCTCGGCGCCGATATGGACGCGGTCGCGAAGCCGCGGGCCTTCCAGTTCATGGAATGGGGCGAGGCGGGGGCGCGGGCGGCCGGCGGCAGCCGCCCGGCCGCCTATGCGATGCTCAAGAACGTGCTGTTCGAGGTGCGCGACTATATCCGCGCGCCCGGCAGCTTCGCCGATCGCGGCAAGGACGCGCTGCTGAC